>JAEOSR010000011.1 GCA_016840285.1 Candidatus Hodarchaeota archaeon | reverse complement strand
GGGATGAAATGGCAAACAAGATCTGGGGAGTAGAGAGTACAATTCAAAACGCACTTGGAAGTGGCATTTCTGGATTTGATGCATTTCTTTTACGACGACAAAGTGAGTTATCTGCCATTTATAAAGATCATTTGAATGATCTCTTTCTTACTTATACATCTGATAATACATTAGAGGAGTTGGAAGGGTATATTAAGCAGAATATGATTAATATTGGAGCTACACTCGCTTCTCTTACCGGAATATCCCCACACGATAATACTACCATTAAAATGATACTTGATCTAGTAACCCAAGAAGCTATCCAATCTTCTGGGATGAATAGGATCCTCTCCATCCTAGAGAACGCAGAAAATTATGTCCAAAAGATTACAGCGATAAATAATGAAGCTTTAGGATTGAATTGTTATCCAATTCTTGATGTTTTGGTTTTGGAGGACGAATTATCATTAATTGAGAGTATTCGTGAAATCGCGGTTAAAATCGCCGTTGAATCAAATAATATAATTGGCGAGATCCTAACAATTCTCGATAACCATACTATTACACTCGAAAATAAAAAAGTACAAATTAATATCATAGCTAGAGCAGAAAATTATAATCTGATCTTAGATGCGTTAGTGGGAGGAGGAGACGAGGAAACAGTTCTGAGCGAGATCCGAGACGCATCAATCTTGACTGCGATTGAGACAAATGCTGTGATAAATGGTATTATGTTAATTCTAGATGATAACCAAAGAGGGATTAGTCAAAAAATAACCGAGATTCGGGCAATAGCTGTCACTGAAAATTATTCAAGCATTCAATCATTATTGGATTCGACAATTGAGACACACATAAACCTGATCCGAGATATTTTGATTAAAGCTGCCATTAATTTTAATCCTATGATCAAGAATGTAATTTCTATTGGAACAGAGGAGTATCGTAAGCTTTTGGAAGAATTAAAACAGGTTCATGATCAGGTTCTGGATTTACTATCCCCTATCAAGCTCACTACATTTGAAAAGCTCAAAACTCGGACACGTGAGTGTCTCTATGTGTTAAAAAATCTGAAAATTCCAGACGACTGCCCATTTGATCTCCGTATCCAAATTGAATTCAGACTAAAAATTGAAAGGGCCATTGAAGTGATTGATGAATTAGATTTTGAAAAAGAAACAGAAATTCTTCCCCGTTACCATCTTTCAACTGTGGTACCTGAAAACTGGATTCCTTTCATCGGAAGACGGTTTGATGATAGAGAAAGAGATATTTATTTAGAACAGGCCCGGATGATTCGTAATACCAATATCCGGGAGGTGGAGCCAATCGATCCGAAAACTCGAATCCTATGTGAAAGTGAAACACTCTTTGAAGAAACAGTAAGTAGAGCAGGTATTGAAGTAACGAGTCATTATCAGCGAACACGGGGAAGCAATGGCTCCACTTATCTGTCCTTAGTACGCAAAGTAGGCCCCGGTAAAGGCGAGGGATCAAGTGGATTAATGTTTGATGTTATAGATGATAAGAAAAAATATCTAATTGATATTTAGATGAAATTAGGAGAAAATAAAAAAGAAAAATATAAATGGAGGACAAATTAATTGGCTGAAGTTCTAACAGGTGTAAATATACTTAGAAATTTTGTTTCGGTAGCAAATGAGTTATCAAATCTCCCAATCATTCTTAACAAGAAGTACCATGAGATAGCAAAGGATTTAGGGGACATTTGCAAGAGACTACTCACTGCGAATGAGGAGATGTTGCGGTCCTTACATAATTTTCGGTATTATGGATGGAAAAATCCCGATTTTGAAAAAAAATTTACTGAAACTCTCGTAGATTATAAAGCAGCGAAAGGTAATGCTTTTTATGACTGGAAGGCACCATGTCATGATATATGGCAGATATATCATAAGCCCATGGGTATCAAAGAGAGAATACTTAGTTGGTTCGAAGATCAGACAAAATTGGAAGAAATTGATGGTATCATTGATAGACTAGCCACTTCTGACGATGCTATGATTGAATTTATTACAAATGGGCTAGCAGTTAGAATAGATAATTATCTCAGGATTGTTGAACCACTGGTTGACAACAATCAATTCACTGATGCAGAAAAAAGAAGACTTGAATTCAAGCATGACTCACAGGATTTAGCATTTCTGTTAGAAGACGTGAGTAAGGAGTTGACAGATTTAGTCCTTAAGTTTGCAAGCATAACCGGTGTTCCATTAACACTGTGAATTGTTATACAACATTATTCACCAAGAAATTATATTGAGAGACGGTTAATTTTTGAAAAATAACCTGTTAAGGTTTGAAACTGTTAATCTTGGAGCAGCTAATGTTATAATAGCGCCTGATGGTTCTGAAATACAAGAATTGCTCCGAATGCAAAGTGGTAGTCTAGCACATTGCACTCTTCCCCCTAAGAAGACCTCCAAAGCAGTTGTTCATAAAACGATTGAGGAAATTTGGTTCTGTATACATGGAAAGGGGGAATTTTGGCGTAAACAAAACGAGAAGGAAAAGATTGTAACCGTAAATCCTGGTCTATGTCTAACCATTCCAAAAGGGACCCACTTCCAATTTCGAAATTTTGGAGAAGAATCTCTTCGATTTATTATTACTACCATGCCACCTTGGCCTGGAGAAAACGAAGCAATAAGAGTAAATGATTATTGGAAATTCTGATAAACAATAGGTAGAGACATGTTACTTGTTGACATTCGAAAAAAAATCATCAATAGTTGTTATTAAGCCTGTCTTGACAAGATCATAACTCATATGATTGGAAAGTTCTACTCTTAGAATAAAGCTGAAACAATTTCTTCAGAGAAGTAGAACATACGGAGGTTCGTGTGTAATACCAACGTTATACGACAATTTTAGTCATATGAGAAAAATCGAGTAACGAAAACGTTATTCCAAACTTGCTCCGACTTTTTCAAAATTAGGGTGGAAAATCAAGGGTTGATAGGTTTCACGTAAAAAAAATACTCGTTCATCAAAATCTGTTAATTCTACACATTGCTCTAAACACGAACAGAGAAGTTTAACATGATATTTGTGAGCTACTTCAAAGGAAAGCCATTGATTGAGGTAAAAGAGTTTTTTCGGTAATATATGTTTTTTCACAATCACTCCTCGTAACCATCTAACTATTTGCTCTTTTAGTACATAATAGGGCAAATAATCATCATCATATCGCCGTTGAAACTGGAAGGGGTTGATTTTTTCTTCAGCGATTGCTTCACATAAAGTAAGTCGGGAAATGATCCTCCCTACCTCTTCAAGATCCAGATGACCTGCTCGTCCAGCTTTATCACTTGCAGTATGCACAAACAGCGGAATAGTTTTAAATCCTAGGCCTGCTTTAGCATTCCAGATGCGTAACTGGTGTCTCAGTCTCCTGTTCACACAGTTCATCATGGCATCAAAAGATGTATATCCTCCCATATAATCCACTCCTTGTTTCTTCGTTTTATTAACTCGTCGTGCAACTGTACGACCATAAGGACGTTGAATTAAAAGATTTTTAGTACCTTGAACCACAATGATAAATTGTCTAACGCCCTCCGCAAACGGACGGGAAAACCAGGCCTCTAATGCTGACACTTGTCTAAATGACTTTATTTGAGCATCATTATAATAATCTTCGAGCCTTGTTGGACATCGGGGTAATAATTTATTCATTCTAAATTTGTATCTATCAGCTAACCATTTTTTTTCATAAATGCGTGCTAGTTCCATCAAATAATAGGTTGCATTCATATGAGAGATCATCAATCCTTGTATATGAAGCTGCTGAAGCGTATGTCGCACTCCCGGAAGTTCTATGGCTTCTTTTATTTCCTCATTTGGTTCTTTTAAAATCCCTTTTATGGAGGAGTTTATAGTTCTAATTCTCCATTTTTTAAAGATTTTATTTAATCGTGGTTTACCCACATTATAGACTGTTTGTAGGCGATGAAGAGGATAAGTTTCCATTTCTTTTTTCCGTGGTCGTTTAATCTGAAGGAAAGGAATCTTGTTTTTTATTATAGTTACTTTATCTTCTCTAGAAAGATTAATGTTGTTAAAGCGACAGTTAAACTCCAAAAAAGGATTTTTATCCGCTAGAGATTGTAGAACTGGATTCCATTTCTCTGTATCTATGAGTTTTAATGAATTTAACTGATAAGAAATTTGATTGACACGTAATATTCTTCGTTTTCGGTCGTAGTATATAGAATCGTCTTCAAAAATATGAATATACCCTGATCCCTCCCTGAATAGTAGTTTTAATCTGTTTATTTTATCAATTTCCGGTTGAAAAACTTGATATGGAGGAAGTTCTGGTCGATCTGTCCGTATGTATTCTTGCTTTGTTAATGTTGAGATGAGTCGATCAGACTGGTCGTGTTTTGTTAGGATTGTATGTTGATCTATGAGCTGACAATGAAAAACACTATTCTCGGTCATTTCAGGCGAGATAACGGAGTATTCTGTATTGCAACTACAAGAAACTTTAATATCTAAGGAAGAAGGAGTATCGAGCGTGCCTAAACACGCGACACAAATCATTTTTCTCTTCTTTGACTTTTTTAATTGGATTGTAAAGGTTTTTCTCAGACTCAAAAAGAAACAAGCGACTTTGGTTGAGAATATAGGATTGATCCGTTCAGCGTAAAGTGATTTTAAATTTGCAGGAATGGTTTTATGCTTTAGTGATGCTAAATATTCTAGTTTTTTGAATAATAAGCAATCAATTTTCGTGTATTTTGAAAGATAGATGCAACATCCACAGGTAAAATCCATTTTCCTTATCTGCTGGTTAATTCGTTCATCAATGAGATTACTTGTGGGAGTGAATACCAATACTCGTCGTTTTTTATTTGGACGTATTTTGGTATATTCAATCATTAAATGATCACGAATGAAATTAATCAGTTCTAACGCGTTCATTCCCAACACGTTAATGCTTTGCAAATTCTTGGTTGTAGTTAGAAAAGCTTTTTCTCGACTTGTTATTTCCCTTCTTAAAATCCAGGTGACTGTTCTAGTATATTGAGGAACAGGAACAGGCTTTAATCTATCTTTTTCGCTCTTCTTCTCTTTAAATATGACCTTTGCTTTTTTGGCATGGGCCAGAATATCAAAATAGGGAAGATCATAGCTTTCAGACTGATTTATTCTGTTTGGAGAGGTGTACTCTGTCATCCAATCATAAATATCTGTTAACACATTCACGAGAACTAGTCCTCTCTCCTTATGTTGAAATTGAGGAAGTGCAAAAGGTTCTTTCTTAAGCTGATCTACAGAAATAAATTTAGCTTGATATCTTGTTCCACGTCTTGATTGTTGAAGGCGTTGTTTCTTCAAATAATTCTGAACAACAGGTCGCACAGCTCCTATTAAGAGATCATTTTCATCAAATCTATCAAATGCAAGACAAAGAACATTCTGAAAGGGTCGAATTTTTCTTCCAGTTAAATCCTTATTAGCCGATAATAAATGAATATACCATTTACTACATGAGATTAATAGAAATTGAAAATCCTTTAACGGAATTTTGTGTGTTAAATGCCTTTCTAGCATGAATGATAAATCATCATGGAAAATTCGAAGAAAAGAGAGAGTATTTAAGTTGTACGCCAGAAGAAAAGTGCCTAGAACTGATTTTTGGTAATATCGAACAGATGATGAAAAGAAAAACAAGTATGATTGATTCTGGTACTTCCGTCATACACTTCAACCATTGCACCCTCGATAGCAGAGTGATTTGCTGGATATTCACCATTGCGAAATTATATATAAAAAGAAAAATCATACATTTTAGATGATCATACGCATTATTTACAGGAGGTATGAAGTGTGATGGGAATTTGAAAAATCAAATAAACTGGAATAGGAAGGCAGAACCACGCTCTATATTCGTAGTGGTTATTGTTTTTCTAGTTTTAATGATTAGTACTAATTCCTTGTTAAAAGAAATTGAGATTCAAATCCAAAATGGGGATTATTCTAATACTGAAGATAGTTTAAGAAATTTGAGCGCTAATATCCCACACATTTCTTCAGAACTACAAACTGATAGTGCTATATCGGATACTTCTGACGTATATTTCACGTTAAACTTCTATGAAAGGGAACTTGATAATAATTCAAACTCTAAGTTAGATGCTTTAGTAATTGATGTGGAAGTTAATGTATCAAAAGAAGATAAATATTATTTTACTCTTGATCTTATCTCACTTACAAATTCTGGATACTATCCAAAAGAACAAACCGAGTACCTCACCGTAGGAATTCATAACGTTTCTATGATAATTAACATGCACTCCCTATATTACCAGCGTTTGAATACATCTTTTATTATTGATGATCTTCGAGTATATCGGCCACACTATACATTGTTAGATTCTTGTGTTTCTATTTATACCACCAGATTTTATTATTATTATGAATTTGATCTTCCCCCAGTCAGATTCACTGGCGAATTTGCAGATTACGGTGTTGATACGGATTTTGATGGACTTTTCGACTTTTTAGTATTAGATGTTGAGGTAAATGTGACAACACCTGATTACTATTTCTTTCGAATTCGGTTAGCGTCTAATGTTTCAAATAACTATTATTCTTATGAGAATTATTTTGCCTTAACGGAAGGTATTCAAACTGTTCCGTTAACCTTTGAGACCAAGTCGTTCTATTCGCTCGGTATAAATGAATCATATTTTATTTCCTGGATAGAAATAAGGGATATAAATTACTATATCTTAGATAGGAAATTGAATATATATACGACTAGAGTATATCATTTTTCCGAATTTGACACAGTTGATTCAATTCTACTTATTAACGGAAACGGGGAATTCTTTGTCTTTGCTGAAACTCATTCCTTGGAAGGTAATGGTACATCCTCATCGCCTTTTATCATTGAAGATTTTAACATTCTGAATCCCCCCTCTCTCTCTCTAGCTACGATAGATATAAGGAATACAGACGTTTATTTTATCATTCAAAATAGCACATTGAGTGGCGCTGCTAGGGGAGTTTACCTTGATAATGTTGTAAATGGCTTGATTACAAACAATACAATCTCAAATTGTGGTAACGGTATATATCTCCGTTATTCTCATGAAATTACTATAAACAAAAATAATATTTCGAATAATATTAGGAAAGCAATCAATTTATTCTCCTCTAATAATAATTTAGTTTCTTCAAATACGATACAAGAAAATGGTGTAGGAATTTTTCTAATGGGTTCATCAAGCAATAATTTTATTGAAAATACAATTACTAAGAACGAAGGCCCTGGATTAGAAATTTCGCCGATTTATTTAACCCCTGATGTCTTGGGTATAGCTCAGGATAATAAGGTGATGTTTAATTGTTTTATTGGAAATAATCTCTTTGGACAGTCTCAAGCTTATGATGATGGTCAAAGAAATATTTTCGAATACAATTACTGGGATGATTGGACTAGTCCTGATTCAAATGCTGATGGGTTGGTAGATTATCCATATCTGATTGGTCAAAATCCACATCTGACATATCAGAATAAAGAAAGTAATTTAAATTTTGATCCTTTTCCATTAGTGATTTCAAACACAGGATCTACTTCAAACACAGGATCTACTTCAAACACATTAGCAACGAATAGTACAATTACAACTACTACTACGAAGAAACAAAGCTCTGGTTTTTCTGGAATTATCCTCTTAACAACACTTATTTTGGTTATGGAAGTCAAACGAAAAAAGAAAAAGTAGCTCTTTTATTTCCAACCCAATGATTTAGTCCGTTTTGAAAATTGCCTCTATCGGGTGACAGGAGTGTTCAATTATGGCAAGTGGGTGAGACTATTCCACATTTCGGGTCGAATTACTAATTGCAATCTCAAGCATGTTAAGCTGATTAACTATGGTAAAGGATTGTGTTTTACGGTCAATTCATCACCTACCTGAAGGAAGGTGTCTTCTTGACGAACGTGATAAAAGGTGTCTTAAGACGAAAAATTGCTTTAATCTGTTTTGAAAAAGGACTAGAAGTGTGCCATTCTACAGACAAAGAAACAGATAAACATGGGAACAAGTTGCTTCCAGAGGGATTTCATCAATTGGGAAGCTGTATTGATAATAGGGAATGCATTTTCCATCAGATTTTTGGGTCGAAAGGAAGTGAAGGAATTATTTCAGTATCCGCTGATCCCATCTGTTCAATCTCTCATAAAACAGCTGAAATACCTGAAAGTGTCCAAAAAGTACATATCGCTTCAGAAAATCGGATTAACTTAACATACAATGGTAAATCAATACAGAATTTCAATGAACGTTATTTCTCTGGTTATTTCACTTTTGAAGCTGATCTCAGCCAATGTTCACCCGAACAGATGGGCTTAATTATTGAAAGCGCAATGAACTTTGATCGTCTAGGTCGGGGGTATAACTCGGGGTACGGACATATTGAAGTCAAAAAACTCCAATTGCTCAGGCGGACAATATCTATGAATCCTCTGTTAGCTGGTGATGGCTCTTTTATAATTCAAAAAGAAATTGATGAAGAACCATTGGAAAAACTGTTTCAACAATCTTTGGAGGCTTGGCGAAATGGAACTGCGGCTTAATGGAAGAATCATCACTCCAATTATAACTAAAAAAACATCTTTTAAATTAGAAGAGTGTATTGCCGTTATAGTTAACCCAAAAAGAAGATATATCACAAAATCCCATAAAGAACGGAGAATATATCCTTTTTCCTTCATAGGATACCTTGGAACTATTAATCTAACCTATCGATGCCGAACTTTCGCCGAAGCAAAAAAAAAATTAACAGAACTGGTAAGAATTACACACATTGGTAGATTCTGGAGCGAAGGACTTGGTAGAGTAGAATGGCTGAAGGGAAAAATCAGTAGAAGGGGAAAACATCTCAAAAAGGCTTATCATAGTCATGTGAAAATCAGAAAAGGTCTACCTCACAACTTACCAAATCATATTCAGCAATTACTTCGCTATGCTCTACTTCATGATTTCGTTCACACATCCAAACATAAATCCAAAATTTATGTCGAAATCCAAGTAGAAGATATTCAAGGACTGAAAAATCATCACGAATCAACAAAAAATAAGCTCATTCAGACATTCCAAAAATATGACAGGATTGCAGCCTGTATGACAAGAAAAGTTCGCTCTCCTCGTAAAAATCGCTACACTTGGGAAGCTCAAAGGAAAGTGGACTTTAATCAATTAAAACTAGAAATAGAGAAAGTAGAATACCATGTTTGGAGGTTATATCAATATATTTATGAATCAAAAGAATTACATGCTTTAAATGAAAGCTTAAACCATGGACATTCATCATTACGGTATCACCTACTGCTAATCGTGAATTTAATAGTGCAAGGCTATCTCAGAGGGAAAATCTGAGTTATTTGCACATACACAGTCAGAATGCCGTTGCTTTGCTAATGAAACGAGAAGGCGTGGAAACAAAGCGTTAAAGGTTTCTGCTAAAATCCCCAATCAAACAGGGGTTTCCTTAAGGATGATTTATCTTATTGTTCAGCTGTTATTGATATGTCTATGTATTTCCAT
>JAEOSR010000133.1 GCA_016840285.1 Candidatus Hodarchaeota archaeon | reverse complement strand
TCATTCTGGTTTCGATATTTGGAAAAAGATTTTGTGGTAGGGTTTTTCTAATCTGGTAATTACGCCCACTAGAATCAATAGTTATTTTCGCCTTAATGAAATACTGACTCCCATTTTTTTCTTCAACAATGGCCCCAATTACACAATTCCCATCAAGTTGAGCTTTAATACCTTTGGTTTCCACCCGAACATTGACTCCCAAGTCAATAGCTTCTTTTAATAGCCTTTGACCGTAAAGAAAACGATCAACCATGAAACCATGACCTTCAATAGGTAATTCTACCCCTGATGCTCTTAAAACCATCGATTCGAAGGTATCAGACACCTCCGAACCATGAGGTTGTATAATACCCACTTCTTTCTCAAGAAAAGATGTAAATGATTTGAATAACCCATCACCACACACCTTGTTACCAATCAGGTCAAAAGATTTAGAATCAACTAATATTACATCTAAACCCATTTTAGCACAGGTAATTGCAGAAATAACCCCTGCAGGCCCAGCTCCAATGATTAAAACGTCAATATCATCCATTAAAAGCCCTCAATCATCGATAGAATATCAGACAATCAATAGAAGTAATCAATTAGTCAAAGTTGCACCAAATCTTCAACGGTCTCTGTAAAGCTAGCATAGGCAATTACTTGTGTATTATCGGATATTTTACCTTCGTCTCTTAATAGCATGGCATATATCAGTCGCCTGATTTATTTCCTCTAAAGATATCTTTGATTCACTATTTTTTGACGACATATGTCTTTTTAATAATATTATATCTATAGATTAAAAAGTCCAGTTGGATTTTTATTACAGGGTGTTCTTTCAGTGAAAGTTTGTAATTCTTGTAGTTTTCCCGTTGTTACAACCAAAGAGGTTATTACCGAAGTTTGGGATTGGATTCTTACTCAAGACTACTCTGATGACGTAGAGATTTCTAAAAAACCACAAAGTATCAAATTGACCCAAAATAAATGTATTTTTTCTCTTAATGTGAGTTTTAAACCTAAATTGAGTGCTATTGAAGAATGGAATACTCCAATTGGTTCTCATAAGAGAAAGGTGACAGATAATCGGGAAATTCTTGAATGTCTTAACACTTGGTATAGAGCAATTACACAAATTGAAGATAGAAATGTTTTAGAGGCAATGGATCAGGAAGGATTAGTACAATTCGAAACAACTAAAGATCCATGTTCAGAATGTAAGAAGAAAACAGGAAAACCAAAGAAAAAAATTAAAAAGAAAATAAAATCAAAAACACCAAGAAAAGTTCCTGTAGAACGAATTAGCGATGGAGAAGCTCTTGTAGCGGCTGATGTGAAAGAAGTCACTGTTAAGAAATTAGAAGATGAAACTTTGAAAGCTTTAATAGCAACCGCGATTGAGGAAAGAATTGAAGCGGGTGAAAAGAGAAAAATTACATGGAAAGATCTCGTAAAATTGTATTTAGAGGAAAATGTTCTAGACACTAAAAAGCGTCATACAGAGAGTATTGCTGAAGCACTGGGAATAGGTACCTCTCAAATTAATGAAACCTTGAAAGAACTGGAAAACGAGGGAATTACTCAAAAGGAGTTCAAATTTTTTGATTATCATATCCTAAAAAAAGATTATAATTCTGAGACAGCTAGAAAGCATTTAGAAATTTTAGACTATCTAAAACAACACGTTGATTGTCCCTCAACGAAATGCACTCAATTTTCAATTTCATTATCTTTTGACCTTCCTTTTGCCATTGTTGGTTTTATTTTAAACGCGATGAATCAAAATCGTTTGATTACGAAAGAGTCAATCGAAGTTCCAACAAACGGAATAGTAAAGAAAGTAGCTTGTTATGTTCCCTCCTCCTATTGAAACTGACTGGAAATTATTTACGAATTGATCCATTGGGATAGTTGGAATGTTTATTGAAGTGACATTTTATATACTTGGATCTTTTTGGATCGATCTAGTCATAAGATGAAACAACATAAAATAAACCATTCAGTTAAATCACAAACATTTATTTTTTTCTTGTTACTCATATTCATATTAAATAGGGGAATTATAGAAAAAAATTCTCCGATTAATACTCTAATCCCAAATGTTGATTCACCTAATCCTAGAAGTTTTAACCTTAAAACATCTGAATCACGCTATGTGTATTGTACGGGGAACTTCTCCGATATGGGAGAGGATTTAGATGGAGATCTTCTTTATGATCATATTATATTATTTATGGAGATCAATGTGACCCGTTACTATCCCAATATAACTGTTATACTTACTGTTCAAGCTAAAACGACAAATGAAACTCCTATTGGAGATAGTTTCGAAACCTCAAGAAGTTATTTAGGAAAGGAGATAGGGATTCATAATTTGACAATTTCCTTAGTTAATGCCTCACGCTTTCATGGTATTGGGCATGAACTTATGTTTCACATCCATAGATTACGTATCAACGGAATTCATGAATTTCTTCTAGCTCCTGTTGCAATATCCAATGAATATGACCTCTATACTACTCGTATATATACGAACGTCAATTTTGATCTCTACATAAGATTTGCAGGCCAAATTTGGGATAGAGCTGAAGATATTGACTTCAACTGGAGGTATGACTACTTATTAATTGAAATCTCAGTTGAAATTCTACAAGAAAGTAAATACTTAGTGAGAATGAGCTTAGAACCCGAAGCGAGAACTGGAGAGTATCTTACAGGCTCTAATACGAGTTTTCTTGAGAAAGGTGTGAATATCATTTCGATACGTTTTGATGCGGATTCATTACGAGGATTAAAAATAAACGGTCCTCTTGTTGTTACTAATATTAAAATTTATGATGAAACAGACATTATTGTATATCAAGCTAATCTTGATTATGTTACACAGGTGTATTCTTACACTGATTTCGATATTCATTCAGTTGTGATTAATGGAAACGAAGAATTTGCCACATTTGTCAAAAGTGAGAAATTTAAAGGCGATGGAAGCCTCTTAAATCCTTATATCATTACTGGACTTGTAATTACGGAACAAAACTCTAAGAAATATTTTGTTAATATCGAAAATGTTGATGTTGTTTTTCATTTAACTAATAGTATATTCCATAGAGGTAAAACTGCAATCCACTTAGGAAACATTACCTACTGTTTGATTGAAAATAATGACTTCCTTGATAATCAAGTTGGTATTTATTTAACACACGTCGATAATAGCATCATAAGGCGAAACACGATTATTGACCATGATGTAGGTATCTCTCTCAGTTACGCTGGTAATAATGTTGTAGAGAGTAATACATTTGATAAGAACACTCAGAGTATTAAAACTTTTAGATCGAGTAATAATACTATCGTTAATAACACAATTTCTGGTAGAAAAAAACAACAGGTTGAAGATATTGGCTTACTTTTAGGGACAGGTTCTCATAATAATATGATCCTTCAAAATGATTTCCAAAAAAACACTTTAGATGCAGGCGATTACGGTTTAAATAATACATTTCAGTCTAATTATTGGGAAGACTGGACTGGGGAAGGATATTTCCAGATTCCAACCGAAAATTATGACATATCACCTTCCAGAATGCCTAACCATATAGTTGGCCCAACAATTATATCCCCCGAGGGAACTTGTCTGGATTCTGTTATAGAGATTAAATGGGTCGCTTATGATGCTTTAAACCATAAATTGACGTATGATATCTATCTTTCTACTAACAACAGAACCGTAGACGGCAATTGGTCACTCCTGACCTCTGGATTAACACAAAACTATTTTGAATGGTACGTTCGCAATGTCACTGACGGAAACTACCAGATAAAGATAGTTGCATATGATTCTATGGGATTCACTAGTTGGAATGTCTCAGATTTGTTTGCCATTCAAACCCCAGTTAATCTTACACCTGTTATTAGTCCTCTTTTAGGAATGATTATTCTAATACTTGTTTGTGTAAGTCTTTTAATTAAATTCACATAAAAATACCAATAACGGTAATGCATTTACTCAAATTTACATTATTTACCAATTTGTTGTTTCCAAATTAGGTAATTTCGAGGTTTGAAGTCATTTCATGGTGGTTTTCAGGTTGGTTCTTAAAGTTCATAATTGGAATAATAATCAATAATATAAAAAAACTAATTTCGATGAGTGCTGTTGTCAGGAACATTACTGGATGGAGCAAAGATAGCACTGGAAGCTTGTATAGGATATAGGGGTCATTTGAGATTTCTGTTATTGCTCTATTCAAGGCTACTAAGATTAATTGAATGCCAAAATGACCAAGAAATAATATCATGATACTGTATTGCCCCCTGGAGCTTTTTTTCCTTATCCATGATATCTGCTCTCTCAAGGATCGATGTTGTGAAAATCCACGGATAATAAGAAACATCCAAATTCTGTGAAAAATCACTAGTTCTAAAAAGATAATTATCAGAAAAGAGATTATGATGGATCCTCTAATGAAATTAATTAGTATATTGGCTTCTAACCAATCTAATTTCTCACTTAACTCCACTAAAATTAAGTCTATAGATACAAAGTCTAAGATTCCGATGTTGATTAATAACATCATTAACAAACTACAACTAGCGATGAGGATACCAAATAAGCCATAAATCAAGCTTTTAATTAGTTCTTTTCCGAAATGATTTGGAAATGATTCGTGTGCAATTAAGTAACTCAGTGGACCTATACTTGCTAATCCCACAAAAGTAAAAAACAAATTAAATTCTGTAATAACTCCATTAAAAAAATCCACGCTCGAGATAGAGACGAATAATAACATGATGAGGTCTATAGGAACCAATCCCAACATTTTTAATGAGTTATTAAAGATAAAAACACAGGTAAAAACTCCTAGTAAGAAGAGAATCGATACTTGTAATTGAGGCGAGTTCTCCGCTAAGAAATCTCTCAAATTATTGGATTCACGATATTGCCTCATCATTGGTCTTCCCGAAATAGCTGCTATGATATTTCTTCTGCTACTACGATAAGAGGGTAGAAAAGCTGATACTTGTGTCACTAGAATCGAGAATAATATCCATAAGATAATGTAATTCAAAGATAGTTCAATTTTAATTGGAATTGATAGCGAAATATACCAACCTAGAAGAAGTGAACCCAGCAATCCATCAATTAAGCCGAGAAATGCTGCGGTTATCCCCAAAGCTGTTGATTCAGCTAAAAAAATTGCGAGAACTCCTCTTTTATGCAAACCTAAGCTTCTTAAAATTCCTACTTCTCGTTCCATTCGAAGAGTGGAGACTAAAATACAGATAAATTGAGTTATCGCTGCTAGAATAAACGATTCAATGAATAATACTTGGAATAGCACTGATTGAAAGGTTAAGCTCCTTTCCATCATTTGAGTGAAAAATTCGATCTTTATTACTTCTTTAAAATAGGGCAAATCCCACAGCTGGTCTGCTACTTTCCCTATTTCACCATCTACCTCGCAAAGGAGCCATTTTGCAGCGGTAGAATTAAAAAATTCTTGAAATCTATTCGTAGGGAGATAGAGATATTCCCCATTTTCTAAAAAAGCGTTTGATTTTATTACAGCAGCAATTGTCACATTTACTGTACGGATCAATCCAATTCTCAAAGAAATATTTGATCCTAATGAAACCAGGAGTTTTTGTTGTAAAAGATTTGAGACGACTACATATGTTCCATGTGTTGTATGATTTCCATAAGCAGATTGATTAAGCCAATCATAAGCGGATACACCATAAATTAATGAGTCAATAACTTCTTCTGCAAAAGGTTCGTATTTAGAATGATCCACACCAAAAACATAACTATTTGTATCATAACCTAACAGCGTTCTTTGTTCTTGAATAAGACATGAGTTTACTATCCCATCAATAGTATCTATCTCATTTGAAAGGTCCATTACTGGTAAATTTTCCTCTTGGCCTTCCGCTATAATATCAATACCTCCCCATTGACTTTCAAAAAATCCAGGAACACCTGTTACAACAGCTGCACTTACCAATCCAACCAAAACAATGAACGTCAAAGATAGTGTGGCAGTCATAATTGTAAACAATGACTTTTGAAACTCTCGGGCAATATTTCTCATTGAAATCGTACGAGTAACTAGTCCAAACCAAACTAATATTTTAAAAGCAACTCTAGGCAAAAAGAACAGTAGTCCGATTTCTACAAATAATGTTCCTAGGAAAACTAGCAAAACGACTAGGAAATGAATAGAAAGAACTTCAAACGCTAAAAAACGACTAGGACCGATGAAAAATTGCAATATGAACCCCGTGAGGGCTAAGAGGGCTCCCATTCCAATGGTATACTTCCAATATGCTGGAAAATAATGGGAGTACTTACTTTTCCCTCTTCGCATACGAGAATGGATGTTTTGAATTATGGGCATTGATATTGCTAAAAAGATAGGATATAAACCCGAGATCAAGGCCACAATTATTCCTGAGATGAATGTAGCCAGAAGAGAGGTTGGATGTAAAGCTAAATTTTCTATTACTAAAGTAGGATAAAAGTTCTGCATAATATCTAATAAAATATAAGCAAATCCGATCCCTCCAACTATTCCAATAAAGCTTCCAATGACTGAGTAAATTAATACTTCAATCACAATGACTTCAATTAATTGTCTCGTATCTAACCCCACTGCTCGTAAAATACCAAGTTCTTTACTACGATCCTTAATTGAAATTGCTAGAATATTTGTGATAAACAAGAATTCAACCACAAAAGATGCAAGGATTACCACATTCATTGCAGCTTGATATGACTTGATACCGGTGATTTTAAAATGAGAAACACTTTTTTCGACCCAAACATTGTAATCGATTCCCATGTGATCTTTGAGCCTATCGCTAACCTTCTTAATGTCAAGAAAATCTCTTATTTGAACATCAATTTTAGGGGATAGAAAATATTCCTTCTGGCCTGAAGAAATGATCTCATATAATGTTTCAATGTCTACAAGAACGAAAGAAAATCCAATATTATTTCCGAAAAAGCTGAAATCTGATATTATTCCTCCTACAGTGAAATTGATTTCAATTCCAGCTGTAGGAGGAGTGGTTATTTTATCCCCAACTTTAAGTCCAGTCATTTTCATAATATTTTCGGAAATCAGTATGGTATTCCCTTTAACCAATCTCTTGCCATCAGTAAGGTTTAAAAATGGGAAATCCGGATGTGTAGTAGAATCAATACCATAAATTAATATCTTTGAGGTGAAAAGTTCAGCCTGTAAAATCCTTTTATCCTGAAGGGAATATACTGGGCTGGCTTTAGCTATTCCTTTTACTGATTGTACTTCTTTCGCGATTTTTCTTAGATTTGTAATGTTGGTCCGTTTTGGAGTGATCACGGTGACATCTGTAAAATTATTATTCCGATTGTCAAGAATGAAGTCGTCATATAAGGTATCTATAGTAACAACAATACCTGTTTCTAAAGCAATGGTGAGTAAAATGCCGAAGGCGATTAAAATAGACCGATACTTTGAACGGGTAATATTCCTTCGAGCCAAACTAAACGCTAAATTAAATCGTAACCATATCTTGGATAATGAGGTATTAAATTTAGTTTTTTGATTCGTGTCCTAGTCCCACCTGCTATAACATTTAAATCCAAGTTGTAGTTACCATTAAATCGGATTGTAAAGTTCTTACACAAAGTTACTGATAATCAGTTTCCTACTATCTTTCCCTTTATTATTATTATTCCTATCATTTGATATAAGCGCTAAGAAATCATTTATATTGGAAAAACTGGAAGGTTAACTCATGAATCAATATGAAGTGTTAAGATCCGCTTTAGATGGAAAACCACTATTTCAAGTAAATAATTACAATTTTATCCTCAATCCTCTTACAGAACAAGTACCAGCTACTACATCTCACCTCTTAGAAGAAGCAGCAAATGCTCTAATAGATCATATGAAGATTGATGACTATGATAAACTTCTTGCTGAAGAAGATAAAGGAGCTGTGTTGGTCGCAGCGGCATCACTTCTATCTGGTCTACCATTTGGGATGGCACGATGGTACCCCAATCAATTAGCTGATCAAGTAAGTTCTATCTTCTCCTGTGAATATTTATCGAAAGGAAATTTGTATATATGTGGTATTAACCGTGGTGATCGTGTTTGCATTATTGATGATATTATAAGCACAGGAGGGACGTTAATAGGCATGATAAAAGCACTTCAAAACGTTGGAGCTGAAATAATAGATATTATTGTGATTGGAGAAAAAGTAGAGTATCAAGGAGTCAAAAATGTGCTTCAAGAAACTGGATATAGAGTGCAATCAATATTAAAAGTATCAGTTAAGGGAGAATTATCAAAAGTTGTCTGAAAATAACACAATTATTTTTTTGATATTCATTCATTCTAATTCACTTTAAACGCGAAATAATTGCTCTTGCAACAATGATCCCACTAAGAGAAGCATGAGCTAAAGATCGTGTGACTCCTGCGCCATCCCCCATTGCAAATAATCCATGGATCTTTGTTTCCAGTTCATTGGTCAATTGAAGTTGATTAGAATAATATTTTGTTTCAATTCCATATAAAAAAGTATTATTTGAATCGATACCAGGAATAATATTATCTAGAGCCTTGATCATCTCTAAAATACTTGTCAAGTGACGATAAGGGAGAACAAATGAGAGATCTCCAGGAACAGCACTTTTTAAAGTAGGAGAAATTATTGATCTCGTTATTCTTGATGGCGTAGACCGTCTTCCTCTTTTTAGATCTGTTAGACGTTGAATAATTACCTCACCATTGCTAAGAAGATTAGCTAACTTACAGACAGAACGGCCAAAGGCAATAGGATCATCAAAAGGTTCTGTAAAGCTACTACTCACAAGGATAGCGAAGTTAGTATTCGTTGTCTGGTGATCTTTGGCTGCATACGCATGTCCATTTACTGTAACCCATTGCTCCCCATTTTCCCCATAAGCTATCTCTCTTACAACTTCTCCATTTGGTACGACACAAAAAGTTCTACAATCTTGATCAAAGGTGGGGGCATAGAAATGACACTTGAACTCATACAATAAATCCGTCAAATGAGAAGTAATCTCCGCAGGAACTTCTACTCTTACTCCAATATCAACAGGATTTGTCTGGAATTCGAGTCCTAGCTTTTCCGCTTCCTTTCGTAGCCAATGAGCTCCAGCTCTTCCTACCCCTATGGTGACATATTGAGCATAATACTCATTTTGATCTGTTTGTACTCCGATAACTTGACCATCCTGAGTTAATAAATGCGTAGTAGTTTCACCAAAGTGTATCGTGACATTAGGTTGACTTTTTAAGTACTGATAAAAGGTATCAAGTATCTTTACAGAATTATCCGTCCCGATGTGCAGAAGACGATATGGAAGGAGATGGATTCCATACTGAAGAGCATGTTTTCTTATCTTATTTGTTTCTTCACTCTTTCCAGACAATAACCTAGTTTTATCCGCTCCAAATTCAATATAAAGTTCCTCAACTTTCTTAAGATCATCTTCCAGTTGATCATTTGGAATATAACGTGATAGAGAGCCACCTACATCAACAGAAAGAGTTAATTTTCCATCCGAAAATGCACCAGCTCCACCCCATCCGTGTAAAATATCTTTGTCTCCTTTTTCACGATTTCTTATTCTCTCCTGAATCGTAGTCCCTTTTTCAATAAGCAATATTTTCAGTGGTTTTCTTTGTTTCATATTGTAGCGAACCAAAAATAATGCTGAAAAAATCCCTGCTGGGCCTGCTCCCACTATTATAACATCATATTTATAATTAGAATTACTCATAATGAACCAACGCGAAATAAAATTAACAATATATTTCTTTAACCATAATACGATCACATTGATATATAAGTACGATAAAAAAAAAAGTGACAACTGCAAAAATTGCAGATAACTAAATTTTTTTTATATCAAAAAGGTAAATAAATAACTCAGTATGTGTTAGTGGAATCACGCTCCTAGCCCGATCTTCCTATTCCTAGTAACCTTCCTATCTCTTTAAGAATAAAATAAGTTGGTGAGTATGGTCTACTTAATATCACATATCAATCCAGTTGAAAAAATCAGAGTTTCAAGTAGTGCATGGGCAGTACTCAATCTGTTAAATCGAAAAAGGGCTCCGCTTGCAGTGTACGAAATTCAAAATGAATTACCTTTCGCTGAGCGTACAATTTACTTTGCTTTACGACAGCTACAAGATAAAGCCCTTATTGAAAAGCATATTAATTTAAAAGATCTCAGGGAAGCTCAGTATCGATTAGCTACCAGAGCAGGATTATTCGGATTCGTTGGAAGAAGATAAAATCTCCTGCTCTTCCATCTACTGGTATTTCTTCTTTTGTGATCATTTGGTTATGAAAAGGAATTATTCTGGAGTAGGAATATTCGCTACGATCAAACCATCGTGTCGGATATCAATTAGATCTCGCTTATGGAGTATTTGAAGCTGGTTATCCAAGACAATAGGATCCATTCCTACGCTCTTGGCTAATGCATCCAATGTCATTTCATTTCCCATTCTAATTAGAATCGTCAAAGGACCAAAATTCGAGTATGAAAGGCACTGTTCTAACCAATCTGATTTACTTTCCGCCAGTGCAAGCTGAATGTCCCGTAAATGAAGCCCTGGGCTTTCAGGTTCTTTTGTTTTTTCCTCTTCAAGTTCTACTTGTAATTCTTCAATCTCTTGTTTTAGATCTGTGACCTTTCGCTGATTATCTTCATGTTTTTGAGACAACTCTTCTACAGCCAGCTCTAACTGTTCTTTCCTTTCCGAAATTGTCTGCTTTTCCATTTCAAGTTCTAAGACTTGACTTTGATATTCT
Source organism: Candidatus Hodarchaeota archaeon (assembly GCA_016840285.1). The sequence continues at coordinate 17,752 of JAEOSR010000133.1, read as the reverse complement.
TTCTCTCGTGAATCTCGCTCTGATAGTTTTTCATTAAGATTATTGAGTTCTTTTTGATGTTGATCCATGGTTTCCTGTAGTTTGTTTTTTATCATTTCCTCATATTGTTCTTTTGTATCTTTGAGAGTTTGTTGGAAATATTCTTCTTGCTGTTGGTAAGATAATGCCCATTGTTGCATTGCTGCGGTGACATCTTCATCCGTTTGGTCAACAGCACTCCGTGCTTGCTCGAGAGAAGAGGTTACTCTCGCTATCTCTCCCTTTGCTACAATTAAATCACTATTTAATTGAGTATTTTGCTCTTCTAAGGAGGTAGTTTGTTTAATTCGTTCTTCTAATTCCAATTGAAAATCAAATAATTCCTCCTGAAGGCTTTTGTTTTCTAAAGAAGCGCTATCTGCTCGATTTTTCTCCTGAAGTACTTGTTGTTGGAGTTCGTGAATCTCTTTCAACTTTGTTGCTTTTAATTCTTGGATTTCCCGATCTTTGTGTCCTACCTGTGTTTCGAGTGCTTGGATTTTAGGGGATATTTCTGAGAGTTTAGAGAGCTCTGAGGATTTAGATTTCAATTGTCTGGATTGATCATTAATTATTTGTTGAAGTTCGTCTTCTCGCGATCCATCTGTTAACAAGATCTGTTCTCCCCGCATAACACGTTTTAACCACCCCAGAGATTTGATTGTAATTCGGGTAAGCTGGCTCTCAAAATTCCGATTAACTTCTTCTCTAAAACGTTTCATTAAGTCGTCAATATACTTAAATTCATTACTCCGGGTAAGAATCTTTGATTCTCTTAGCTCTGTTTTCATTGCACTAAATGCAACTCCAAGAGACTGAACAGCTACTTCCCGATCCTTTGCCAGGTCATTAATAAATTCGAGGCCATATTTCCGGATGTCGTGACTAGATGGGGTTGACATATTCCTCACACTAGTAGTATTATTACTCTTATTTAATACGTTGTAAATATTCGTCTAATTGAACTAGATGAAATGTTGTGTCATATCCAGAATATATTAGGATTTTAAAATTATAAGCTATCAGTTTGGTGTTTTTTTAGTGAGTGAACTTTCCAAACTTCTTGTTCACCCACTCAGGCCACCAATTGTACTTATCACCCATGAGGGACATTGCTGACGGGACAAGGAATACCCGGACGATTGTTGCATCAACAATTACGGCAAAAACCATACCTAGACCTATTTCTGTCAGAATTAATATATAAGAGAACCACAAGGCAAGGAATGCCCCAGCCATGATTATCGCGCAAGAGGTGACGACCGAGGCTGTATGAATCAAGCCCTCTTCGATAGCTTCATGGTTTGGTTTTCCTTTTAGATATTCCTCACGAATACGAGAGGTAATAAAAATATCATAATCCATACCTAATCCAAATAAGATACAGAATAATATCGGGGGGATAATCCAATAAAGTCCCGCTTCAATATTAATATTGGGATTAAGATAAGCCAAAGTTAATTCTTCGAGGTTAAACTGAAACATTAAAACCAAGAAGCCTAATGTCCAGGTAACAGATGTAGCAATTGTGATAATTAATCGAATAGGTACAGTGATTGAACCTAATAGAAATGTCAGGATAAGCATTATTGTTACTAAGATCCATAGAATCATCACGGGGAACGCTGAATATACTTCATTGGACATATCTACGTTGATTGAGGTACCACCGTAGATATAACCTTTGACGTTTATAGGAAGACCAAACCTTTGTAAATCTTTCAAATTTGCTCTGAGTGAACGTAGATCACCCATGGCCTCTACTCCCATAGGATTATTCACAAATCTTAACTTTAAGATTACCGTGTTGTTTGCTTGGTTCCAATTAACATAATTTTGCATAATAGAACCAAAACTATAATCAGTAGGTAGAGTAAAGTTTAAAGTCGGGATAGAAAGGTAAGGTGTTTCTATTCCTTGGTTAATCCTCATTTCATCAACTAAATCGATCTTCACAAGTCCTAGTGAGGGTCGTGTGATGGTTTCAACGTCCTGTATAGCTTCAGTATCAGTAAACCAATCTGCCAGACGATCAATGGCATGAAGCGTGGTATTTGACCATAATTCATCAGAACTGCTAAATCCTGAGAGAACCATGCTATTACCATATATTTCACTTGTCATCCCTATCTCATCAAGTATTTCAAAAGCTTCACTACTTTCAACATTAGGAGGGAGCATTGATAATATATCATACGATGGTTGGTACGAAGCCAATAAAAACGCGAAAGGTACAGTGACAGCTATAGCAATAATGATGATGGGCCAAGCGAAACGAATACTAAATCTTGCAAATTTTCCCCAAATTGTTTTATTCGGTTTTGTAGACGTTTTTTCTATAGCTTCGTCCTTCTCTTCTTCATGTATCTCAATAACTGTTATTTTTCTGGGCCAGGTTATTTTCTCACCAAACACACATAGAAGTGAGGGGAGTAATGTAAAAGCCGATAACAATCCACAAATGATGGCGATAATAGCACCTAGTCCAATACTTTGAATTAATTCAATATTTGGAATCAGTAATGCGCCAAATCCCATTATTACAACTAAACCAGATGAAAAAATTGCTCTTCCACTCATCGCAACTGAAGTTATGACTGCTTCTTCTCTAGTTTTTCCTTCCTGTATTTCATCAATAAATCGGGTAAGAATAAAGATAGAGTAATCTACTCCAACACCTAATCCTAATACTGTCACGATAACTGGAGCAAATGTGCCAATTTCAATATAATTGCCTAGAAAGTATAAAACTGTGTTTGCTAAGAGAAGAGCCGGACCCATTGTTACTAAAGGAACTGTAGGAGCAACTATTGACCGAAGAACTATGAATAATATGATGATAACCAAGGCTACAGTTAAGAAATCCATACGTTCCCGATCAGCTTCAGAGGATTCCAAACTATCGTAAGAGATTGCGAGTGAACCTGTGATTTTTGTCTCTGTATCAGGATCGACATCGATTCCAAGCCCCATAGCGGCTAAATTAAGTCTTTTTGGTAACCTATCATCAATAAAATCCCTGAGCTCTTGAATATACTCAAAATAAGCGCTTTGCTCCCCGACACCCATAGCAGAAAAACCAACACTGGAAACTTCCAAGCCAATGATGATCATAGTTACCGTATCGTCCTCAAAGAACATTTGAGTCCAGAAATCTTGCCATATCTTTGATTGATTGGGATAAGTCATGATTAAACCAGGAAAGAGTACAAAAGGGGAAATAATATTCTCAAATTTTCCAATACCCCACTCATAAACAGATTCGTTGACCTCAAGACTTAAAAATAAGCCATATAGAAAATTATCGTTTGATGCTGCAATAGTAGCATCAATAAGATCTTCAATGGTTTGATTCGATGTTTGAATAGTACTATTGAATAGAGTAGCATTGAAGACAAACCCAGTTTCAGATTGTAATACAGCAATTAATGATTCATTTGATGGGGGAAATTCATTTTCTAGAATCTCTAAAGCTATGTCAGATTCAGATCCAGCAGGAACGAAGGACCACTCTGTACTCATGCTTTCCATCACTCTAGCTGAGAAAAATGCTGAGATGGGAGTTATAATGATTAACCAGAATAAAATAATAATCCACGCTACTTTGATTTTCTTATTCTTGAGTGTGAACGAAGATATGATAGTTTTCCCTAATCGCTGAAACACTGACATGACTATGACCTTCAAACTGCTGAATTAATCACCGAATTAAATACATTTTTTGATTAATGAGAAAAAGATTCCTTATTTCTTGAATTGAATGTAATTTCAAAGTCTGCATTGTATTAGGATATATTTACTATTAATCTAATGCATTTTTTACTGCTGCTCTTGCATGAATGGTTGTTGTATCAAACAATGGGATATTAGTATCTTCCTGTTTTATCAAAAGAGGGATTTCAGTACAACCGAGGATTATCCCTTCCGCCCCAGAAGCTTTTAATTTGTGAATAATATTGATAAAAATATTTCTTGATTGATTCTTTAACTTGCCTAATACTAATTCATTGTAGATAATATCATGAACAACTTGTCGTTCTTCCTTATCTGGGAGCATTACTTCTAATCCATATTCTTTTTTCAATCTGTCCTTGTAAAAACCTTCTTCCATTGTAAATTTGGTTCCTAACAGACCAACTGTTTGTAGTTTCTTTTCCATTATCTTTTCCGCTGTTGCATCTGCAATATGTATTATTGGAATGCTCAGATTCGTCTGCATCTCGTCAGCTACTTTATGCATGGTGTTTGTACAGATAACTATCAGTTCAGCTCCAGCATTCTCAAGCCTCTTAGCGATTTCAGTCAGAGAATCCGTGAGCTCTGTCCATTTTCCGAGGTGCTGTAAGGACTCTATTTCTTCAAAATCGTAAGAAAACATTATACTCTTAGCTGAATGCAACCCTCCAATTAACTCTTTAACTGTTTCATTAATAATTCGGTAATATTCTAGGGAGGATTCCCAGCTCATTCCTCCGATAAGACCTATTGTTTTCATATCTTGGATAACCTCCTACGGAAATTAGTGTTTCATCTAGCTAATTTTTAATCTGAATATTTTTGGTTAACTGAAAAAGCGTATCGTAAACCTAAAACAGAGTCTCTTATCTTGCTCTAGATAGTCTTTATTCAGGATTAAAGGAAACGAGAAGTCCTTGATTACTCCTTAAAGACTACTACTGCCCAAACTGAAATGTTTTTCACTATGTGTCACAACAGGTGATTGAATTGAGCACCGAGGAACGATTGAATCTCATCAAAAGCGTTGGAGAAGAAGTTGTAACTGAAGAAGAGATGATCAAGTTATTAGATACAAAAAAGAACTTCTACTCTTACGACGGTTTTGAGCCATCAGGGCAGATTCATATTGCTCAGGGGATATTGAGGTCTATTAACGTAAACAAGATGATTGCTGCTGGTGCAACGTTTAATATGCTTGTTGCTGATTGGCATGGTTGGGCTAATAACAAGCTTGGAGGAAATCTAGACAATATTCAAACAGCAGGGAAATATCTCATAGAAGTATGGCGATTAACTGGTATGGATCTCAAGCATGTGAACTTCCTCTGGGCTTCAGACTTCGTGAAAGATGATGAATATTGGAAAAAAGTTATGGAAATCGCTCGGAATTCAACATTGAAACGCATTATCAGAACAGCTCAGATCATGGGACGATTACAATCAGAAGCACTTCAAGCATCTCAAATTCTATATCCCTGCTTACAGTGCGCTGATATCTTCCATATGGATGTAGACGTGTGTCAACTCGGCATGGATCAACGTAAGGTCAATATGCTAGCACGGGAAATTGGACCGAAGCTATTTGGGGTAAAACCAGTTGTGGTAAGCCATCATATGGTTCGAGGACTCAATCCACCGAAGGCATCTTATGCGAGTATTGAGGAGAAATTACTCGATGTAAAGATGTCTAAATCCAATCCTGACGCGGCAATCTTTATGACAGATAGTGAATCACAGATTAGAAAGAAAATCAAGAAAGCATACTGTCCTGAAAGTGTTGAAGAAAATCCAATACTTGAATACACACGTTATTTCATCTTTGAAAAGTATGATAAATTTAAAGTGGAACGTCCTTCCAAATACGGTGGAGATACCAAGTTTAATTCCTATATTGATTTAGAAACTGCTTATCTAAAGGGAGAAGTCCACCCTGCAGATCTAAAAAACGCTGTTGCTTCATCTTTGAATGAAATGATTCACCCTGTGAGAGAAGCTTTTGAATCGCATTCCAAATTAAGAGATCTCAGAGACCAGGTTCTTAGCTTTCGAGTCACCAGGTAATATAGCTGTTTATACTCTTTCATCCTGCTATGAGTTTCTTTTTGAGATTCTTTACACGTACCCTGTCTAGATCTTCAATCGTTGTAAGTTTTTCTCTAATAATGTGATTTAAATCTTCTTTCATAAGAACATGAATCTTTTCATCTTCAGTTAATCGATTCTGAGAAAAGCGTCTGAGAAAAGAAGAGCGAATTATAATCAGATCAAAGCATATTAAACCAATATACCAATCCTTTTTCACTTCTTCTGAGTTTAAATTGTATTGATAAGTTGAGAGGTTGGTTTGTTCACTAACAAATTGATCCAATTTAATAAGACGAGAGAGGTCTTCTCTTGTGCCCTTTCTAAACCATTTTTGGTTTCGATAGTCGTAATGAACCAAATTCAGTAATAAAAGCCCTTTCAAAGCGAATTGAAGGACGGGATATCGATAGTTCTTCAAACCTTGAGGATAATTAGAGAGAATTTCATAAACATCTTCGAGATAGATTGAAAAACCATCTGTGTAAGATGACATTATATCCCATTCTGGATGGGCCCAATCAGGACGTTTTCGTTGTCTTATTGAATCAATATCGATACTTGACCCAGCGATCTTCCATTCAGGATTAAAAAACTCAGGATCATTCATTACATTGACCCAAAACACCTTTATATCCCCCTCATCTGGAATTTGTTCAGGATCATATGCTTCTCGTACGAATGCTAATTCTGGGTAATTATGATGCCAGATTAACCACTCAGAAAGGTTAGTAAATGGAAATGGGCCATTTTTATTTGGAACTGACTTCAGATTTAATTGAGTTCCTTTCAATTCTTGCGATTTAAGATCAATCTCCTTGATATTTGTAATTACCACTTTTTTTTCGGGAATAAACTGATTTAATTTGATTGTTTGATCTTGAATTTTTTTTCGATCTCTCGATTTCTTTTCTTTCTTTGAGATTGTTTTCCTTTTTTCTTGGAGTGTTTTTTGTTTGGAAGATATTCGTTTTTTTGTTTCTTGCAAAGCTATAGTAAGTAGTTGTCGGGTAGGTGTAACTTTTTTATCCTTCCTTTCTCGTTTAATATTTTTGAGAAAGGATTTAGCTTCCTCTATAGGGGAAATTTCTGAATAAAAAATGAATAGAGGTTGAGTTTTGAGAGTAACTTCTTCCTTCTTAATAGAAGTAATTTTTTTGGTATTTTCCTCAATAAGTGACAACTGGTTAGATAAGGTTGTTTCTGTCTGATTATTAGCTATTTTTAAAGGCTGGACCGATAGATTATTAAGTAATAACTTCTGTTTTTCAGGAGAATTTCTTATGGCATAGAAGATTGATGATGATACCGTCGAATAATCATCAACGTCCTCAGTAGTCATTGTTATCGTCTCTTAAACCGTTACCTTAACTGAAACTATTCATTTAGTTAAACTGGACATTCCTATTTTAAACCTGAGTTTGAATACAAAAATCACCAGAATAAATAGTATTTTATAAAGACAAGAAATGTTGTCTGACCGATATTTTGAGACAAAATTCAATTCTGTGGTCATGTTTATGAGCATTAATGGACAAGATTTATGCGATAAAGCTATTGATCTAGCTTTGCAGAAAGGCGCCACTTATGCAGAAGCCAGATTCGAATCTCTTCAAAATAACCAGTTTATTTTGAAGAATGGAGTACCAGAGGTGGGAGAATTTGATCGAACAACAGGAGTAGGTGTTCGTATCCTAGTTGATGGCGCTATGGGTTTTGGATCATTTAACACTCTAGATCAAAATGCAATGGAAGAAGCTCTTACACAAGCAGTTAAACTAACAAAAGTAAGTGCGAGACTAAGAAAACGCCCAATAGTATTCTCAGAGGAGAAATCTCACGAAAAGAAATATGCAGCAAAGGTTACTCAATCTCCAAGTGAGACTGATACAGAAGAGAAAATGAAAACTCTATTTGAAATTGATAAGAATATTTCTTCTCTTCCAATTCCTTATAGAATTGTTATACTTTTTGACACCGAAAGTCAAAGATATTATGTCAATTCAGATGGAACACGTATCGAAGACGTTATCCCTAGAGTATTTTTTTATGGTCTCTTAACTGCTGTTGATCAAACTAGAGGAGCTATGGAGCAGACTTACTTTCAGAAAGGAGCCACTGGTGGGTATGAATGGATTGAGAAATGGGATCTTATCAACTTCTTGAAAGAGGAGGCGGAAACCTTAACACGCGTGGCTTCCGAGGCCAAAGCACCTCCCAAGGGAAAGATTGATTTTGTAGCTGGTCCAAATATTGCAGGTATAATAGCCCATGAGAATTGCGGTCATCCTTCAGAAGCAGATCGTATTTTAGGTCGAGAAGCAGCCCAAGCAGGTGAGTCTTATCTCGGATCTGACAAACTTGGGAAAAGAATTGGATCTGATTATGTTACTATTATTGATGATCCAACTATTTCAGGTTCTTATGGTTATTATCTTTATGATGCGGAAGGAATACCATCTAAACCTAGATATTTGATAAAAAATGGTATATTCACAGAGATGTTGCATAATAGAGAGTCAGCAGGATTCTTAGAAACACAATCTACTGGAGCAGCTCGAGTTTCTGCATTTAATCGCGAACCAATTCCAAGAATGGCGAATACATTTATCGCTGCAGGCGATTATGAATTTGAAGAAATTTTTGAAGATATAAAAATAGGTATTTACATGAAAAACCATTCAGAGTGGAACATTGATGATCGTCGTTTTCAGTCCAAATATGTTGGAAGAGAGGCATATCTAATTCGTGATGGAGAACTGACTGACGAATTAGTAAGGAGACCTGTATTAGAGACTACAACTCCCGATTTATTTAGTGCAATTGATGCTGCGAGCAAAAAATTAGAATTTGATGCTGCGATGTGCGGTAAAGGGGATCCTATGCAAGTTGCTCCTGTGTGGCACGGAGGGCCTGAGGCGACTCGAATTCGGGACATTTTGGTGAGATAATTGGTAATGAAACAGACTGAAAAATTAGAGCTTGGCACTGTTTTAGAAAAATCACTTGCTTATTTAGAGAAAAATAATCCAGAAGATGTAGCTGTGTCTGGTACTGAACAGGTAAATTATCAGCTTAGATTCAGTCGAAATGACATCATTGTAAGTAAGCGATGGGCTAATGTTGGACTGTCTTTTTTTTATGTAAAAGACAAGAAAATTGCTGCAACTGAGATTTCAGATATCTCATCTATCGATTCCATTTACAAAGCATTAGATGAGTTACTTACATTTAGCGCTGTACTTCCTCCAAAGGAGGATTACGGGGGTATAGCGGAGGGGCCGTTTGAGTATAAATCAATCCCAGATCTTTATGATTCAAAAGTTATGGATTTCTTTAATAACGCTGTAGATTTGGTTGAACAGGGGCTTAACGCCGCTATAGAGTCTGGTGCAAATCACAGCGCGGGTATTCTCGAGTGGGGCTATTCTGCAAACTTGTTGCTAACAAATCATGGAGTGAATACTACAGAAACCACATCTAGATTTGAATTCCTGATTCGTTCTTTTCTCGAACCGATTGAATCAGGTCAAGGAATGAGTGTTGGTCGTAAGCTTGATACCTTGGATACCTTACAAGCTGGACAAAATGCAGGAACAATTGCTGCTCAAGCAAAAGGAGCGAAACCAGGAAAAGGGGGCGTCTATAATGCATTATTGTCACCAACAACAGTTGCTGATATAATAGCAAACCCAGTTCGTGTAGCTAATCCTTTCACTATAGAAATAGGCCAGTCATGGTTAAAAGATAAGATAGGTGAAAAGATTTCATCTGATCTTTTTACCGCTAATGATTCTGCTATAGTTCCTAATGCTCTTAGAAGTCGTCGAGCTGACAATGAAGGGGTTCCAAGTCAAAGTACAGTCATTATCGAGAATGGGGTCTTAAAAAATCTCATTCACAACACAAGCACCGCTAAAAAAGTTGGTGCAACTACCACTGCCAATGCAGGAATTATTGTTCCCCAGAACAGTAATATTATGATCAAACCAGGGTCTTATTCCTTTGAAGAAATGATAAGTGAGTGTAAAAAGCCGACAATCTATGTTACATCCAACTGGTATACAACATCGACCAATGCTGCTGAAGGTGTATTCAGTACTATTCCCCGAGATGGAATGTTTCTGATTAAGGACGGAGAGATTCAAGAATCAATTCGTGAGCTTCGGATTTCAGATACTTTTCCCAATTTAGTAAAAAATATTGTTGCAGTTCAAAACAAGGTTAGACAAATAAAATGGTGGATTGAGGTAACCATTCCGACCTTTGCTCCTGCAATGTTAGTTGAAAATGTTAATTTTTCAACTGGTACGCAATGATGTGCAACCACTTCACTTTTTTTCATATGGTTCTATATGAATGATAATATTAGCTCCAAGTTCTCTCTGAAGAATACTATTGACATTCTCACTAATTTCATGCCCTTCTTGAACAGAAAGACGGGGATCAACAAGAACATGGATATCACCAACAATCTTATTTCCTATCATCCTTGCGCGTAGCTTATGAGCCTCTTTGACACCTTTAATTGAAGTTGTCAAGTCATAGATCTGTTTGAGTTTCTTTTCATCGGGGGCACGATCTAAAAGGATATTCAAAGACTCATTAAGCATTTTTATCGCCCCATAAGTTATTAGAAGAGCGATTATGACCGCTACAAACGAATCAATAATCCCAATATTGAGATAGGCACCTATTACTGCAATTAATACTAATACTGAAGAGAGCATATCAGTTGAGTAATTGAGCGCCGTTGCCTTTAAACTAGCTGAATCGATTTCTGTTGCAGTTCGATAGACATAGATTGAAATACTAAACTTCCCCAATATTGAGAAAATTACAACTATCAAACCTAAAACTGAAAATTTAAGCTCTATCCTATTTAAAAATCTATCTAGAGCTTGAAGAAAGATTCCTATTCCTGTGATGAATATAATTCCAATTATTAGTAGCAAATAGGTTATTTCTATTTTTTCATGTCCGTATAAATGATCTTCATCAGCAGGTTTTTGAGCAATCGTTGCTCCAAGAAAAGCAAATATTCCCATGAATAAATCCATTAACGAATCGAATCCATCCGCGATCAATGACATACTTGAGGTTAATACCCCTGAAATTATTTTTAGGAGACCTAGCAGAGTATTAACAACTAGAGCAACGAATGTTGCAGATCTTGCTTTCTTTTGGTAGTCGTTAGTTTTATCTTCCAGTGAAATCCCTAACTTCCCTCCCAAAATTGTTTTTCTTAAGTTTATACTACATATATCCTCAAGATAATATACAAGCAATCGATAGTTTATCTCCCACCTTGTCTTCCTATTTATGAAACTTAGGTCTGTTACCTCTGATGAAATCTACTCACCATTCGATTTTCTTCAAAAATTCTTACAATATGAAAAAGATTTCTTCTGAGAGCGTTGATTTAGTTGTAACTAGTCCACCATATCCTATTATTGAGTTATGGGATGTTTTATTTTCCAGACTGAACCCCGAGATCGAGGAAGCTTTAAAAACCCAAAATGGGCCACTAGCTTTTGAATTAATGCATCAAGAACTCGATAAAGTATGGAGGGAAGTCTATCGGGTTCTTAAAAGAGGAGGGATTGCTTGTATTAATATGGGTGATGCTGTTAGAACGATTGGCAAAGATTTTAGACTTTATTCAAATCATTCACGGATCCTAAGTTATTGTCTTAAACTTGGTTTCAGTGTTCTGCCAGAAATTATTTGGCGTAAACCAACCAATGCACCAAATAAGTTTATGGGGTCAGGAATGCTTCCCCCCGGTGCGTATGTTACATTAGAACATGAATTTATTTTAATCCTAAGAAAAGGGGGGAAAAGGGAATTCAAAAATGACACAGAGAAATTAAATCGTCATGAAAGCTCTTATTTTTGGGAGGAAAGAAATAACTGGTTTTCAGACCAGTGGAATATAAAAGGTATGTCACAAACAATTGATAGTGAGGCAAGAACTAGAAGTGCAGCTTTTACCTTTGAATTAGCATATCGTCTTATAAATATGTTCTCTGTTAAAGATGATATAATTTTGGATCCTTTTCTTGGCACAGGAACTACAACACTAGCAGCGATGAGCTCAGGAAGGAGTAGTATTGGGTATGAGCTTGATTCAAATCTTAGGAATATAATTTCTCAGCGATTAAAAGACATTGTAAATTTTTCAAATCAGTACATCGAGGATCGTTTAAAGAGGCATGAAATCTTTGTTCAAGACAGAATAGCTCAAGATAAGCCTTTGAAATACATAAATAAAAAGTACAATTTCCCTGTTATAACAAAACAGGAAGAAAATCTGTTTTTTAATCAAGTAAAAGCAGTACAGAAAATTGAAAACGATCAGTACCTAGTTCTGTATGAAGAATTTTAGGAATTATGAAAAAATGAGGATTGTGCTCTTTAGATATTTGCTTTTAGGTAGAATCCAATCAAGAGCACGCTTAATACTCCAAGGAGTAAGATGCTAATTATAATTGCCTGCCGAACTTTATCATTCTCTTTGACTTGAAACCACGAAGCTAATTGTCCCTCATTTGATAATTTCATCAATCCAAATCCTCTGACTTTTCTTTAGACAACTGATGAAGTCTCCTTTTTTCTATATTCTTGAATGACAGATTTGTTTTTTTTAAGACATCATTTTATTATGAATGCCTTCCTGAGGTTTTTGGGCCATTGCAAAGAGCTAATGCACAAAAATCCTAGGTCAAATAATTTAATATATTGATGCCTTATAAAGGTTATTATTGAAAACTAATATTAGAAATAATAAATAATTCATTGTAATGATGAAAAGTGGTAAAGAAAAGGAAATGATAGAACCTCATAGTTTTTAGCTATAGCTAATTAAGCTTGCTTCTATCTTTTTCAAGATGTATACTGTAGAGAGTTAATTGTCAGACGGGACTTCTCGAGAAACAAGGGGGGGCGTTTGTGTCAGGACGTTGTTCACTCTAATATAACCCAACTTAACTCCTCTTGACCGCCTCACTCCCATATACTTTCCCTTTATTTGGAAGGCTTTTAACTCCTTGTTAAAAGCTGATACTGCTAAAAATTAACTGTTCCTCATCCTTCTCCCAAGGACTAATTCTTGAAATCATTGCAAAAGAAGCTTTTGCATTAGAATTGGAGACAGCAAAATTTATGGCCACTCGGGATGAAAATGGAGTACCGAATATTGCAATTTCCGGTAGTTTCACCAATATTTCACCTAACTAATTTTATCAACAACACCTGACCACGTAACTGGAACTGTTGCTGATTTAGCAATTTGAGCTAATGTTTTGACTTTAGGCTAATTAATTGGACAATTTGCATTTATTATAAGAGGATTGGTAATTAATAGTAAGAATAAGAAATCTTAATGATCTCTAAGCTCAACTTAAAGAGCGACAAAAACTCCAGACATGTTACATTAGAAGATCCAATGAGGACCATAGAAATGCCAACGATTCCTCAAATTACTCAAGACGATCTTAAACGTCTATTAATAGTAGGATGTCATCTCCATCGCTGGCAAAGTAACGATATTAGAAAGATTATTCAAGAACAGGGATTAGTTCAACTTGACCCACTTAATCCTGCTGGCAGGTATCATGATATCTTTTTTAGCTCACGTATGGCAGATTATTGTCAAGGAGATTTTGAAAAAATAGTTTATCCTGAAAAATTAGTATTTGAAACTTATTTTCACAACTTAAATGCTATTCATATTGATCATTTTCCTCTTTTCTATTCTCAAACTCTTGATAGGGAGCATCTTGGCAGGTATTATAGTCGAGCGTTAAGGATGCTTGAAGAGACACACCCTGAAATGCTTGATCAAGTGTTGCAGCATGTTCAGACTCATGGCCTCACACGAGGTTCAGATTTAACCAAATTAGGGAAAGCTGACCCTAAATATGCAGTATGGAAGACTAATCGGAATTCGGGAACAGCTCTTGAACTTTTATGGGCCATGGGTAAACTTGCGGTAATGCGTGACAATAATTTCCGAAAAACATATGACATTATAGATAATTACATTGATAAGTCAAATCTAACAAAAAAAGCCTATTCAAAAGAAGAAGAACAAATCCTAAAGTTAAAACTCAAGATGAAGAGTTTTCCTGTGACCCCAACAGGCAAAGTGTCGTTCGAGAAGAATGGAAAAATCAAATTTGGTAAAAAAATAGGTATTTCTCCTGAAAAACTCTTAATAAGTGAGGAATCAAAAGAAGAACATATTCCTTCATTGATTCAACTGAAGGATGAGCCTATAGGCTATATCGTTCCTTCTAATTGGGAAATATTGTGTCAGGAAGATATAGATGAGGAGATGAGAGTTATAGGGCCATTGGATCCACTTATTTGGGACAGAGAACTGCTTAATAAGCTGTTTAATTTTGATTATGTGTGGGAAGTTTATAAAAAACCTAAAGATCGCAAGTGGGGATATTATGTTTATCCTCTCTTTTTCCTAGGTAATTTTATCGGAAGATTGGAGGCCAAATACGAGTCAAAGTCAAAAATATTACGCTTATTCAATTTTCAAGGAGAATCACATCTGTTAATCAACTCGGATACAAAAGAAGCTTTTAACCGAATGATTAAACGCTGGAAAGACATGGTACATGCAGAAGAAGTTGAATATGATGACACATTCCCATTTGTTTAGTATCTGAAAAAAATAAGAATTTCTTAGAATAATCGGTATTAATAAATAAAAAACCAGCTACGATTGAAGCAAGTAGAATTGAAAAACGTAACTATGAAGTGAGATGTTTTTTTATGGCAAAAGAGAAAATTGAATGGTATCACGATTTTATCAAAAGAGATTATCAGCCTAAAGACAGTGATTTAATCGCACTTTATTATTTTGATAAATCAGATGAAGTTTCGACAGATGACACCATTGGGAGGTTAGCCTCAGAGTCATCTATTGGGACTTGGACAACTTTAGAGACATTGGATGATCGTATATACGACATGAGGGGATTGGCATTTTGGAATGAGGAACATTTAGTAAAAATAGCTTATCCGCTAATTTTATGGGAACAAGATAATATCCCTCAACTGATGTCTGGAATCGCAGGTAACATTTTTGGAATGAAGGCGATTAAAAATCTTAGATTAATTGATGCGACTCTTCCTTTGGAATACATTAAAGGGTCAAAAGGTCCTCATATGGGAGTTGAAGCTATACAAAAAATCTTCAAAAAGAATGAAGGCCCATTATTAGCCTGTGTTCCTAAACCTAAAATAGGGTTGACTGTAGAACAACATTGTGAAATAGCTTGGGACTTCTGGAGTGCTGGAGGTGATTTGGTTAAAGATGACGAGAACCTCACCTCTCAATCATTTAATATCTTTGAGAAACGTGTTGAACAGATGGCAAAGACACGAGATAAAGCTGAGAAAAAAACTGGTGAAATTAAAGATGCACTCATTAATGTGACCGCGGAAACGCATGAAATGGAGAATCGTGTAAAAGTTATTCATGATCATGGATTTAAATACTTCATGGTTGATGTAGTAACCACTGGTTTTGCAAGCGTTCAAACCCTTAGAAATATTGTCGATGATTTGGATATGGCCATACATGCGCATCGGGCTATGCATGCAACGTTCACTAAACACTATACACATGGTATAAGCATGTATTTCTTGGCTAAATTGATGAGACTCATCGGTGTTGATAATATTCACATTGGTACTGTTGTTGGTAAGCTTGATAGTCCAAAAGAGGATGTTTTAGAAATGAGAGACCTTCTTCTCAAACAAGAAATCGGTGAGGATAAAGGAAGAAGACTTGCCCAATCATGGGGCCATATTAAACCTACCTTACCTGTCGCATCTGGTGGATTACATCCAGGTGTTCTTCCAGAAGTTTTAACTGTGTATGGAACCACTGATATGATCCTACAAGTTGGCGGAGGTATTCATGGCCATCCTGGTGGTACTCATGCAGGTACTAAAGCCACTGTTCAGGCGATTGAAGCATGGCAAGAAGGAATTTCACTAGAAGAAAAAGCCAAATCCCATCCTGAGCTTCAAAAGGCCTTAGAAAAGTGGGGCTATTTGAGGCCTGTTTGAAGATTCTGAAATCCCTGCTAATCGAATTTTCAATGAGCAGTAACTTACTATGAGTTCAATCTCAGTCACCATAAATCAGTGCTTAAGTATTTGAGTCCCGAGTCAGGAAGAACAACAAAAACTATTTTTCCTTTTAAAGGTCCTTTTAGGAGCTGCAATGCTCCATGAACATTAGCACCAGAGGAAGGACCAGCAAAAATCCCTTCTTCTTTAGCTAATCGTCTTGCAGTGGCATAAGCTTCCTCATCCGTAACTTGTAACGCGCCGTCGATGGATACATCCTTGAGAAATTTCAAATCGGACATTGAATACCCCCCACCTTGTATTTTATGATCACCTTTGCTTCGAACTCTGTTCCCTGCTATAACTGCAGCATTTGCAGGCTCAATGAAATAGCACCGAATATTTGGATTAAATTCCTTAAAAGCTTTGCATAGCCCAGCAAATGTTCCTCCAGTACCCATAAAATCGCAGAATGCATCAAATAATCCATTGGTTTGCTGGATAATTTCTTTTGCTGCACGTAAGTACCAGGCATTGAAATTTCCATCTAAATCGAATTGATCACATCGGAACGCTCCCCGTTCTTTTACTATACGATTTGTTTCCCGTTCTACTAATTCCAAAGATTCCCCTGAAACTGTACTGGGTATTGATCCTGGAGCTTGTTCGACAAGGATAACTTCAGCTCCCAAAGCTCTCATCATTCGAGCTCTTTCATTTGTATTCCCCTTACTCATTACTGCGACAAATGGGTATCCTTTATTTCCACAAACAATCGCTAATCCCGTTCCAGTATTGCCACTGGTCAGCTCTACTACAGTTTGGCCTGGTTTTAAAGCGCTAGATATTTCTGCTTCCTCAATCATTTGTAAGGCAATTCTATCTTTTTTTGAAAACCCAGGATTCAGATAATCTATCTTAGCTAAAATATTACCATCTAAATCTTTTGTTAGACGAGATAATTCGACTATTGGGGTATTTCCAATTAAATCTAAGACAGAACTGCAAATATTTCCACTTCGATCCATAATTAGATCAATTCCGTTAAAGACATTTTCTGAGTAATAATATCAATTAAAGTTGTCAACCAGATTTAACTCTGTAGAAATTCAATCAAGATTTGAGTATAATCATCACCTGTTGTTAGATATGGAAAATGGTCAGCTTTTTTTTCGAATTTTTTTACAGAAGCTTGAGGATAGGCTTCTCTTAACTCATCTTGTAATTGCTTTGGTACTAATGGATCTTCTACGGTTTCGATGATTAATACTTGGTCTATTGGTGCTTTGTTGATAACCTCTTTCGTAATAAAACTTTTTAATCGGGAAATCAGTATTTTTTTCTTTAAATGTTGCTCTAATTGGATAAGAAGGTATTCACGAGTCTGATCATGATCGATTGACAATAAACCTTTTCTCATGAATCTTTTTAACAGGAATGTCGGGATTAATTTCTCAATCATCAGTAATTTCTTGTATTTCTGGTTGTAAAGGTGTGTTGTTATGAACGTATTTGAAAGGACGAGTTTGTTAACCATTTCCTTATATTTAAAAGAAAAATATTGGGCTAAATATCCACCGAACGATGTTCCAACTAATACTATTTTCTTTATACCACAATGATTAAGTATTTCGTAAATTCCCAGAGATAATTTATCGACTCCAATTATAGGAGGAAGACCAAAGCTTATTATCCGATATGTACTCATTAGTGATTGCATTTGAATCCAGAATATTTCTTCACTCCCTGTAGTTCCATGTAAAAAAACAATAGCAAAATCTGAACCTACATCCCCAATATCATAGTATCTCCATTT
>JAEOSR010000132.1 GCA_016840285.1 Candidatus Hodarchaeota archaeon | reverse complement strand
TTCCTTGGGGAATACTATCTACATTGATACCAGAGAAAGTAGAATTGACAATCCAACAACCCTCTATTCGAAAATACTTCGTGGTTCCCGTGATGGAAATTCCATCAGTTTCAGAACCAGAGATATTCCAATTTGCAATAATATAGGGGTCATTAATAGTCCCTGTTCCATTAATTGCAACAACTGCTAGTTGACCATCGTTGATAACCTCAATGGGGTCATGTATCGTGTAATTACGTGAAGTTGATCTGTTTGTCGAAACTAATGAGTCCGAGACACTAAGGGGGACTGTAGAGAAATACATACCTAGGTGAAGTAAGAACACAGCCAAGAGTAAAGTTATTTTTGGAATGCTGATTTTTTTCCTTAACACTTTTTTTCACTATTAAATTCAGTTTCTTTATCTTCTACTTCGCTTGAGGTTCACTCCAGTAATACTAAACACTAAAATTAATGATATGAGAGTAAAGCCTGGAGTAGGTTCTGTCGTAGCTGTGGTCGTTGATGTCGTAGTTGTGGTTGTAGTAGTTCTGTCATGGAATGTGGTATTAAAATCATCCACCACAGTTCTAATGTAGGTATATATGGACCAATCATTAAATAAACGGCTGTGAGTAACTTTTGATACTGAGACATTGTGTGCTCCATTGAGTGGAGAAGAGATGTCTGGAACCAATCCATCATGTGGACTGTAAATTGACGTGTAGGAGATATTTCCAGGAATATGGGCGCCATTATAAGTGACATTCTCTTTTGTCCAAAAAGGATCGTAACGGATCCCAAGGGTATCATTTAAGATCCCTCCTGGAGTCTCATCCCCTTCGTTTAAGCTACGGATATATGGGATAAGCTCCCTACAGGATGAATTAATGATGGGGTCACCATGATGGGGAGTCCCCAAGCTCACATAATCATCAACTCTATCTATTCCACCTAGAAATTTGATATAATACCGACTACTCAAGCCCCCGTCACTATGTCCAACAAGATCAATTTTTTTGGCCCCAGTTTCTGCGAAAATCTCCTCCACCCATTGCTTGATCTGGTTAGCATTGTTGATATATTCTTGAAAAGAACAGTTGTTTGGATTATCAAAAGTATAGGCATAAAGAGAGGTGTCTGACCACCCATCTGCTTTAAACCATCCCTTCATGATGGACCAATCCCCTTTTGTTCTTGTAAAACCATGAAGAAATAAAATGGGATTCTGAGCTAGTGCTGTTCCCGTTGCATTTGCCTTAACACAAGTTACACAGAGGGAGATTAGAATTAAACTTGCTAAAATTAGTATTATCTTATTTTTTTCCTTCATATCCAAATTTCTCCGAAGTTAACATGTTAAAATTAATTATAATGCATTACACTAATATTTGTAATACCAACAATAACAATACTTCTCTTATAAAAATTTATGTTATATTGTGAATAGAATCCTTTATTGAGCGGAGAGTAGTTTAATATTCTGAAATGTTCAATTTTTACCAAAAAGAGACTTGGAAAATCTTCCACCGGGACAAGTCCCTCTTATTGAACAAGCTGGGCACACGATTCGTAAGAAGAAATATGCATAAACAAGAATAAAGAACAAATATCCTACTGGTAGAAAAATGTTATACAAAAATAACCATCCTAAGGGATAGATAATTAAACCCAGAATGCCTAAGCTAGCTAGTGTTGCACTCCAATCAAACAATTTCTTAGATTTATGAGCGTTTCTGATGATAGGTAATCTAGCAATGAAGCTTGCTGGAATGATGCCAGCAACCCCAGGGCAAAAATGTTCCCCATTACGAGCATAGGGACAATCTTGATATACACAACAATACGCCTGAAAAAAATTAATCCACACCCAAAAAAAGGCATAAATCAATGCAAAGAACGGGTGGAGTGTAAATAAGTACATAAAAACTAAAACCAGTACTATTCCTAAGGGGATGGTTATTGCAAAATATGCTTTTTTCCTTGCATATGGATAACAATTCATATCGGGTATCTTTTCCTGATTCATACTGTTATTGCCTTCTTAGTCTGATTTTATCCTAATTTCCTAAGAAAATGGTCAAGAAACCTATCAATTTGATCCCAATCACGCAAGTCTCTTCTTTCATCAGGGACAATATTCGGATCTTCATCTGCTGCCATCGTCAACATTTTTCTGTTTAACCAGTTTAAATTAGTGGTTTTCGATAGATCAAAGACCCCTCCGAAAGCATCATAAAGGACATTCTCTCCCAGATTCAACCCTAAGTCGGTAAAGACCTTGAATAAATATTTCTCAATAATTGCAGGTCTTTCATCAGAATCAGAAGCTTCCCCAGAGCTTAAATAAATTCCAACTAATAGTGCGTGTTCATTAATGGCTTTAGTATTCTTTTTCAAGAAATTCTTTGCCTCCTTCGTCCATCGGGTAATTCGTATCCCACTTCCAATTAAAATCCCTGAATAGTCAGTAACAATTGATTTCTCTTTGTTCTTAGCTTTTAAGTTAACTAAATCCACTACAAACCCATTCGCTTCTAAGGTTTGTTTAAATTTGAGGGAAATCTCTTCTGTACTACCAAAACGTGATCCGTATGCAATCAAAACTTTTTTTGACATAAAAAAAGGCATCCTAGCTCTTGCACGAACTGTAAGACCATTACTAGACTCCTCTTAAAAATCAATAGATAATAGAAAGTAGTTATGAATGCGTACATCATCTTTCCAATCAAACTTTTTCTAACAGGATCGCTTAGATTTTCACTGCAGGGAATAAACAACTGAAATGCTATCGGAATAGTAACAGGGTCTTAGAACATCAAGTAGAGAATGATGTTCATCTGAGCGGAAAGAAACCTTTTTAGGAACTTCATCATCCTAGATGACCATCATGCCAAAAGAACAACAATCAATAGAATTGATTAACCTAGAGATAAATAAAATTAAGGTGGGAGCAGGAATAGGACTAGACCTAATTGCATTTCTTCTACTTCTTCTAAGTTTCTTTGAGTACTCACAACCTGTTAAGATAATTCTCAAATTCAGCCCCTACATCCTAGGTGGAATCGGGGGAGCCTTGATAGGGTTAGGAGTTGGAGGTCAGAAATATAAGAGTCAATGGATAAAAAAAAGGGATTAAATGTACTCTATAAACCCACAAGATCCAATTAAAAGTGATTTCAATCCTTGGTAAGAATTTCCTGAATGGGATTGAAATATAACTGCTGATAGGACGCACGTAATTGCATCTGAAAAGCACAGTTAGATAATTCCTCTAAATCTATAGACAGGTCGGGATCTAAGAGAAATTCATTGGTCTTCAGAAGGGAGATCTGACCGTTGACAGAAATGATACAGCGCCGTTCATCCCGTTTGGCTTTTAAGAGCTGACGTAATTGCTCATACTCATCCCGTGGAAGGCCAAGAAGATTCGCCACTTCAAAAGGATTATATTTCGTAAAGAATAGAGTCAAGAGACCTGTATTCGTAAGCATGGGCTGATCAATAATCGGTTCTGTCCCAATAAAAATCATAGAAATGTCATATGCACGTAACGTCCAGGGACCACGGCCAATCATTGTCTCGGGAGATCTCGAACGAAAACTCTTCGCGGGAGCAAGCTTTTGGATTTCATCCAGGATAAAGACATTTTTCGGTAATGATTCATCTTTAAAGGGAGCTCGAAAAGTACGGACATAATAATACAAATTCTGAAAGACCACATTCAGAAAAATCTCCCGACCACTTTGATCCTCCATTGCTTCAAACGCAGAAAGATCAATGATGACGTTTCGATCAAGCAGATGGGCGACCTCAAAGGTGGTTTGAGACACTGTGAAACACCGACCAGTATTCCCGAAGAAGAGCTTTTCAACACGATTTATGATCCCAGCCGCGGTATTTTCCAAATAGGAACCCTTCATCCCTAATTCATTAGGATTATCCAGATAGTAAAGAAATCGTCGAAAATCCCCCTTCTCCTTTACAGTCTGAATAACCGTAAGATGAAGCATTCGCCGCATCTGGGGAGACACTGCATCCTCATTATCAAAGATATGTTCCAAGATAGAGACCACAAATTGAATATGGTCTTCAACAGGGATGAGAGGTTGACCTGACGTATCGAGGGAAATTTGGAAGATATTAATCCCCCAAGGGAAAGAGGTAGATCCCGGTTTTAGGTAGAGAAAATCGTTACAAAAGGACTTGACAGGGGGGAGATACTCCCCTTTCGGATCAAAAATGAGAAAATTCACCTCTTTTTGATGGAATTCCTGAATTAAACCATAAATAAAGCGACTCTTTCCCTCACCAGTCATTCCAAAGACAGCCATGTGTCGACAGAGATCTTTACCATCAACTAACAAGGGAACATTGGAGGTTTTCCCACTAATGATGGGAATGCCAAGGTTGATCGCATGTTGAGGCGAGGCTTCACAAACACCCGTGGAAAGAAGGTAATCTGCTTTGTTAGGAACAAGAGTGTAGCCCTCGTGAGAGAATTGACGCTGAGGAGGAG
>JAEOSR010000131.1 GCA_016840285.1 Candidatus Hodarchaeota archaeon | reverse complement strand
CACGGAAACGATCTCGTAAGACATTATTGGAAATATCTAGCCAACCAGAACTCTGGATATTTAGCAATCTTCTAGTTGAAGATTGGGTAACAAGTAATGATCTTAATAATCCCGTATTCGAAAAAAAAGTAAGTATTCCAATTTCTCTTCCTAGTGGTACAGCAATCTTAAAGATTGAATCAGACGGACCAAAAGGTCAAGTGATCTCAGTAGCGGTTGTTCATGGTTCAGAAATCCAATTATTCCAATTAATGGAACCATCAGGTTTTCTCAAATTTCAAGAAATAGTCTTAGATTATGTAAAAGAGGTTTATCCTCATAATTTTGATTTTTATAGCTATCTGCGTTCTTTCTATTCTGCCAAAATGAGAGAGTTCGGAATTACTGATGTCCTTGGCTTAGACGCAAATGTTAAAGATTTAGCAGAATATGGTGTGAAATCTCGGATACTTCAACGATTTGCCGATCCGATACAAGGATATGAGGTTCCTCAATATTGGCTTGTTAATAAAAAATTAGTTTTTCTTAAACCTCGCAAAATGACAGATAGTAATACAATAATAAAACTCCGTACAACAATTTGTGATAGATTGGCAAAACATGCCGTTATAGAGGGACTCCGTTGCGCTATAATTGCTCTAAAACATTATGCATCATTACTTGACAAATTAACTTCGGAGACACGAATTAATCCGCCGGAAGAACACAGAACTTTAGCTGATGGACTCTACGAATTAGGTGAATTCCAGAATTCCGCGATATTTTACTCAAAATGCCTATCTCAGTCAACTTTCGCAAATGAAAATGAGAGAGATCAAATATTAACGGCTTTAAAGGAATCCATTGAACGATTGGAACCTCAAGATTTCTTGGAATACGCTTTATTTGCAGCTAAAGTAGCAAGGGATCATGGTGACGAATAAAATTTTTCTAATTAATTTCCTCTTAATTCACTGTTGTGAAAGGAAATATTGAAAGAGATTAAGATCTAAAATTCTCACTCCGTAAAAGATCTCACCATATTTTTTATTGATTAAAGATCCAAAATAACGTCCCATTCCTTCTATCCAATCAACAATTGGAGGGTTATAAGAAGAATGAGCTCTAAACTGTGATTTATAGGCTAATAATGCTTGTTTTTTTCTTTCAAATTGTTTACTGATATCTATTATGAACTGAAGAGGTAAATTTGTTTGGATCAATTCTCGGGCAGTGTAGTAGTAAAATGCGTGTTCAATTCTCCACGAAGGAAGATCATCAAAACGATGATTCCACTTAGATAATCGACTATAAAAAATCGCTGCATCAAAGATGAGCTGGCTTTGATAATGGTCAGGTGATGCTCTAGGAGTCATTCCCTGCATTCCTATCACTATTTTCGGCTTTGTTTGGCGGAAAGCTTTGGCTAGAGTTAATCGTGCGTCAATGCTATCCATAAGGCGACGATTAGGGAGATTGAGTAGGATTCTCTCAATTCCTAAAATTCTAGCTGCTTCTAAAGACTCCTTAATCCGAATTTCGGGATTATCATTAAAAGGCGTTGGTTCTCCATCTGTTAAATCGATGATTCCTACACGGTATCCTAATTCAGCAAGTTGGATTAAGGTACCACCACATCCAATCTCTGCATCGTCAGGGTGAGGAGAAACCGCAATCACATCAAAATTGTCGGTCATTCTATTTCTCCACATAATTGTGAATTTGGTTTAAAGCTGTTTGACATTTCATGATAATAATACTTACCGCTGGTACCGTTTCTCCTTCGACTATTGAGCACTATATTTCCTCTCAACGCTTAAAATAGTTTTTCTCCCAATTCATCTCCCGAATAAATTCGGGAGTTTCCTTGGGCGTTCCTATGAAACCCCTGTAATCAATCCAAGATTGATAGGGGCTCTCAACGAAGATAACATACATATGATAAATAAGAAACATATACAAATCCTTTTAGGATTAATAAAAACCTCTTCGGTTTAAAATAGCTATTAAAAAAGAAATCGAAAGATACAGAGAAGTTTGTTTTCTCTATGTATTCTATTACTACGATTTCTAATATAATGAAGGGAGTTGTAATTTAGAATAAAATATATAATAATGATGAGGGAGATGTACTTGTTAGCTTGGAGTCGCGTATTATTAACTTTCTCTGGCATTTTACGAACTTGAAAGGTTAATATTCTTCGTTACGGATAAGCAATTTTAACGAGGAAGATCCATTGAGTCAAGAAGAAGAACTTGTTTTTGAAGAGGCTCAAAAAGGTATTAAAATCGTGTTTTGGGGCCCTACATTAGCTGGAAAAACCACTGCACTCAGCTTATTTCATGCCATTAAGAAAAAAGAGGATCCTGAAAGCGTTTATAACTTTTTGAAACTCGAGGATAAAGCAACTGAACGAACTATTGGTTTTGATCAAGCAACGTTTGGCCTCGGTACAGGTCCAGGAAGAGGGTTTAAATATCACCTTTTTACGACCCCAGGCCAAGATCGTTTTAAATCGATGAGAAAAATCGTTGTGAACGGGCTCCATGGACTTATTGTCGTAATGGATTCAGAAAAAGCTCGTTGGGAGGAAAATAAGGATAGCCTTACTGAACTGTTCCAAATATTAGGCGATAAACTCTATAGTCGTGAAGTTAAGATGGCTATAATGCTGAATAAGATGGATCTCCCAGTCGATACTCGCATTTCCGCTGCTGACGTAGGTAAGCTAATGTTAGAAGCTGGGGTTTCTGACACATTACGGGACACTTTTGCTAGTACCTTTGAAGTAAGTTGTCTAGAAGCGTTAGGAGCCTTAAGAGAGGCATGGGGGAAAGGGGAATGGAATCCTAAACAACGCCCTCAACCAGTACAACGGATCATTCAACCTATCCAAATGGTCATTCGTGATATTCTCGTTTCAGAGTTAAGAAAAGGATAAACTACCATTTTCTTTCACTTGGAAGGTTTCCACTTTTTTCCTTTATTGATGACGAATGATCTTAACTTGAGGATAGCCTTTTTATAAGGGGAATGAGGTTCTGGAAATTTAGATGAAGAGTATACTGTGGAAGGTTTTTTCTATTAACTGTGATATGGAGTTCATTATATGAAAAGAACACGATTGAATGAAATCCAAGAGGGATTTCACAAGCTTAGCGAGATAGAAAGATTACGATTAGATTTAAAACCAGGAGAAATCCCAGAATTACCTACTGGAAAGGAAGCACTTCATTCATCAACAGTTGCTGGATGGCAAACCGAGGGAATAATCCGAGCAATTATTTCAAACCTCCACAATGGAAAAAACTGGGAAACATTCTTCATTTATGGAGGAAGTGGGAAAGCAATGCGTAACTGGCAAGCTTATTACAATACAATAGAACTGCTTAAAACTTTAAAGCCGAATGAAACTCTGTTCATGCAATCGGGGGTTCCTTATGGTAAAACAATCACTCATCCTCTTGCCCCTCGTTGTGTAATCACCAATTCAGTGATTGTTCCAAATTGGATTCAATCTTTCCAAGAGATGGTTGATGCGGGATTAACGGTTTACGGACAAATGACCGCAGGAAGCTGGATTTTTATTGGTCTCCAAGGAATTATTCAGGGAACTTATGAAACTGTCGTTGCAGCAATAAAAACAGCTGAATCTAAGGAACATTTTTCTAATCTTTCAAATTTTGAACAAAATCTTGTTGTAACAGCAGGTTTAGGTTTAATGGGAGGAGCTCAACCTTTGGCTATTAAAATGGCTGGTAAAACTTCTTTGGTTGCAGAAATTGATCCTGAAAATCTAGATCGAGTATATTATCAGGGCCGAAATAAAAGTTCTCCCTATTTAGACAAAAAAATAGAATCAATTACAGATGGTATCCAATTAGCACGACAATCTGTGGAAAAAGGTGAACCTACCTCGATAGGTGTTTTGTGTAATGCCGTCGACCTCTTGGAATATCTTATTACGCAGAAAATCACTCCTCATGTTATAACCGATCAGACATCAGCTCATGATATGCTCAACGGATATGTTCCAAGTGAAATGACCTATTCAGAAGCATTAGCTCTTAGAAAAACAGATCCTACCCAGTACAAAAAACGAGCTTTTGAGACAGTTAAACGACATGTACAAGCAATGTTAACTTTACAAGAGAGAGGTGCTGAGACATTTGATTATGGGAATAATATTCGTGCCCAAGCACACAATGCAGGGCTCTCAAAAGCGTTCAATTTCTCTGGATTTGTACCAAACTATATTCGACCTCTCTTTTGTGAGGGAAAAGGCCCATTTCGGTGGGCAGCACTCTCAAATGATCCAGAAGATATTCATGTTTCAGATAAATTTGCTAAACTGTTATTTTACGATGACCCGATGTTGATAAATTGGTTAGATTTAGCTTCTAAATATATTCCATTCGAGGGTGGATTACCTGCGCGAGTTTTCTGGGCAGGATATAAGGGTAGAGCTGCTTTTGGCATGCTCTTGAATAAGCTTTATTCTGATAGCATAATTAAGGCTCCGGTAATAATTGGACGAGATCACCTAGATGGAGGTTCCGTGGCGAGTCCATACCGAGAGACGGAAGGAATGAAGGACGGATCGGATGCTATAGGAGATTTTCCGGTGTTAAACTTATTAGGTAACTCTCTTTGTGGTGCAACATGGACGAGTTATCATGGTGGGGGTGGTGTTGGCGTGGGGTATTCACTTCATTCTGGTCAGGTTTGTGTCGCTGATGGAACTCGTATGTCTCAAGACATGATCTTTCGAGTATTAACTTGGGATCCAATGTCTGCCATTTTACGCCATGCTGCTGCAGGATACAATAAAGCTCTACAAATGGCTGATACGAATAAGATTATAGTACCAGGAAAAACTACGCTAAAGACCATGAAATATAAAGATCTATATCTGGAACTTATTCAATTGGTAAAGGAACGAACTCAGATAGAACTTTACCCACCATTAGACACAGTTACTATTGATCTATTTTAGGTTGAATGATACTTCTTAGGTTATTGAAATTGATAAAAATTTTCCTAATCTTCCGCTTTCTATTCATTATTGTTTCGTGATAAAGATGGATAAACCGATGGTTGAGCTAAATGGAGATACACTATTTATTTTGAACATGGTTGCCGTTGCTCGTAATGAAATAGTAGTTACAATATCAAATGAAGCCAAAAAAAGGATCAATCAGGCTTCTAAGATTGTACAAGATATATTGAAAGAAAAACGGAGGGTTTATGGCGTGACTACAGGATTTGGATATCTCCAAAACACTACGATTTCACCTCAAGACGCACAAAAACTTCAAAATAACTTAATAATCAGTCACGCTGCTGGAGTAGGTCCAGAATTATCCCGTGAAGTTGTAAGAGGCATGATGTTGCTTCAGGTAAACAAATTTGCTCGAGGACACTCTGGTATCCGCTTAAAGGTAGTTTCTCTTATCTTAAATCTCTTAAATAACGACATAACACCTGTTGTACCCTCACAGGGAAGTTTGGGCGCAAGTGGAGATCTAGCTCCTTTAGCACACCTAGCTTTAGTATTAATCGGTAGGGGTTGTGCTTACCATGGAGAAACACGAGTATCTGGACTTCAAGCTTTAGAAATAGCTGGATTATCACCTGTAGAACTATCTGCTAAAGAGGGGCTCGCACTCCTTAATGGAACTCAAGCAATGACTTCAATAGCAGCAATAGCGGTAGCAGATGCAGAGTATCTAGTCAAAATAGCTAACCTTGCAACTAGTATGAGTATGGAGGTACATCGAGCCAATATTGATGCATTAAATCCGAGAATCCATCAAGCACGACCACACGAAGGACAGATAGATGCAGCTAAGGCAATTCTTGAATATTTAAAGGGAAGTAAGCGGATTCGTGAAAATATTGCTTATCAAGATAGTTATTCCCTACGTTGTGCACCAGTGGTGCATGGGGCTACTTTAGACACAATTAGATATGTTAAACGAATTATAGAAACTGAGATGAACTCCTCGACTGATAATCCTCTTATATTTTCTTCAGATAAAATCCTTAGCGGTGGGAACTTTCATGGCCAGCCTATAGCTTTAGTTATGGACTTCCTAGGTATTGCAGTTGCGGAGCTTGGTAATATCTCCGAGCGGCGGATTGAACGACTGTTGAACCCTACTCTTAGTGGATTACCAGCATTTCTATCTCTTGAAAGTGGAATAAACTCTGGATTCATGATTGCTCAATATACTGCTGCTTCTTTGGTCTCTGAAAATAAACAGTTGGCATTTCCATCCTCAGTTGATTCAATCCCTGTATCTGCCAATCAAGAAGATCATGTAAGTATGGGGACTATCGCTGCAACTCATACTCGGAAAATTGTTGAACATGTAAATTTTATTCTAGCCATTGAACTATTGTGTGTGTCACAGGCAATAGATTTAGCTGAAATTCAGGATCAACTTGCTCCTACAACCTTAGAAGTATATCAGAAGATTCGGAAAGTCATTCCAAAATTGTCTGAGGATCGTGAATTATCTCCCGATATAAATGCCTGCGCCGAATTAATCCGAATTAGGCGATTTTAAACAGTTATTTAATGAAACTAGGGCTGGAGTATTCGCTGCTACTATTTCACCGTTCTTTATGACCATATCGATCAAACTGGCAGTTCCAAATTTGTAAGGAATATACATACTATTGCCTGCATTGAGTACCACTAAATCAGCCTGCTTTCCTACCTCTATACTTCCAATATTCCGTTGAAGTCCAATAGCTGCAGCAGAATTAAAAGTTGAAGCAATTAAAACTTCTGTAGGTGTCATTCGCATGGTGAAACAAGCTAGTGTGATGATTTGAAGCATAGAGTGGCAAAAACAATTTGGATTCAGATCAGTTGCTAGAGCTACAGGGAGATCAAATTCATCAATCATTCGACGAGCTGGTGGATACTCATTTTTCATAAGAGAAAAAGGAGTTCCAGGTAATAGTACTGGAATGACTCCTGCTTCTGCGAGAGCACTGAATCCATCATCATCAGTTGTTAATAAATGATCTGCTGAAATTGCTCCAACTTCTGCAGCGAGTTGGGCTCCCCCTGTTCGAACAATTTCATCTGCATGAATTTTTGGCTGTAGACCATTCTTCTTTCCTGCTAAAAGGATATTACGGCTTTCATCTATTGAGAAAACCCCTTTCTCACAAAAAACATCAATAAATGTAGCTAAATGGCTTTTTGATATTTGAGGAATTCCCTCTTCAATTATCAGATCAATATATTTCTCTTTATTGTTTGAAAATTCAGGTGGAAGAGCATGAGCACCTAAATATGTTGGTATTATTGAGGTGTAACTTACATTGTTCAATTTTTGAAATGCCCTTAATTGCTTTATCTCGCTTTCAATATCAAGACCGTAACCACTCTTTGCCTCAATGGTTGTAGTTCCATGTTTAAGCATAATGTTAGCGTTCTCTTCACCTCTTTCTACTAGTTTTTTCAAGCTAGCTGCTCTAGTGGCTTTAACTGTTTTCATGATCCCACCTCCTTGTTTTAAGATTTCGAGATAGGATTTACCCTGCAATTTCATCTCTAATTCATCCTCACGGTCTCCTGCAAAAGAAAGGTGGGTGTGAGAATCAACAAAACCAGGGATTATTGTTTTTCCAGTTACATCCACAATAGAAGGTTCTGATATAGGACTATTTGACTTAGAAATGGGATAATCTAGAATATCCGAGATAATCCCATTTTGGATAACCAGAGATCCATTCTTGATTAAAATTACCTCTAGATCACTCATTCGTAAGTGTGATGAATAAGTTCCAGATTTAAGTGTGACAATCTCACTTGCATTTGAAAGTATTAGAGCTCTGTCTGCATTTTGCACAAATATTCCTTCCTAGTATTGAAAACACCTTTTTAAAGTTTAATTTTCTAATGAAATGTGATTATTTTGATTAATTTGAATGATAAAACGATGGTTCCTATTTGTATTCTATTATGGGATTATTTTTGGCTTCTAAGAACACATAGGAAACCATCTGCCTCATCTGGAGGTTATTTACTGGCCTTAGATTATTTCCTGATACAGAGACCAACCGAATTTAGGAATATCTAACATGGAAATGAGGGAAATTTACCTTTGAAAGATTAATCTTCTTAGGTAATTAAAAGGGGATGTATGATTTCTTTCTTGACCAAATTATATTCGTTTCTTCTAGAAACTTTTAGGTATAAGAATACAACCCCTTCCTTTACAGTACTTCGTCATCCCTGAATACACCTTTCTTCCCCGTGTTAACCAAATATGACCTGAAAGGTGGGGGATAAGTGGTGAGGCAAAAATTATCTCAAAGAGAATAAAAAGGGGAGACAAAGAATAATAGAATTAAAAAGGTTAAAAGAAGAAATGATTGCTATTTAAGTTGGAAGAAGAGGCTAAGAAGGCTTATATAAAGTATTGAACAAAAAAAATCTCAAGTTGGTTGCATGGTAACTCTCACATGGAAGTTCACAGTCACTTGATAATCTACGATACACAGTCAATGGTAAAACGAAACTTCCAGCTTATCTTGTTGGTAATGGGTTTGGCGAACTCGTAGGAAGCCACCTGCTTTAGCTGGTGGTAGTTCATAAGAAAAATCATTTAGGAAGTAATATTAAATAATTTGATTTACTTCAATATGAAGATCATAAACTAGGAATTATGGTTAAAACTCTACAATTAAGCCGATTAATTTCCTGAAAAACATATACTGGAGACTATAATTTGTCCGTTATAACGAAAAGATTAGGAAAATGGTTTAAAAAGACTGAAGAACCAAGTGAGAAGGAACTCATTGTAGGATTCATCCATGACCTTGAATCAGTCCTTGAATCTATGGAGGAGATGGCAGATGACATGACTGGCGGATATTCCGAACAAGTTATCGAAAAACGCTCCTTTTCATCGAAGATCTTAGGATCAATGCCTAAATTCATCCAACCAAGTAGATTACGTCAACAAAATGAAAAAATAACGGAGATAAAAGAAAGTAAGCGAAAAATGCAGTTATTACGGGGAAATTTGGCCAAGATAGGTGAATCTATTGATTCAATGGATTTAAAAGCGGCCCCACCTGCAAGTGATGAAATGGGAAATCGTATCTATGAGTTAGCTTACCCTGGGGAGGCCGTTACATCTCAAAATGTCGGTACGTTAGAAGAACGGCTTCAAATTTTGGAAAATTCTTTTTTAACGTCAATGGATCAGATGAACGTTCAATTAAATCAAATCTCTCAAAGCTTAACTACTTTAACTCGAAGACTTGATGAACAGGGAGTCAAAATTGATAAAATTGATGAAAAAATTACTGAAGTTGACTCAAAACTACAAAAAGTTCAATCTACGCTAGGGAAAATTTCTCGAAAGTTAACTCAAAACAGAACATTATTAGCCTTATTAGCAGGGTCAGTAATTGCCCTAGTTATTGTGATTGTTGTATTATAATAAAAAAAGAGCAAAGATTCAATCAACATATGACCGTCAGGGAATAACAACAGGGATAACCATAAAAAAATTGACCCATAAACGCAATAAGAAAGTTAATGACTATTTTCACAAGAATAGTAGAAAAATTATTGAGTACTGTGTATTGAATGACATTGGAACAGTAATTATTGGGTACAATCCCGATTGGAAACAAAACTGCCAGATGGGTAAAAGTAATACCCAGAATTTTGTTTCTCTTCCTCATCATAGGCTAATTCAACAATTAGAATATAAAGCGGAAGAACAGGGAATAACGGTCATTAAACAGGAAGAAAACCACTCCAGCAAGTGTTCTTTCTTAGATAACGAGTCAATCGAACACCATTGTCAATATCTAGGCAGAAGAATGACTAGAGGGCTATTCAAATCTCAGAAAGGCACTATTATTACTGCTGATGTGAATGGTGAGTATAATATTCTGAAAAAAGCACTCCTGAACGCTGTTGAAGCTGACAGGATAGAGGGTGTCGGGTTACATCCCACACGATAGAGGTTAGCTGCGGTAACGAGCTAGTTGATGACCTCGTGTGAATATAATTGGATACATTTTTATTAATTTTAATAACCTGAATAAAAATTAGAGAAGAATTAAAATCACAAGATTAAAAAGTAATATATGTTGAAGTGCGAATTGAAAGTTAGGTGAAGACCGTATGGTGCAAAGAGACGAAATACACCGGGAACTCACTCGATTATTGAAGAGCGATACGTCTATTAAAGTCACTTTATTAGGTGACAGAACTGGATTGACAATCGCACGAGCTTCTAGACTGTTAGTTTCAGAAACCATGGGATCTTTTGATCTCGAAAGTATTGGAGCAATTGCCTCTGCTGTATTTTGTGGAGCAGCGGAACAAGGGAGTGCTCTCACATTAGGAGAGCTAGGAATTATGCTTGCTGAATTTAATGATGGTAAGATTCTAACCGCGCAGAGTGGTGAGCGGGGAATTTTGGTTGTTGTGGCTGAACCAGATGCTCAACTAGGATTGATTCGTGTGCGGATGAAGGAATCCTCTGAATCTTTATCCTCTCTAATGGATAAGATTACAGAACCTTCTGCAGTTAAGATAAAAAAACCAGAATCTCAATCAATCATGGCAGCGCTAAAAGAATTAGAAAACTTTTAATTAATCTATTCTCTACGTCCTAATCGTACCATAAGGTGCCGTTGTTGTCTTATTCTCAACTTAATGATATCATGCTAAAATTAACAGATAAAACAACAGTTAAAGTTCTTAATGTACTTCTTGATCGTAAAGAGATAATTGACGAAGAGATGGTTAACATTCTTAATGAAGAGATAGAACAGGCTCACGAAGCTTTAAATGAAGATGAAACACAAGAGATTCCACGAATTGCGTTAAAAGAAGTTCGAAAATCATTATATAAGTTAAATGAACGGTCTTTAGCTCGTTATCGTCGGGTTAGGGATAGAGAAACAGGTTACTTCGTATATTATTGGAGTCCAATTTATGAAAGAATACTTGACCTTATCGCCAGCAGGCGAAAGCAATCAATCAAAAAATTACGTCAACGCTTAGATTATGAACAAAGAAATCTGTTATATGTTTGCGATGAAGGACACACTCCTGTTCCTTTTTCTGATGCATTTGAACTTGGATTTATTTGTACCACTTGCAGTAAAGAGCTTTCGCAAAAAGATAATACAAAAACTATCCAATTTTTGGAGAAAAAGATTAAAGAGCTTAACAGTGTCCTGAAAACTGGGCTAGAAGAGCTTGATGATATAGCTGAACTTTTTGAAAAGCAATCTCTGAAAAAATGATATCTTTACTTTCTTGTATTCGTTAAAAGGCTCTTCTTACAGTAAATTCAGCTAATTTTTCTAGAATGGTTTTATTTGTTTCTTCCTTAAAATTAACTGTTTTCAAAGTCATCTTAGCTTTTTGGGCCCATTTTTCAGCCTCTTTCATCACAGTATCTTTCACGTTTGCCTTTTCTATCAGTGGAACACATTTGTTGATTCGATCTGCATCTGAAAGAGTGGAATCTCGTAAGTAGTCCTGAAATAATTTTGCTTCATCCTCATTAAGCGTTTTTATTGCTTGTAAACACACAAAATTTCCTAATTTTTGTTCAATAATATCTTTATAAACTACTTTCCCAAATTTGTCTGAAACAGCAAAAATATCAAGGTAATCGTCAGCAATTTGAAATGCAATACCTGTTGCCCAACCAAATTTTCTAGCAGCCCCTTGTTCATCAAAAGATGCCCCTCCAACAACAGCACCGAGTTTACATGCAGCTGCGAGCAGCGAGGCCGTTTTTCCAGCAATCATTTCTTTATAGTCCTCTAATGTAACTGTATGATAACGATTAGATAGGAAATATTCATGTACTCTTTGATCATTTTGCTCGAAAAGGATGTCTAACCGTTCTCCCTCAACTAACTCTCGGATGGCTTCAGAATATATAGTAATAGTATCATTAACAAATTTCCCAGTTGCTTTAGCGGCTTCATAAATGGCTTCACGATGAATAATAGCTGATAGAATAGCGAATTCATCCCCATATTTCGTCCGTACCGTAGGTTTACCACGTCGCAGTTCCCCACGATCAATTATGTCATCTAATATTAGAGAATAGCTATGAATCAGTTCTATTCCCGCAGCAGCTGCTAATACCTCCTGTGCCTCTGGAGATGCTCCGAAGGCTTGAGCAAACACAATGGTTAATGCAGGTCGCAACCTTTTCCCCCCAGTCTCTGTTTGCCACATTATTAAGTCTTGAAATTCTGACTGAACTCCTTTTAAGAGAAATTTCCGCATTTCGGGCTCTACTGACTTACCTAACTCACTCATACGAGCGAAAACCTCGTCTGAAAATAAACTAGTCATTTTTAAAACTCCTAAGATAAGAATAGGATATTAATTAGTTTTTGCTTTGGTTTCTATTTGTTTGAGATCTTGAATAATTATACTTTGGTACTTGGATTTACTAGAAATTAATATCGAAATTATGAATTAAGAGAATTATATACTTTTTTGTATAGGATCCAGTCTGTTGCTTGATCTAAAGAGTCAAGAATGATAGTAGGTTGACAATATTGCTGGAACGTTTTTTTGTTTAAAAGTCCTGTAGTCAATCCAATAGTAGTTGTTCCAGCATTATTTCCTGCAATTATATCGATAGGTAGATCTCCAATAAAATATCCCTTTGAAGGATGAATTGAACAATGTTTAAGAGCTAGTAGAACCCCCTCAGGATCTGGTTTTGCTCGCTTAACATCATCGCGTGAAATTAATCCTTTAGAATTAAAAAATTGAGCAATATTATGCTTTATTAAGCTCTCTTTTAGCTGTTTTCGTGAGGCCATTGTAAATATACCAAGCTGATATCCAGCTTCTTGAAGCTGAGACAGTGTTTTTTTCGTATCTGGAAATAATGGAGCTGAATGGTACACTTTCCTCGCTTTTGAAACACAATCAAAAGTAAAACCTATTGCTTTGAATCTTGAAAGCCCAAATTTTCTGCCAATTCTCCAAAACAAGTTAATAACAAGTTTTAATCCTTGCCCAGAGGGTGGTGTTTGAAATTCCTTTAATAATTCACTACCAACTTTTTTTAAAGCTTCTTCTGAAACTTCAATATTTCTTCGTTTAAGATTATCAACAACCAAAGTGTAAAAACTCCTCATTGAATCAATTAATGTTCCGTCCAAATCAAAAATTACTCCCATAGCATCAAATGTCATGATAATTCCACAAATACAAATTTAATTAATTTTTTCCTATTAAAGATCTTGTGTTGACAAAATTTAGTACTTAACAAGTTTTAGATCAATGATAAGGAGTTTTTGGTATCTTTTAATACAAATTATGCAATTTTTACTGGAATAAATCAATCTTACCTTTGATGGAGTATGATGGCTCAATTGTGTGACCTGTGAGACAAATTGCTCTTATTATGTTCATACATAAATCACACCCATGAAAACGTGTAGGGAAAGTTGTTAATCCTATTTAGGCATGAAAACAAAGTAAAATGAGTACTTTAATTTCTAAAGCGGTCTTATAAAGTTTTTTAATCTGAGGAGATCTTCATAAGAGTAGATATCGAATAATTCTAAGGATACTATTGGTGTTTACTTCTTGACCATCGGTTCCTCATCCCAACAAGGTCACCAGTTCCAGAAAAATGAACAAATAAGAGCCTTACTTAAAGCTACGCGTGAAAAACGGAAACACCAACTTTTTCGTGTCTTTCAAGTCAAAGTTGATAAATCTAAACTCTCTAAGCAGGCACTCCACCATTCACAACAACTCTTTCTTCAAGCTAAATGGTTTAGTAACGCCATTCTTGCGAGTGAAGATATCTTTCAACAAAATAACTCATATACTTACAACCAGTTATCAGTTGATCTGTTATCAGGAAGATCCCATCAAAAATTGGCAACGCTTGTGGGGAAGCAAGATATTGAACACGAACCTTGGTGCATTACTCAGAACTTTAGAGAAAAAAGCCTTGACACCATGTCCAGTGGGTCAGTGGACTGCTACCACCAAATGTTGCCATAACTGTGGAACGATTCTGAAAGACCAATTTGAATGATTAAATCGTACTTTTAAATGTCTATCCTGTTCATTAATAATGGACCGAAATTATAATGCCTCAAAAAGCATTGAAAAGATCGGGCTTCTTAAAAATAATCATTCTTATTTGAATAATGAGCTAGGTGCGGAACACATCAAAGTTACGCCTCGGGAGACAAGTACCACTGCTCAGACGAAGACTGAATTAATCAATCGGCTAGATCAGATTCCATTTGTCCGAGCAAGTACTGTTGGTGAATGAGGAAGCCCATTTCCTTTAGCGGTAGGCAGTTCATTAACTCAAAGACTTAATTATTTTTTTTGAAACCCGAATTAGATTCAATCAAAGATATTTTATATTGGGTTTTTTTTCCTTAACATACGGTTTGTAGGATTTTTCTGCTGACATTCTCACAAAATTATTAATCACTGCTTATTTAATTCCTAATGGTGTGTTGTATATGGCCAAGGCCTTTGAAGTTCATGACCTTAGGATTTTGAAAGATGAAATCATTCAACTCCGAAACCAGAAATCTCAATTACTTAGTAATCTTCGAAATCTGGAACGAGAACGCAATCAAAATCGTACGGAAAGAGATGAACTAAATACTGTAGCTTCAGAAAATTTCGCTCAGGTAAAGGAGCTTAAAGAGCTACGAGATAAAAACAATCGTGCTATCCAAGAATTAAAAATGGTTCGCCGTAGTGTCCTTGAGGAAATGAAAGGGCTTATTGAGCAAGTTAAGTTATTACATGCTGAAATTAAATCAATGGACATTGATGAGAAAGAGATCAGACATTCAAAAAGCATTCGTAAGCGGATTGACAAATTAGATTGGAAAATTCAGACAACTCCTTCTATGGGAATAGCAGAAGAAAGACTGCTAACAGAACAAGTTAACAATCTGATGGAACAATTAGGGGAAATATCCGTATCAGAAGAGAAATTAAAAGCGCGAAAAGAGCTTAATCGTGAGATAGATAATCTTCGAGGATTTCTTGATCATAGCTGGAAGGATTTCTCTGAATTAGTCGAAAAATCACAAAAATCGCATCAACAATTGACTGAACTATATGAAGCAGGGAAGCGAGCAAAAGATGAAGCTGATCGTAGACATAAAGAGTTCTTGGAAAAAGTAGAGGAAATCCGAGGATTGCGTGAGGAATTTCGTGCATTAAATAAAATCCTTCGGGAAAAATCGAGTATCCTCAGAGAGCAGAGTCGTATCCGTAAGGAGCGAGTCCAAGTCGAAAGAGATAGAGCTACTGCTGAAATGCTCGAGGAACAAAGTGCTAAAATCCGTAAAAAGCTAAGTCAAACAAAAAAGAAAACCCTTTCAATTGAAGAAATGAGAATTTTAATGACACAAAATCCTGATTTTCTTGATTCAAGCCCTGATAGAGAGGAAGAGGAATAACCTGAAATTTCAGGTTAGCTATCAAGTCAGCTAACTATCCTAGTAGTGATAATAGTAATTGACAACCTCATTCTTAAAAGAAATAAATAGTCAACAGGATAGCTAATATTAACAGGTTAGCTGATATATATTTAAAGTAATTCTTTTATCGCTTCTATAGACAGATAGAATTAATTACAAGGGAGCCTTCCTTCCTGTGGACGAAAAAGAATTTTTTGACTTAATTAGTAACGATACGCGTCGTGAAATTCTACGTTCAATTGCACATGAACCAAAATATCTCTTTCAACTTGCGCAGGAACTGGGAAAATCGCAGCAATCAATACAAAGACATCTTCAATGCTTATTAGAAAAGGGATGGATTGTTCAAGATCAATTAGTAGAAGGGTCTAAAGGCCTGGCAAGAAAACTCTATCGTATCGAAAAAAATCTTACAGTAAGAATCACTCTAAGCCAACATTCTTTTAATTTCGATGTTTTCGAGATATCAATCGGAGAACCTCGTTCAGCCCGATCTCCCCTTGATCATGTCGAATCTCTAAGCAGGGATTTATCAATTAACGTATTGGAAGCATTAGAAAGAGGAGATATTGACTTCGAGCAAAAAATTAGCAGATTAAATGCTGTACTTGAGCAACTTGGATCTATCGAGACATTTCTAATAAGCAGAAAACTTACGATTACTGGCGAATTAAATGAAACAATTTCAATGAAACTTGAGGGTGACGCACATCGGAAAGATAGAGAACTTGCTTATACTATTTTCTCAAGTTCAGCTCCTATAACCATTGATTTAATCCAAAAAGAAATCGAAACTGAGCGGCCCGAACTTTTAGCGTCATTACGGAGATTACATGAAAAACACTTACTACCAAAAAAAGGTATTCGTTTAATGAACAAGTTAGAATCAACACTGAGTGTAAAACCAGAATGAGGTATCTACAATGAGCCAAAAAAACTCTAAGAACTCTAATGAAAACGAAGAAGAAATTGTTGATATTGATTATCAGATCGAAACAACTGAAGATAAGACTCCTCAGAACACTGAGACTAAGCAAGTATCAATCTCAGGTTTAACTGAAAGAGCCGCAAATAAAGAACTGTTTGATGAACTAGAACGTGTTTACAAACAGCTTGAAGAGAAAGATGAACTGTATGATAAAGCACAGAAAAATTACATGCGTGCTTTAGCCGATTATGAAAACTTGGAAAAACGGACACGAACAGAACGAACTAGGATTGTGAAGCAAGCGAATGAAAGGCTTTTACTTAAGCTTGTCGATCTTGCTGACAGCTTTGAAAAAGCAGAAGCTGAAATATCCATTGATAAGTCAACGACTCATGAATCACTAGTTGATGGTTTTCACGCGGTTCATAAACAGTTTAAGACGATTTTAAAAAACGAAGGTATCAAAAAAATCCCAGCTATTGGGGAGAAATTCGATCCAAACTTCCATGAAGTTGTTTTTGTGAAACCTGATTCGGAAACTGAAGATGATATTATTCTAGAGGAAGTTCAAATCGGATATTTGTTGAACTCTATAGTATTACGTCCAACAAAAGTTGTAATAGCCAAAACAAAGACAGATGGTGAGAAATAATATGGCAAAACCAATTGGTATAGATTTAGGAACGACCTTTTCTGCTATTGCTACTATAGAAGGCGGAAAAGCGAAGATTATTCCAAATGCAGAAGGACAGAGAATCACTCCTTCAGTAGTTACGGTTACAAAGGAAGGAGAACGAGTAGTAGGCATTTTAGCCAGAAGACAGGCTGTATCAAACCCTGAACGTACGGTACGGTCCATAAAGAGAGAAATGGGTACTACGTACACTGTGACTATTGATGGAAAAGATTACAAGCCACCTGAGATCAGTGCGATGATTCTCCAGAAACTTAAACGAGACGCAGAGGCATATTTAGGCGAATCCATAAAACAAGCTGTTATCACAGTTCCAGCATACTTTTCCGACTCACAGAGGCAAGCTACCAAGGACGCTGGACGAATAGCAGGACTAGAAGTATTACGAATTATCAATGAGCCAACAAGTGCCTCATTGGCTTATGGAATTGATAAACAGGAAGAACAAACCGTTTTAGTCTTTGATTTGGGAGGAGGTACATTTGATGTTTCAATCCTGGAATTATCAGAAGGTGTTTTCGAGGTAAAGGCTACTTCAGGGAATAATCGTCTTGGTGGTGATGATTTTGACCAACGAATTATGGATTGGATGATCGAAGAATTCAAGAAACAAAGCGGGTTAGATCTCTCAAATGATCCAATGGCAAAGCAACGCTTACAGGATGCAGCCGAACAAGCCAAAATTGAACTATCACAGAAAACATCTGCTGATATAAATCTACCATACATTTATGCTGATAATACGGGCCCCAAACACCTAAATCTTACATTATCACGTTCTAAGTTCGAGATAATGATAGCTGATCTGATTGAAGCTGCTATGGGCCCAACTCGCCAAGCAATGGCAGATTCAAAACTACAACCCTCTGATATTGACAAAATACTACTTGTAGGTGGTTCAACTAGAGTGCCTGCTGTTCAATCTGCGTTAAAAACTTACTTCAACAAAGAGTTAACAAAGGAGATTAATCCTGATGAGTGTGTTGCTCTAGGTGCTGCAATTCAGGCAGGTATCTTGATGGGGGAAGTAAAAGATGTGTTGTTACTTGATGTGACTCCTCTTTCACTTGGTATAGAGACATTAGGTGGAGTATTTACAAGATTGATAGAAAGAAATACTACTATCCCCACTAAAAAAAGCCAAATATTCTCTACAGCGGCAGATAATCAGCCATCTGTCGAGGTTCATGTATTACAAGGTGAACGTAAGATGGCATCAAATAATATTACTCTAGGTCGCTTTCAATTAGTCGGTATCCCTCCTGCTCCCCGAGGAATTCCGCAAATAGAAGTAACTTTCGATATTAATGCGAATGGAATTGTCGATGTCTCTGCAAAAGATCTTGGAACTGGTAATGTGCAACAGATAACCATAAAGAGTGAAAGTGGACTCACAGAGAAGGATTTCGATCGGATGGTTCAAGAAGCTTCGAATTATGAAGAAGAAGATGCAAAGCGACTTGAAGAAGCAGAGACACGTAACAAGGCCGATTCATTAGTATATCAATCTGAGAAACTCATAAAAGATTTGGGTGACCAAGTTGAAGCTGATTTGCGCTCAAGAGCTGAGAAACAAATCGAAGCTGTGAAAAATGCATTAACAGCAGGTAATATTTCTGAGATTAAAACTCAAAGTGAAGAATTGGAGAAAGTTACGCATGAACTCGCTCAAAAACTATATGCACAACAAGCAGCTCAACAGGCTCAAACC
This sequence comes from Candidatus Hodarchaeota archaeon, assembly GCA_016840285.1. The sequence goes on along the minus strand of JAEOSR010000131.1, from coordinate 40,616 downwards.
CAAGCTCAGCAGGCTGGTCCATCAGGTTTTCAAGGAGCTCCAGGCGGAACAGATGAATCTGAAGTTGTTGATGTTGATTATGAGATAGTGGACGATGAATAAACAACGATCTCAGAAATTAGAAATCAAAGCTAGGTGACTGTGCTGAGCGAGAAGACACAAAGAGATTATTACGAAGTCTTAGGAGTAGCAAGAGATGCTGATCTAAAAACGATAAAAAAGGCATTTCGTAAGCTTGCTAGGAAATATCATCCTGATATGAACCCTGAAGATCCAGATGCTGAAGAGAAATTCAAAGAAGTAGCTGAAGCTTTTGATATTCTTTCAGAAGACGACAAACGTGCTACCTATGATCGTTTTGGTCATGCTGGATTGTCAGGAACCCCATTTAGAGATTTCTCTGGAATTAGTTTTGATGATCTCTTTGGCGGCCTTGGGATTTTCGATGATTTATTCAGTGCTTTTGGTGGGGGCTCTCGTGCCAGAACATCTCGTCCTAGAGCGAGACGAGGGCAGGATGTACGCTTAAACCTAGAGATTTCCTTTGATGAAGCAATGAATGGATTGAAAAAGAAAATCAAAGTTCCTAATTGGGCGCAGTGTCCAACTTGTCATGGCACGAAAGTAAAAGAAGGAAAATCACAGACAGATTGTAATACATGCCAGGGAACTGGAGAAATCCGAAGAATTCAACGTTCGGCATTTGGTCAGATTGTGAATATATCTACATGTCCTAAATGTCATGGCGAAGGCAGAAATACACCTAAAGGTGCTGAATGTAAAACTTGTGATGGGATTGGGAAGGTAAAGCAATTCCGTACAGTTTCTGCTGATATTCCTGCAGGAGTAGACAGCGGCATGCGAGTTGTCATTCAAGGAGAGGGAAGACTAGGAGAATTAGGAGGGCCACCAGGAGATCTTTTTCTTGTCATTTCAGTAGATGAACATCCGTTTTTCTATAGAAAAGGTTCTGATATTCTTATGGAATATCCTATCAGTTTTATCGATGCTATTCTAGGTACAAAGGTTGAAGTTCCAACCATAAATGGGAAAGAAACAATTAAAATTGATCCTGGAACAGAACATGGAAAAATTATTACACTTCGTAATAAAGGTGCTCCATATCCAAATAGCTCCCAGAGAGGAGATATGCACGTAGGAATTATCGTGAAGTTTCCTAAAAAATTGAATAAAATATCTAAAAAAGTATTAAACGAACTTGAGAAGTCAATTGATAGAGATTATGTTTTTGAGGGAAATGATGCGCTCTTTAAAACTCTTTTCTCTTCGAAATAACTGGATTTACTCATTTAGAGGATCAAATCGTCGTAATCGTGATAGATTTCTTACACGAAATGTCTCAATTGGAGTCCCTACCAGAACTTCCCATTTTAAGAAACAAGAACAGATTCTAGAAAGATCATCAGGTATCTTTTCTTTATTAATAATCTTGTTAATAAGGTCAATTACTGTTTTATCGCATTTTCCGCAATTGTGAGTTCCTCGTTGCTTTCCTCCTGCAGTTGGTTCGCAAATTATCTCGATTTTAGGGAACTGGTCTCGAATTGTTTTTACTATATATAACACAGACCATATCCATGGAGGCTGGTAACGGTCTCGTTTGTGTAAATGGTTGACTAGTGTTCCATTTTGTATATTGCAGGGATTGAAAGAAATTATATCAGTCCCTATGGTTATTGCATCACGACTTGAATTTATTGCATCATTAATTGCCTCTTTTTCTGTTAAAAATGGAGGTTTTATAAGAATATAACTTTTTAATCGAATATTCAGTGATCGAACTATCTGTACACTTTGTTTATAGTCTTCTATAGAAAATCCTTTGTTCCAGCAATCTTTCAAGATAGTGTTGTTCGAACTTTCAAGACCTACTCCGATTTCTAGTTGAATAGGTTCTAACATCTTTTGAATTTCTTTAATAACTTTAAGATAATTTATGAGAAATTCTGGCCTACTTTCAACACTTAATCTAAAGATGCCAGAATTATTCTTAATTTTTTCAAGAATTTTTATTCGTAATTTCTCTGGAACATCTTTTTTATCAAAAAAACTACCAGAATTATACAGCTTAAACTCAATGGGTTTATTAGAGTCAACTTGACTTAGAGAATTATCAATTTCTCTAAGAATTCTGTCTTCTGGGATGGGTTGCTCATAGGAAGAATCATTTATGTAACCACAGACAGAACATCCTCCAGCTTCCGAAAAAGCCCAGCTGCATCCTCGAGTTGGTACTACCATTACGATAACAATGTGCTGTCTTGTTTCTGTAATAGTACTCCATAACTTTGGCGTAAAATCAGAGGCACGTTTTTTTAGAAATTCGTGACGGAGTTCAAAAATTTTCTCCCCTAATAATGGGTTCCTTTGCAGAGGCACTTTACTTCACTTTTTGACGAATATTTATTCCTTTTCCATATTCCATCTTGACTAATAGATCTCCAGAAAGCCGTGAGACCCCAACTGCTAATAAATCCCCTTCTTTATTAATCACCAGAACTTCATCATTTGGACGAATCTCTGAATCTGCCCTAATTATGGCTTTTGCGAATATAGTAGAACCCTCAATCTTTTGACCATCAAACGTGACTAGATTACAAGTTTGGTGTAATAAAAGTCTCCCCGCCATAAGAGACAAAGTTAAATAACCTGTTTCCGGACGGAATGTGAGAAGATGCTCACCATCAAGCTGAACTCGGAGGCCACGCTCCTTTCGACCATAAATTCGAACATCGTTAGGAATTAGAAATGACCCAATTCCCTTTCCAAATTGGAAATCTGCTATTGTTCTTAGAAATGTGAGCTGAGTGGGGATTCTAGGCGTAGTGGGAACGTCTAGAAAAGCTTCCTTAAGAAGGGTCGAAAACTCTTTTAATGCTTCCTTTGAGGTTAAAGATTTTACATTTTGATTAAAAATGAGTATTGGACGATTCTTTCGTTTACAAGCTTCTTCCAATATTTCTCGCTCTGCTCCATTAACATAACCTACGAGAGGAATCGATGGTTTGAGCTTGGTTAATAAACTTATGAGATCTTGGATTAGATAGTTTCTCTCGATTTGACTCCAGTCACCTGTTACTGGAATATCATAATGTGCTGCTGGAAAAGAATATTCTAGATTGTGTGGTACTACTCCTAAGGGGCTAGTTACGATAATTTTTTCAACAGAATGACGTTTTCCTTTCAAAGATTGACGAATTACATTTTGAAATATAATATGCGATTTTGACAGTGAATATGGCTTTTTTGCTGAACAGGGGAGAAAAATAAAGCCAGTACTATGCGGTGATGGATAATATCGAGTTCTTATTCGTTCACGAAAACGTGTTACTTCTGGACGAGTGAAATCCGTTTCATCAGTACAATAAAGGGTACGTGCATAAAGGGGAGTTCCCTCTTCTAGGGGAAGCTGAGAATCGCTAATTCTCAATAAGGCCTTTAAAGGAGGATATGAGTTTGCAAAAATTCTTGTTAAGTCCCTCAATTTTGATGCTGATAGAGCTCTTCTTGTAAGTTGAAGAACTTGGATAAACGATTCAATGGTAGCCTTTTGCTCAAGAATTGAATTTGATTGTTTTGCAGGATTCGCTTTATACATCTCTAGAGAAAGCAGATCTAAAAAATCAATTCCAAGATAAACTAGAATTGGGATGTAGCTTAAAGGAATTGCAGGAGCGTACAAAATTTTATTAGGAGATGTCCATGATTTAACACGAGTTAAATATTTGATTAAAAGAGATGGATGAGTTAATAAAGATGAAAGATCTCCTAGACACACTGCAGCGATTGTAGAAGATCTTAAAAGTGGGAGTTTAATATTAAGGATCTCTGGTGTTAAAGGAAAGTTCAACATCAATTTAGTCTGATCATTTAACTCTGATTCATCAATTTCAATAAGCTTTTCCAAGTATATATCATATCGATCTAAGTGAATTGTAGGTAAATCCCAAGGGAGAAGGTGAAAAGATACTCTTGACCCGGAAACTGTATTTATATCAACTGGAAACAGGTCATCAAAGCAGGTAATATCCTCTAGGGATTTTCCTTGCATTTGTAATGATGGATATGTGAAACAAGATGGAAAAAATGAAAGATTCGTGTCTTCTTTTGTTTTTAGATTGCAAAATTTTGAAACAGGTTGATTTACATTCTTTTGATATTTAATTGGTTGTAAGGAATAGTGGGGTAAATCATCAAAAAAGCATGACATTACTATATTTGGTGTGATAAAGCCATCTTTTCCGAATGCCAGTCCCATTCTTCCCCAACCTTCACATTTTTCAATTTCAAAAGCCATTATAGCCTACCATATGCTTTAAAGAAGAAGAGAATTACTTTGTGAATTCTGCTATCCTTTTTATGTGTTTAAAAGCAGGAATACAATCCCTGTAAAAAAGTGATTTTACTACAATAATGCTTCCAATAGTTTGATAGCGTTTCTTCTCATAATAATTGATTGTGGTTTGTGTAAATACTCTAAAAACCCCATATTTTAATGCTAGATAATTGATGTTTGACACAAAGAATTTACGGTTGCATAAAGGTTTCTAGTTCTTTTATGATAGCTCATCTACTTGTGAACACAACTAGAATGGAAATCATGTAGATAAACTTGTATAATCTACATAATATGGGTATTGAAGTAATTGTTAAAGATTATAATCCCCTGTTTTCTGAAAATCCCCTTTCTCATGTTAGTATTAGAAGGGGATTGCTTAATCCATTAAACGAAAGAGAAATCAGCTTTGAGCTCACAAACTGATCGAAACTCAATATTGGAATATTTTCGTCCTCGTGGGAAGATAGTGTGTATTGGTGAGGATTTAACAATCGAATTAGATATTATTAAAAAGTATTTAGCGACAAAAAATGAAGCTCGTCTTCCTCAACTGTTTATAACAACAAAATCTTCATATAAAACTGATATGTGTGATCAGGTAGTCATTTTTGATTCTGAAACGATGATGCCTCAAATATATCGTCTTTTGAATTCATATTTTCTAATATTTATATTTAATTCCTCGGAGGACGGAATTTTCAAAGTTATGGGAGCAATTTTAGCTTCTATCGAATTTTCTGGCTCTATCTCCTTATTTATTGATACTGGAAAAGGTTTATCACAAGATCAAAAAGCAATTTTTGGTGAATGTTATTTTAATTTTGATTGTTCTCTTAGTAAAGGTCGATGGGAGTTTTTAATATTCTTAGATAGCATAATATCAGGACTTACTCCATCTTCTGGATTTGGAGTGTCATTTTCTAATTTAATTAGAATTTTTGGTAATTCTGAGTGTATGTATCATGGAATTTCCTCATCTAAGGACTTGAATGATGCGATAGGAGATTCTATTGATCAAATTGGTGAGAAACTTGTTTCTGCTTTGCCTGAAAAGCTTGAGAGATTACAGATAATATTTGTATCAATAACTTCTGTAGGATCACTTAGCCTGAAAGCTACGAACGAAACATCCAAACAAATTGCCAAAACCTTTGGAAAAGAAATCGAAATAGTTTTCTCTAATGTGATTGATTCCCAAGTGTCAGGTTATAATATCGTTCTTATTTTAACTGATTCCCATCCGATAGGTAGCATTATGCACAATTCGACCTCAATAGACCTTCTTAATTCTGTAATTCCGAAACTAGCCTCATGTGAAACTTCAGGTGAGAGAAATTCTACGGAACCCGTGCTTTTTTCTGAGACTTCTGATGAAGATGAGCGTTTTAAGGTTTTGAACAAGATTTTTTCTGATTCTGAGATTTATGTTTTCGATGATGGTGGTCTTCCCTTATTCGCAAGTCACCGTCCTGCTGGACAGGAAGTTTGTCTTTATACAGGTCTTTTTTCTGCTATTCAATCAATGAGCTCTGATCTGATTGGACATACACCTGACCATTTAACTGCAGGAGATAAAAGATGTGTTTTTGTCTCACAAGTTGGGCCACATAATTCTCAATTAAGAGGTGTTGCAATTTTTAGAGCTGGATTTGAGGAGAGTGCTCGTAATGATTTAAAAGCATCCATGAATCTAGTTAAAGGACTTTTAGAGAAAGGAGAACCTGAGTATGCTGTTAATGATAAAGTTCAAGGCCTTCTAGTCAACGGATTCCATAATGGCTCAATTAACAGCATTTTAAAATCAGCTAATTTTCATGCAAGCTAAATTTTGGATTAGATTCTAAATAGCTTGACAAATATAATCATCGAGATTTAGGAACCGAGTTATAAGAATCCTGTTGAAACACCCTCTCACACACTTTTTCGACGTGGGTGAATTCTTCAATAAGTTCATGTATCCGCGTAGATTCAATGTAAATTTCTGATGTCCAGAGAACCAAGTAGGTTGTGATCTTTACGGGCTGTAAAGAAATTGATTCTTGAATTTCCATTAAGAGCTGCTTTCGGAGTGTAAGTTCAGTCTCGTACATATCAACTATTTCTTGAATAGTTCTTTCTGCTTGCTCTATGATCTCGAGATCATAAGGCCATGTATCAGTTGCTTCCACCACGTGCTTTCTCGCCATCACAGAGAAATCTAATCGAAAAGTTCGCTCTATTTTCCTCATTTCTCTGACAATATCAGTTAATTGATCAATATAAGAAAAAAGCTCAGATATACTTTTATTTATTAGTTCGGCTAGATGATAAGCTAATCGTTCTGGAATATCAGCAAACTTAGTTAAAAGTGTCTTTGAAAAGGCATCAGGACGTTGAGTCAGATTTAACCTTGAGAGGATGGTTAATATGTTATTTACTGTTCTTAATGAATGACCTTGAACTGTATTCCATTTTTTCTGAGAAATTTGAAGTCTTTTCTTGAAGACACGGATGCGCTGACTCAAATTTTTTCCAAACCCAAATAATACTATTTAAAAGTGAGGAATTCTGATTCTGTTCAGAATGGATTTTGTTTTAATCTTTTAGTTGAATAATCAATAGAGAACTATATTAAGTTAATCAAAAGGTAAATTGATTACTTTTTTTAAAGCTTGTATATTATAGCTTCATAGTTAATATAGTTAATATAGGTAATTGATTCAATTCAGAATAGTCATTCTCAATACAGGTGAAAAATGACTAGAGCAACTAACAGTCAAATTGATATTTTTACACCCCCTCCAATGGAGTCCAACCAATGAGAATTATGTCCCATAAACTCAAGATGTTACTGATTGGTGTTATCACATTGAGTTTCCTCGTTCTCTGGTCTTCTCCATTTCCCCGAAGTTCAACTTCAAAGATTATAATAGATCCCCAAAATAAGATAACAAGCACTTCGGATATAGTTTTGAGAAGTGGGATTCCCTTCAGTGCATTCTTCACTAATGAATCATCGTCACATACGTATCTACTTCGTGAAATTATTCAAGGACAAGAAGGTTATTTCTCTATCGATCCTGATTTTAATTTTAATGTAACGATCTATAATCCCTCAGGAGCAATTTCTGAGATCGAAAGAGCGATTCATCCGACTAAATATTTAGGGGCTTGGAAAACATTAATAAGTGGAAATTGGAGAATACAGGTGGATGATACAAGACCTGTTAAAATTGGAAATCTAAACTATAGCATTCTAGTAAGTATTCCCCCATTAGGATATAATGAGATTGCTGCACGAGAAGTTAAGAGCTCAATTTCTCAGGCTAATTTCACCATAGATCATGAAAATCATTATTGGAAAGTTAATTTAAAAGGAAATCAAAATGGAACCCTATTTTTGAAAGAATCAGAGCCAAGTGTTCTTCATAAAGCCAAAATCACAATTTATCGTCAAGGACATTCCCAAAATCCAGTGGCTCCTCCAGACACAATTATAGAAGGAAGTTATAACTATTCGTGGAATGCTTATTTTGATGATGTTTACTTCATTGTAATAGGACATAATCCAGAGGCTTTTTCCTCACTAGGGGAATATAACATCTCTTTCATTTCTGAAGATGAATTTTATAGCTTTGAAACTGCAGGAAGGTTACCTCATAATCAAACTATTTCAATACGATCCAATCAGCTTTTTTCTCCCAGAAAACCTTATTATTTCTGGTTTATGGTAAATTCTAGTAGAGCAAATTTATTTATAAGGGTATTTGGGCCTGATCCTGAAAAAAAAATTCTAGAAGACTCTACAATCGAGATCTATGATGAAGGTAAGCAAAATCGAATTCATAGAGATCCTTTTGAAGAAAACAATCAAATTATTGATAAAGAGTTCAATATCTCTTTGACAAATATTGATGCTGGAAAATACTATTTGAAGATCTCCCCTGAATCGAATGCAGTAGGGTTGTTTTACATTCATTTTGAATATGTTTTATCCAGACCATTCGTTTGGACTCTTCCTGCGATATTTCTTTGTTTTGTCACATTAATCGCAATACCAGGATATCTAACTTATCTGGATTGGAAAGGAAAATGGTATCGAATAAATCAGTGGTCTGTTCCTTCGCCGTTACAGAATACCTATAAAATTCTCAAGAATAGTTTTAGCGGGATTTTCAAAATAAAAGAGGTTCCTAACAAATCCATTTTAATCCCAATTACAAACATCCCTTTCAAGACATTTGGATTATTGAATCTTATTGAGTCATCCGAAAAAGAAACATTAGTTGTAGCGAAACGTCTTCATCGAAAAATAGAGTGGTTTCTATATTTCCTAATTGGGATAATCATCTTTGATATTTTGAATTTTCTAAGTTTTACTTTTTTTTCAATCCATTTTCTTCCTCTTGATATCTCCAATTCGTTAGAATTAATGTTCGTTTTGATAGTACCGACAATTATAATAACAATTATTGTGCTATTTGTCAATATTTCCGCTTTTCTTAGTTACAGTCAGGTAATAAACAGGATATCTTATACTATTGAAAATTACCAAGAATCCTCACGTAAAGAATTCGCTACAAAGAGTTTGGATCCAGAACAGGCATTAAAAAACATCAATTATGTTCGAGTTCTCTGGAACCAAGCCAAACACGCTTTTAAGGAGAGTAACTATGAACTTTTTGTGATCAAAGCTGATGCAGCAGTCAAAAATCTCCTATCCACTCGATTTCAACAATTAGTTTTAAATCCTATTTATTCGAAACCTGATTTTCAGTTTCAAGTAGCTAGACTTCGAAATCATGGGTTCGATCTTCCCAGTGAGAAAAAAATAGCTCACTTCAGAAATTTAAGAAATAGAATTGTACATTCCTCAATCACTTTAAATGAAAAAGAATCTGTAGACTGTTTTGCTTTTTATTCCACTTTTATCGCAAGACTCGGTCTTCGATCAAGCTAAGATGAATGACTATTAGTTTTAGAAGCAAAACGAGGATAATTAGAAGTAACAGAGGGTTGTTAATAGTTGACTCTTTTATAGGCTTTTCTGGCTAATCCTAGTAACTCTTTGGCCAAAGAAACGAGGGAGGTTAGAAATGAATAATGGTTTCTAATACCAGAACTTCAAATTTCAAATGAGAAAACCAATCATTTGAAATAAAAATCTAAAGTAAACAACAATAGGATTCGTCGCTGAGAGTTCCCCAGAGACGTTAAACACTTGTGGAGAGTTGGTAAGACCTGGTCCTCCTGGGCACGACTCTATGAAGCAGGAATGAGCTGTTTTTATCGTTCGCGATAAAAGCCTAGGTATCACGGAACAGTCACTCAAAACCTCTATCTGGAGAGGAATTTTCCTTTAGCTGCCTCCTAGCTTAATAGAACATTTAGCAAGTTTTTTTGCGCCCTCAATATACCCATTTGCTTTAATTATATATCCTGAAAAGTGAGTTCTTTCTAGGTCAAAACGAACACGAATTTCATATTGAAATGATTCACCTTCCCCTAAAGTACTGATATGTTTCTCGCTGGTTCCTTCATAGATTCTGATTCCTTCGGGGATTTCTGGAATAATTTTCACATCTTGAAGCCCTGTTTTTCCAACATTCTCAGCATATATGGTTATCAAGTATTCCAAATCTTCTTCTATGGTTTCAGAATTCATCGATAACTTTAAAGCGGGTGCTGCATCTTCAACGATAAGAGAAATCGGAGCTGATGTTACTGGATAATCACCTGACTCGGTTGAAATCGAATAGATCAGAGATAATGGACCTAACGACCATTCTCCTGGCAGATTAGGAATGAGAGAGAAAATAATGGAATAGTTTTCACCCGTGCTCATTTTTAATGGAAGGTCAGGAATTGATGATGTTAACAGTCTTCCTCTTGTTCCTGTTTTTAGATTTATTTTTTGTATGGATAAATTTGCATGTGATGTCAGCGTTGCAGACAGATCAAATTCGGTGCCTTTTGTAATGTCTTCAGATTGACCACTGGTCTTCAATTCAATCTCACATAAGGAACACCGTTGCATAACTTTTTCAGCTACGTCCAAAATGGTCTGAAATTCTTTTGGGAGGTCAATCTGTGGGAGTAGTTCTTTTTTCTCTAAGGTTTCACTCGAGTGAATCAATGTCCAAGTTCTTTCAACAGCTTCAAGGTATTCATCTGTAGAATCAATGTTTAATCTGTTATACAAGGCGGATAACTGATCAAATTCTTTTTCAGAAAGGAAAATTATGAATTTCATGAAAATAAGCTTGTTTATAGGAATAGAGAGTTTCTCACCCTGTCTTGCCATTTGTACGGCTTTATCAATATCAGATAAGACTCCTTTGGGTTTTTGACCCGAGGATATTTTAATAAGGACGGTGTTATAGTACAATTCTAGCGATTTTTCAAACATATCTGCGTATTCTGCTGCTATTGCAGCATTTTCCAAAGAAATAATTCTCATATCAATAGTATCGAACCGCTTGTAGCTCTTCTCAAACAATTTAGAAGCTATGGAGTATTTTCCTTGATCAAACGCCATTCGTGCTTTTGAAAAATCATTTTGAGGATCCATGCCAAATATTCGTCGCAAAATGAACATAAATACACCGCATTTGTCAATAAATCGTTGTATCAAGAGAATCTTGGTGTTTTTTGAAAGTTTGGCGAATATGATAATTTGAGTTTATTAAAAGAATAAATTATTCTGGTGTTAAATTTCCACTTCATTGAGAAGAATTGTAGTATGAATATGAAAAGAGGTGATTTAGTAATTTTTGTTTTAGGAATATCTCAAGATGGACGAATTAAATTTATTAATTCCTGTTCTCGTTGTTTTAATATTTCAATAACCCGTTTCTTAAGATTTTCTGGATTACTCGATTCCGCTTTTCCAACTTCATAAACTCTACGAGAGAGTTCTGCATCCCCTATAACATAATTAATCCATAAGGCAAGATCTGAACGGACCACTGGGCCACTAAGTTGTTTTGATTCAAAAAGACCTTGGGTTGTTTCACGAAAGATATGAAACTGAGCAATTGTGGCTGGAATTTCGGGTAATGTAGATATTAGTTCTGATAAATTTGAAATTGTTGCTATTACTTTACCATTACTTCCAAAGAATCGGAAAACAAGTTCAGGACCGCATTTTTTGAACGCGTCTCTCACAAAACTAGCTGATGAATCAGTTCCAACCACTTTAACACCTAATTGTCCTGGAAAAATTATGATTCATAAAGGTTTCCATTTTCTTTTGCTTTCAAACGATTAATAGAGGTTTCTATGTAATTCTTTTTCGCATTTAAGTCATAAAAAGGAGAATTAGCTTCTAATCAGAACCCTACAAAAAACTCCACATCCGTAGGTCTTTGTAACTTCAATATTTCTAGACCATCAGAACAAATTTTCAGAATCACCCTCAATTTGTATCAGCTTATCTAGAAAAATCCCATTTTATGGTTTAAAGTCAAGACTAAATGAAAATGAATTCTAAATAGGAATGTATAGATTTCTAAAATTAAAAGGTCAGTGAACTAAACTCTAGGCGTGAATAATCTCTAGGATTTCTTTTTTTTTCTGCAAAAATAGCCTGTGTGCGCTAGATGGTGAGGAAGATGTACCTGAAATAGCGCAAACTGGGTATTTTGGATGTGAGATCACGCTAGGTAAGTTTCGTTGAGTACAAAGGCCTTTGGGTAAGGGAGGCACTCTGATAGAACGATGAGAAAATATAGGAAGTTTAAAAGCATAAACAGAAGCGGTAAGTTGAGGAATGTAATCAGCTTTTTGTGATGTAAGAAATGGAACTAGTGTTTTTGGGGATCTTCTCTCCCAAAGGTCAAAGGTTTCGTCAGGTAAGACGTTACATGAAATAGGGAAAATATCATTTTTCGATAGCCCAAAATAGATTGTAATTATTCCAACAATTCCTGATTGATTAATTATTTGAGAGAGGTATGAGATAATTCTTTTGTAAACAAACCCTGGTGGTAATGAAAAAGGAATCATCGCATTTTGCTCCAAGTGATCTGAGAAAAATCCGTGTTCATGAGGAGTGGAGAGGGTTTGTAGCCCAAGGAATCTTATACGATGAGCAGAACTTAAAAAGAATCCACAGTGAATTTGAGGGATTGGGAGAAGATACCCAGACTGATTTGATGAATCAAAAGAAGGATTTGGTTTATCTGAAAATATGCGGTACAGTTTATGTTGAGAAACAAAAACAGCTGGGTAGTTAATTGGCTGAACTTCAGTTAAATCAGATATAAAAGGATTTAAAGGCATTAATTCAGGAAACTTTGATGAAATATTCGTTAAAAATGCATAAGCAGAAGTTACTTGCTCTAATAATTTATAACTCGGAGCAGAAACCTCTATCTCTCGTGTTAACCTGTAAACATATTGAGGTTCAGTTTGAAAAGGAGAGAGAGGAATCAATAAGTCGAACTCTATATCCTCTAACATAACTAATGTTAATTCTAAAAGAAGATCAAGAATAGAACGATGTTTAATTCGCAAAATTGAAGTATCTGGGGACTGCTTTTCAATCGAAAACTTCCAATCAGCATAGATACGAGTTTCTTCGTTGCCTAGTACGTCAACTGCTCCTACTGATACTTTAGGAATTCTTTCTTTAAGTAACTGGACGATAGGCCCAACCTCCCTGCCAACAACTAAGATACGCTTTAATGAATGGGATATAGCCATGTAAATAACCTGAATGGTAACAGAAACCTGAAACCTGTACTAAATGCTACGGAATGAATGAGTGAGAGCATGTAGTGACTAATACTAGACATACTTATTAAAAACAAATGTTGAAAAGTGTAAATTACAAAAGTTTTGATGAATGCGTAGAAGGAATTTATCCAAATGTTTGAAGCCAGAAGCTCCTCCCCTGACCGTAAACGATTTCTATATCTCAGAGTAATAATAGATTATTTAAAAACAAATAGTCATCGAATTGCTCATCATGCATTATCACGAACGACCACTCCTTTGGCCTCACGGAATGATATTAAACCCCTCCTCCCCTTAATCAATGGAGAAATTGCAGATATTTTTACATTAGATCCTAAGAGTAAAAAGACTTTTGTGAAATCTGTTGAGTCTGAAGAACTTGTTGCTCATTTTCTAGGAGATATTGCCTTAAATGATAGTTTGGGACAAATCCAAGGAGATAATCTAGAGGATATTCATTTTATATTTGTTACGAACGGAATTTTGACTCCCGAATTGCTACACATTGATTATACAGGAAAATATCCCTATCTAAGTAAGATTACATTTTTGGAAACCAGATTTGATTCAGAAAGCATACACAAAATAAGTAATCCCAGTATTTATCTTCGCAAAGTCGTAGGTCAAGTACGACAAGTGGAAACTAATTTTATGGAGTCTCCTGGTGATGATTGTGAATGCGGAGGAAAATACTGGCAGGGAACTTACAAAATTAAGTATTGGGGAAAAAGTCACAGCTTGCAATATTCCGTGTGTGCGAATTGTGGGATCCAGCGTGAAAGTGCAGAGAATGCTAGCTCAATCATGAACTTCTTAATAGGCCTTGCAGCAGAGTAGGTGATTTTCGCCCTCCAAAGGTTTCTCTTTTTTTTTCTATTATCATTTATTTAATAAACATCTTTGAGTAATACTGAAGGTGTTTCATTCTATCACCCTTTTATTTGTCTTTTTTGTCGTTTAATCTAAAATAAAATTTCTTCGTGAATGGAGATATTAGCGAAAAGAAGCCGACAAAAAAGTTTTTGCTGGATTACTTCTACACACCCATGACACTCGATAATCCTAAAACTACCCAAAGCTAAAAATCGTAGGAATCAAATAAAACATGGAGAAAACATAGGGTTGAGAAAAGGTGGAAAGAAAAGGTGGTTTGCGGTAACCATAAAAAGAGTTAAGCGAACTGAAGCCTTTTCTTTCTTGTATTACATTATTACATACAAGATTATAAATTTTCCCGTATAAATGAATCTTGTTTTTGCGAAAATAGAGCCCTTAACACTGTTTTTTACTTTGACAGGTAGATGCTTAAACATGATCCAATGACTTGAGGGAATGTGAAAGTGATATCACACTAGGCACTTTCAGGTCATGGATGAGAAAATACCTAGTGATGACCGAGGCATAAGCTGGCGAGTTACTTTGAAACACTTTTCAAGTACGAATGTTCCTAGAGATATATTGTAGTTTGACACTAATTAAATTCTTACCTGTCAGGTCTTGAAAAATACACCTTGACATAGATCAGATTACACTTAAAATACCTCTTATTAATGTGTAGGTTCTTACTATTATCTGATTTCCTTATAGGCGTTTCCATCTTGCTGGAATTTATGAATACGAGATTTTTTCATTAAAAAAAAACATTGAACTACCAGTTACGGGTAAGTAAAAAGATTCATGGAAAAAAGTAAGCAAAAAATTCCAATTTTTACCTGAAGCAAAACATAAAAAAGAATTAGTCTGGCAAAAGACGTCTTTTCCAATCTTCGATAGCTTTATTAATCTCTTCTTTAACTTTAGAAAGAGTTTCTGGATTGACAGTTTTGAATTGGATATGTTTTTCCAATTTTAGGGCGAAGCGATTCATTTCATAAGAAATTGTTCCTGAATTGACTAGTGTGAAAAGGTCATCTTTTGCAGCTTGAGTAATACTAATCAAATCATTGGCAGAGACTGCTTGATTAACTTTATGAGAGAATGAATCAAAAAAAGTGAGAATTTTACGCTGATCAGGAGCTTGAAGTCTTTCACGTTCTTTTATTTCAATAGCTACCCCTTCAATTGCGTTGGAAATATTTGGTTGAAGCCGACGCATCTCATGGATGATGGTGGTCTCAAGATTTTCATCAACAATAGCAGTAAGCACAACTTTAGGATTTGAATCGATTACAGTAGAGAGAAGTAGACCCCCACTTGTTCGAACGGACATATTGACAAAATTTCCTTCTAACTCTCGTGCGATAGTGTCTCCTGTTGAAATAACAAGGCTACTAAGAGCGCTAAGAGCTATTTCGACGTCTTCTGTATCTATTTTTGATCGGGTTACAATTGGTAACCCTGAAATGTCTGACAAAACACATATTTTAGCTCCAAGCTCTACAATAGAATCAATAAGTACAGATAACGATTCTACATCAGTACTCAAATAGAAAACCTTCTTCAAGTGTTGTTACGAATTAATCATCCTACATTTTTAAAATTTAAAAAAGGCCTGCAAATTTTCTTTGAGCAATGAAGGTGTAGGATTTCATTCGACTAAATCCGACAATATTATAGAATTACACTTCTTTGGTTTTTTAAGAAAGACATTTGTAATGTGGATGGCTAGGGTCAATTTACCATATCAAAAAAATGGACATTAACTTTATATGGGTAAAATTCATGGAGGATATAAAAAAAAGAGACTGAGTAGCCTTAATATCTAAAAATGTACCTAAAAAATGATAATCTTCTTGTGTAAAGAAATGAAAGAATTTAAGTAAATGTTGATTAAACAACGTATTTAACAGCTTGATGTTGTCCTTTCAGGTTGATTCTCTTACTTCAAATATAGAACGGAGTATGTCCGCATTCAAAGAAGGTACACTCATGGAACTCTCTCCAAATGTTATTAATATAAAATATGCTATTAGAGATATTGTGATTTTAGCTAAAAAGGTAGAACAACAGGGAAAAAAGCTTTATTACTTCAATATAGGTGATCCTGATAAATTCGACTTTGATACTCCCGATTATTTAAAACAGGCACTAGTAGACGCAATTATAAAAGATAAAGCCAATTATTATAGTGATTCAGCGGGGGATCCTGGTCTACGCAAGGAAATAGTAAAAAGACAAAAAAGGCTTTGGGGGACAGATATTGATCCTAATAAGATTTTAGTTACATCAGGAGTTTCAGAAGCGATATTGTTTATTTCTGCAAGTATTAAGGCTGGATCGGAAATATTAATTCCTTCTCCTGCTTATCCTCCTTATCTATCCTATTTAAATTACCATAATATTAAGCCAGTTGAGTATCACACTCTAGAAAAAGAAGGTTGGCAACCAGATATTGAGGATATAAGGAAAAAAATTTCCTCTAAAACCCAAGCAATCTTAATGATCAACCCAAATAATCCTACAGGAGCAGTCTATTCTCAAAGCATGGTGAAAAAGATTGCAAACCTCGCTGGTGAACATAATCTTCTATTAATCTCTGATGAAATCTATGATTTATTGACATTTGAAAAAGATTTTCGTTCAACGGCTTCATTAACAGATATACCAGTTCTGGAACTAAATGGTATTTCTAAAACATTGCTTTCTCCAGGATGGCGACTGGGATGGGCAATTTTGAGAGATGAAAACGATATTTACTCAGAATTCTGGGAAGCATTAGCAAAACAGTCACGGATTCGATTGTGTGCAAATAGTCCAGTACAAGTAGCTGTAAGTAAAATCTTAAACAAAGAGATGGATTTCTTAACAACTGTCATCGAAAAACTGAAAGAACGTGCGAATTATTTTTCTAAACGAATAAATGAGATGAGTGGATTATCAGTCGTAACTCCCAAGGGTGCTTTTTACGCGTTCCCTCGTATTGATATAGATATTGATGACCGTCGTTTCGTGTTGGATCTTCTTCAAGAAACAGGTGTACTTTTTGTCTTCGGAAGTGGTTTCGGAGAGCTTGGAAAAGGACATTTCCGATCTGTTGTGCTTCCTGAGGTTTCAATTATGAGGGAGGCCATGAATCATGTTGAATCCTTTATGAAAACTAAAATGAGAAGATGAATTAAGAATAGAATGATAGCGATAATTCAACATAAGGAGTCTTACTATTAGAAACCGTTAAGGGAATTATTCCTCAATTGAATGACTATTCTCCTCGTAATGTCAATTAATATTATCTTACGAGAGGTAAGAAAGATTATAGTACCTTGGAGAATTATTTATATTATAGGTCTGTAAATATTCAAGATAGTGATCTACACATTTTTCATGTTGTTTACATGAATAATAAACCTATTTACAGCGGATAGAGGCCATCATGACAAGGATCGATGAAATAAAAAAAATCGAAATCTACCCCATAATTGACGTTGAAAGTCATCTCAATGTGAAAGGATTGAAGGATGAAGATGGTCGGAATAGAACAGGATTTTTCATTACTGGTATGCGGTTTATCAATATTGAACAACCTGAGCCGCGACGTATTCGTGCTCGAATTTCCTGGAATGTGGAGAATCAAGCAATTGAAGTAGAGGAAAATGTATCTAGTATGATGAAACGAGGGATAGCTCTCTCTGTTTTTTTTCTACAAGTAAAAAAGGGAGGAAATGGTTTTGAATTTCAAGAACCAGTCATAGTAAGGGGAAATCCCGAGATCACAGAACGAATTTTTGAAGGGGCTTCAATTCGTTGCGCTTGGACGAACAATCCACTAATGATGGAGCTTTCTTCCGTAGAAGGCCGCTTTTTGTCCTCAAACTTAAGAACGAAACAACAAATAGTAGAGGTTCGGATTGGTTAAAAGCTTAAAGGTACCATTTTTCCCTTTATAAAAGAAATCATTTTTCGTAGAGCTTTACTTTCAGTTAAATGTATATTTAATAAATGGAGCAATTTATATTCAGTAAAATCGATGGCATCTATATCGATAAGTTCTTGAATTATTATCGCTCTGGGAAGAAATGTCCCTCACTTCAGGTATGATTCATTTAGCGAATAGTTAGATACCACTTAATAATTGTTTAAATTAAAAGATAAGCTCATTTAAGGAGTAATAACTGTGACCCCAGATAAAGAGGAAGA
The DNA here is from genome assembly GCA_016840285.1 of Candidatus Hodarchaeota archaeon. The sequence continues at coordinate 22,465 of JAEOSR010000131.1, read as the reverse complement.
TATAGACCCTACCATTCGAGAAATCATGCAAATACCTGACGACCAAGAATTGCCTCCTGATGCGCTGTGTGACGTGATGATTAGTTACTTACGTGATCACTCGTTGCTTATTCGGGCCTCAGCGGTCAATCAACTAGTTGTTTTGGGTAAAAACTATCATCAAATGGCTATTCCAAAACTACTGGCTGCTTTAGATCCATCTGTAGACTATTGGACTGTGAGATTTGGTGCTGTAGAAGCTCTTGGTGAAATCGCAAATAAATCAACTATTAATCCATTGATTAAGTACTTAGAAACAGATGAAGACCCAGACTTTCGTGCCATGGTTGCCAAGCAATTAGGGGAAATGGAAGATGTGGCAAAGGAAGCGGGATCAGGACTTATTAAAGCATTGTCCGATACTGAAACTTCTGACATACGAGAAAATGCTGCTCATGCTTTAGGGCAGATAAAAACTCACAATGCTGTAGAACCTTTAATAAAAGCCCTTGAAAAGGAGAAAGAAGAATATCCTCGTCGTGAAATGTGTTGGAGTCTTGGTGAATTAGGTAATCCTCAAGCAAATAACGTGTTAATTAAGACCCTAAAAGACAAAGATAAAGAAACTCGTGGAAATGCGGCAGAAGCATTAGGTAAAATAAAACATAATGATTCAGCTCTTCCTTTATTAGCTGCAGCAAAAGATAGAGACGTTGATGTTCAAGCAAAAGTGATCTGGGCGTTAAAACAATTACCATCTGAAATAATTGTTTCTGAAATTGAGAAAGCTGCGCAGGGTGATAGTTTAATCGCGATTCAATACTATGAGGATTATTTATTTAATGTGGATAATGATGAAATAATTAAGATATGTAAGGAAATAAAAAAACCGATCATTACAGAATATCAGGGTGAATTGGTGAAGATCAAGACCGAACTAGAACGGTGTAAAGTTTTTGTATCTGAAACTTTTGCAAAACTTACCAATCTATCATCTGAAGAAATGACTAATCTCTTTCAAAGAGACATTCCTGTTATTGAATCTAGGATTGGTAGTATTTCGTTTTATAAGTTCCGTAAACATAAATGGATTGAAAATGACCTTTTCTTCGATCTAGATGAAGCTACCAGTTTATATAAGGAATCAGGTGTCATGATATCCGAACTTCGAGATAACGTTCAAGCTTTACAGAAAAAGAAAGAAAAAGAAGAAGAACTGTCTCAGTCTGATGTCAACTAATTGGAATTTCCTCCAACTTTATTCTTTTATAAGGAAGTTTGAGAATACTTACGACAAAGAGGAGGATTTTAAAGTACATAAACCAGTTATGTGTTGTTCTAACACTTTTATTAATCCATTCGAATAATTTTAACACGCTTTCCTATCCACGATGGGGGTAAATATACCCGTCCGCTATTCCCGCTCTTTTTTACCTCTTTTTCCAACATTTCTTCGCCATATACTTCGAATTTACTTTGACGGATGAGTTCACTCAATATTTTCGTACTCCTATGAACCAATATTCAGTTCCAATGTCAAGTAAGTGGAGAGGTCGAATCCGACAGAGCTAAAGAATTCAACTAAGTCACCCCAATTCCACGCGCAGATGGTACGAATCGTTTTAATTCCTTTTTGATTGAAATAATCAAGTGCTTGTTTCACTAGAGCTGTTCCTACTCCATGATCCTGATATTTAGGATCAACACCAAGCAAAATAATCCAAGCGCTTAAATCATCGGTGCCATAAATGTATACAACAGTTTCAGCGATAAGATATCCAATGAGAGTCCCCTCAGATGTAACTGCACCAAAACTCTCTTCGCCATGTTTTTTAATTTGTTCCTCTAATTGGTTACGAAATAACACGGATCGTTTTCTTCGGAGAATTTTTTCATCGATTTCAATGATAGTATCAACGTCACCCACTTTGAGAGGTCTAAACTTTAATTCAGTGTTCAGTTCTTTAGTCGGAGCCATATTTGTCCACTCATGCTATGATTCGTCTGTTTTAAGACACAAAATAAATACTTTATCACTTTCTGAATGGTTCGAGAGAGTGAGGTTTAAAATAAAATATTACGGGACTGAATATCATTCTGTCTTATAAGATGAGTCATACCGATATATTAGATTTTTCCTCCGACGTGTGGTTTCCAGTGTTATTAGGATAATGACATTCAAGAAATTGAAAATTGGAAAATTTGTTTGATAATTGATAGTTGAAAGATTTGATAACCACCCCGTTGAGGTTAAAAGCTGAATAAGTGCTGATTCTAGGGTCTGTCCTACAGCCTCTATGGTTTTCGTATCAATAAAGGTCATATTGTCAAAACTTGTGTGCCATGGTTTGAATCGATGGATAAAATCATCTATAATATCAACCGCGGGGATATCATTTTCTATGAGAGGAAAATGATCATCTATTATTCGAGATCCGGTTTGATTTATAAAATACTTATTAAATCCTAATTCATCAGCTTCATTCCATATTTTCGTAACAAGCTTTCCTGCATATCGATCAGAATTCTTTTCTCTTTTAAATGTGGCGTTAGTTCCTGCGACCATATCAAATAGGATTGCAAATGACAGATTCTGGCTCTTAAATTCTCGTGATTCGACATAGAATTGCGATCCAAGAATCCAATCCCATCCCATAATACCGCCTTGGTCTTCGCCATCGAAAAATACTAACTGGAAATTTGAATAATTGTAATCCTCAAGCAATACCTTTCCAAGCTCTAAAGCTACAGCGACTCCAGAGGCGCCATCATTTGCTCCAAGGACAGGATCCTTTTGTTTTGTAAGATCTGGGTCTTTATTGGCCCATAAACGTGTATCATAATGAGCCATTAGAAGAAAAGACGGTTGTGTCAAGATATAAGACTTTGGTGTGCAAATAATATTCACAAGGGTGACATCTTGATCGTCCCATTTTTTTGAGAAATTTTGGTATTTAATGACCCAATTTTCAGTCGGAAGGAGTTCCGAAGCAATCAGATGCCTAGCTTCTTCAATACCTTCAGAACCAGGGTAGCGTGCTCCCAAGTCAACTTGTTTCTGGATGAGATCGTAAGCATGAATGGCATCAAACTTTAGAGATTTAACTGAGGGGTAGTAATTCGATAAAGAGAAACAAGAATAAACATGATATGGTACAATAAGTAAGGAACAGATAAGTAAAAACAATATGGTCCAGCTATTCTTCTGATTCATTGTTTTTCGCTGATTCCCACTCTGCTACAATATCACGCGCTTCATTTGCATACTTTAGAGCCTTTTTGTTAAGAGATTCCATGTTCAAGTTCTCTGAACTTTCTGCGGTTTCAATTTGTTTTATACTATCATCTACAATGTCAGTGTATTCGTCCATATTTTCATTCTCTGCTGCTTCTCGTGCTATATTTAAAGCATCAAGGGCTTCCTGAAATTTTTGATTTTTTGCTGATATTAAGCCTTTAGCGATTAGACCTGAAATCATTGCGTCAATCTTTTCAGATGCTAGAGATCTCTTAAGAATCTCATCAATATCATTTACATCTAAGTTAATAGTTTTCCCACTTCTACTAATTTTTATATCATCCGATTCTAGGAGGTTTGCTGTCTTTGTTGCTTCTCTTATAAATTGTCTTGTTTGATCTAATGCCTGAGTTATTTCTTGAGAAGAAGATTGAATCATAGCTCCGAATTCACGAACAATTTTTTGGCCTTCTTCACTAATTTTTCCAAATAAGGATCCTACAACACCAGAAATAGATCCTGCAGCAATGCGCTCCTGATACTTGAGGATTTCCTGTAAAAGATAATCAGGTGATATGTCAATGGTTTCAAAGGAGACTAAAACTGATACATCGTTTCTTGCAAAATTTAATGACACCAATTCCTTTTTCTTGAACCATTCACGGGATATAACCAAGTCGGCATTTACAAATTCATTCATCGGATAGGATCTTTCCAAATATGGATCACGACTTTGGGGAATGAAAATAACCATATTCTTCTGGAATGTCAGCAATCCTTTGACATTTTTGATATCAGTAGATGGATCCTCGTGTTTGAGAATCACACGGAATTTCTTAATGTCCTTTTCTTCCAAAGATCTATCTCCAGATTATATGTTATTTCTTCGCATTTTTCTGGTTATTGTTATTTACTTTTTGAGACAGAAAAATGAATTTTAAATCATTTCTCTATTGAAGCACCTAAAACTAATCAATAACCGTTACTTTCAATAGAAAGCATTTCTTAAAGGTTAAAATATACTTAGCAAGAATGTAATTAATAGGTACTTTTAGCCATAAAAATTTGAGGTGTGAAGGCGTGAGCTCCAAACAGAAATCCAACCCTGATTTTGATGAGATTTCATGTGGTGGGGTACCTGTTTACTTCAAAAGGAGCCTTAAAAATATAACACCCCTCTATCTATTGGTCCAACATCGTGGCCCGTTACATTATTGGGCATTCCCTAAGGGACGCCAATCCCAAGGCGAATCTTATGAACAAACAGCCATCCGTGAGATTCGTGAAGAAACTGGACAAACAAATTTTAAGATAATGAAAAGGTTGATCAGTGATTCGATTTATTTTCCCAAACGAGGTCCAAGAACAATAATTAAAAAAGTTGTTTTTTTCTTAGTTAGATTCTTTTCTAAGGAAGTTAAACTTTCTACAGAACATATTAATTGGCGCTGGGCTACTTATGAAGAAGCGCTCTCGTTATTGACCTTCGATGATTACCAGCGGGTATTAAAAGAGTCTCATGAATTGTTGATGGATGAAAGTGAAATCATGGGAATCAGTTAGTAAAAAACGCTACAGAAATTTTTTCATATAAAAAGAAGAAAAAGGGAAAAAAAGGGAAGGAAAGAGGTTTTTCTAGACTCTACCAGACACAAACCGAGCATATTCTTTCTTCATTTTCTCAGATTGAATAACAACTGTTCGTGACCATTTCTGAGTTAATCTCTGGTTAAGATCTGGGACTTGAATTTTGTCTTTTACAATCAATCCTAGGATGACATCTATAGGCAAGAAAAATGCTTTTCCTATAGCGGAGATGATTATATCTTGCAGAATGGGACGATCACCAGTGGTTTCTGACACTACCTCAAGATTTAGGGCCATTTTACCCAATGTTTGGCCATAATAATGTTCCATAACTACAGCATATACGAAGAAAACGATTGAAGAAGGTCCTAGACTAAATAACCATTGAAAGGGACTCCAAATACCAAATGACCACCAGCTCCAATCACCAATAGAAACGAATACTATAGAACTCAATGCACTTGCGATTGCACCAGTAATAAGGATGTCAATTAACCATGCCCAAAAACGGGGCCATCCTTCCGCAACAACTAGTTTATCGCCTGTTGGCTCGAATATTTCAACTTCAGTTTTCTTTGTTACTTCATCTACGGTCTTCCGATCCTCTGAGAGGAGAACCTCACCACATTTAGAGCAAAAAGAACTATCAGGTTCATTTAATGAGCCACAATTAGAACATTGAAGATTAAACTTAGGAGGAGGTCTTTCAATAGCTTCAACTCTTGTTGTTGGAGCTCCTTGGTAATATCGCACACGTTCCGCTCGTGGTTTCTTGGTTCGTAGTCCACTCCACAGAAGAATAATACCCAATAATGTGAATAAGCCACCAAATACAACGAGTACCCATCCTATAGCATTTAGGATAGGAATATTGGCTCCAACACTGAAGGTAATATCAACACTATATGATTCACCTAGATCTGCGTGCATAATTATAAAAGAAATAGTTTCACCACTCGTTAAAGTTTCATATGAGGGATCCCATTTGAATGTGGTAGCGCTGTATCCGCCTTCAAACCACGAAACACTTTCTACGGACGGAAGAGTCCAATTGGTTGTATTTGATATAATGTCATATTCTATCTGATAGATAGGCTCTTCTCTATCATCACCAAATTCAAAACCATAATATTCAAAATTTTGAATCTGAAGATAAGCAATATTTGTACCTAGGAATGTATCAGCTTCATTTTCGGTACATAATCCCAAAAAAACAGCTTCTGAGCGGGTTTCTCCATGAACATTTATTTTAAACTTAACAAACTTAGCAGGATCAATTTTTACCCCGATCTGAACGTCATCAAGAGGAATGTCTACTCGGATTGCCGAAAAATTAGCATTCATATCCTCTGATGAAATGGCGATAGTATCTGTCATGAAATACCCTTCACCATCAGTAAACAATGGGACAAACAAGAGTATCGCTGAACCCCCAATAAAGATGGGAAATCCAATCAATATGATGAAGATACCCGCAATAATTTTTATTACACTTGACATGTTTATTACACTCGTCTAATTTTTTCTAATGTCTAATCAGGATTAGTAATGATTATAAATAAATAATTAGAGGTTGCGGTATTTTTTCTCTACAAATTGTGGTTTTAATACGATCAATCTGACTCCTTCCAGTCTATCCCTTTTTTAAATCCTTTTTAAGTTACAATCCTCTTAACTAGTGTTTTACAGATAGACATTAATCTAATGTGAAACAATTTACCGTGCATCAAACTTCTTCAATGTTTTTAACAGAGCGGTTTCTAAGTTTATACCTAAGAAATTTGTTAAACAGATAAGTGCAAAGAAGAGATCGCCACATTCCTCTTCAATGAGTATTTTTCTGTTTTTTTTTTGTTTTAAGATGTGTAAATCTCGAACCTCATAAAAAGTTTGGAGAGCACGTGATAATTCTCCTAATTCTTCTGTAATTGCTGCTAAGAGCCATCCTGGATCCCAATAACCTCCATGTGCTTGGATATGCTTATCTACTTCACTAGTTAATTTGTTTAAATCCATAACTAACACTTCAAAGGAAACGTACAATTGAAATTAATTTAGTAATACTCTTTTCATTATTAATGGTAATCCCAAATTGATCGAAGAAATTTTTAAATTTCTCTTTTTCTTTATTTTCTTGTGCTGTTGAACGAATATAATTGAGGAATAATCGATGAGTTATGTAGAAAAGGCATTTTGGGATTATTTAAAATCAACATTGTTTGGTGGTATGCGAATTCTGTTATCAAGGCGTCTTATTCTTTTTTCTTTAATTTTATTCCTTACTTCAGTGGTTACAACAGGTGCATTTGTGCTTCAAAGCCAGGCTTCAGATGTAATCACTGAAGACATGCTTAATCTTATATTTTCGGTACAACTAAGCATTGCAATCGGATTCATCATTTCAGGTTTACTGTCCAAAAGGTTAAACCTAATACTTCGATTTTTTCTTCTTTTATTAATTGCAGTTATTTTTACTGTTATAGCTACTATATCCGACCTTTTCATTACCTATTTTCCAATAACTGCTCTCTTAATATGGGCATTTTTAGTTCCTTTAGCCACTTTCTCATTTTCAAAAGGCCTCTTCTCCAATAAAATAACAGGAAGCGTACTATTTCTGGGAAAACCAACAACAGATCGGAAATCCATTTTCTCCGGCGTTATGACACTTGTTGCCTTTTTGTCTTTAATTTGGAACCTGATAATTATTTATATTGGCTTTAATAAAACACCTGTTGGCTACTCATATGTTTTTCTCGGGATAATTGGAATTGTGGTCGCTTTCCTAGTTATCTTAGTAGTACGAGGAATAATAATAGGGGATGACGTTTTCAATACAGTTATTGGTTTCTTTTTTATTGCGAGTCTCCCAAACCAGATTATGATCTTTATTACATCTATTGATGGATCCACAAGCATTGTAACTAGTTTTAATTATATAATGGTTCTTTTTTCATTAATATATACAGCCCAGAATGTTTCACGACGGATTAAAATGAAAGGAATTGTCACAGATTCATCAAAGAAAGGAACTAAGGAGGATCCTTTCCGCATTGGCCGATTTGTCGGTTTTATTGGAGGAGAAGGAGTCGTTTTGATTTACTTGGGTCTTGCTTTAGGATTTCAAGTCTTTCAGCTCCAATTAATGGGTGAGTTATTACCTGATGTCATAAAGAATTTAATAGGAGATCTTTCTTTTTCTGAAGTATACCACGAAATTACTTTGGTATTCATGGTTTTTATTCTTGTTATGGTAATTATTTTCTACATAGCACAAGGAGGATCTGGTTATTGGGAGTCTGACGTCTTTCGATTTGATTTTCTCCCTCCCTATGACGATCTCGTTGATTACATGGAAAGAATTAAAAGAGGAGAAATAAGTAAAACAGATATTGCTCTGACAGTCGGGAAAAAAGCGGTTGAAGCAAGTGGAGTAAGTGTTTTTGCGGCCGCTAAGAAATTTCGTAATAAAATCTTTGGAGAGAAAAAGGGTTGACAACTGATGTCAGATAGATAGACAGATATGGACATTGATAGACAAGTAGAACAAGAAGGAAAAGAAAGATTGAAGGGAAGGAGGAAGATTGAAAGCAAAAAAACAACCAAAAATAATACTAACAAAGAGTACAATGCATTAAACCTATCTCATGAAATTATAGCTAAATCAATAGGCTTACGAACCTTTTGGTATTAGAATCATGGGAAAAAGGCTAGTTTGATTCGGATTACGGTGTTTAATAGGTTTATAAGACAAAAAGCTCTTAGTAAATCTGTCAAATCATTTGATGATAGCTAAGACTAGTGTGGATGGTCAGGGTTGCTCCGAACACGAGGGTACAGGTACGAATTACGGGTAAATAACAAAGAACGGACGCAACTGACCAAATGTGCTGGTATAGCTCGATTTGCCTGGAACTGGGGATTAGCTGCGAGGAAACAGCGTTATCAGAGCCAAATAGCTCCAAGGATAGCTTGGGACAATTGTTCCTAGCTGTCCTCTTTGGCTAAGTCTTTCAGAACGGTTCAGATCAGTCATAAACAAGTACTCCTTCTTTTATGAATCTGGAAGATATCTTACTTAGCTTCCGTAACTGTCAGTTCTGGTACTACCCTTTGATATGATGTTATGTTTATGAATAGACTCTTGAGAGATCACCTTAGCCTGAATTTCCAGTTTTTTATTTGAGAAGTGCTTCAAGGCAAGCTGCAACAGATTTCGGTTGACATCTTCTACAAATAGTGGATTCTCCCACATTTGATTAATAATCCATTGTTCATCCTCTGCTTTTAGAAGCGAAAATGTGGGAGCTGAAAAACTCTCATCAAGAATCATGGTCACCTCTTCCATATCTGGGATATCAGGTGTTTCACCCTGCAGACTTAGTTCAGCATAAGCACGCTGGATGTGTGTACGGTTTGCTGAGTTTCGAGAGAGCGCATGAGGACAAGCAGTACTCCCATAAGTTCCTAAAGTTAATTTATGAGTGACCTTTCCATGATCCCACCAAGTAGTTAATTGAGCGCTATAATTCTCAATTGAAGACCGTTGAGAGACTGGAGTGGTTTTATTCGTGAAAAAAATAAATTTAAGGGTAATAGATCCTTTCTCATAGGGATGTCGTTTGTTTAATGTTTCTAAAACGTGACTAGACATCTCTTCTAATGAATAATGAATGTGAACTTCACTATTCAAGATCTCTGAAATTGATTCCACGAAACGGGATAAATGAGCTCCTTTTCGAGAGGGGGGAAGGTTGATTACAACACTTACAGTAGTTTGATAATGATAAACCTTCGTTCCCCGAGTGATGGAGACTTGAGTAATGAAATTAGTAAGGCCAACTTCATCTAAAGATAATGAGACAACAGGGGATTGGTCTTGTGTTTCTTTTTCCATTTAAAACAGTCCTTGTACAAATAAACTTTTACCAAAAAAATAAGACTTATGAATAGACTTTATATTGACCGTTCTGGTGTTAAGTGATAGTGATTAAAACTATACCAAAAGTTTATTGATTCTGGTTTAAAAGAAATTTAATATTTCGCTTATCAATATTACAAAATGAGAATAAGTAAATTTAGATAATAAACTAGAAATTCTTAAATAAATCTCGGTATCCTGGGGATTAGAATCCTTTAAAAACCTTAATTTGATAAATAAACATATCTCCAACATCATCCAACAATAGATGAAGTGAATCACTTCGTTGATAATGCTTTTAGGGCTTCTATCATTTCTGAATCCAAAGAATTAGTGCTGAAATAAAAATGGCTACTCCAAAAGTGATCAGTATTTATTCGCGGACCCCTAGCTGTGGGAAAAAGACAATAGCTTTAAATTTCTTTTTAGCTTACGCTCAATTGAAACCTGGGTTTCGTGTTCTTGTTGTTGATTTTTCAAGGACAGAGAAGTTAAGATACTCCCTTTTTAAATATGGAAAATCTCATTTTACTAGTACAGACTTTCTAAGCGAGATTTCTGAAAATACACTTGTTAGTGAGTCTTTATCAATCCTTGAGGATGAAGATAAGGGTTCATTTGTTCGGGTTCTACCTTCTTCTGGTGTTCCAATAACTCAAATTGACTTACAGGAACGGGCAAAATATCGAGTAAATGCCCTTTTTTTCAAAGACACAATTGATCTACTGGCTTTCATTCTACCAGTTAGTTTAGATGAGAAGAGTATTACGACCGCTGCAATTCTACAAAGTGACATGGTCTGGATTATTTCATCAGAAAAATATCCAACATTCAATTTGACTAAATCTACAATTCAAAATTTCTTATCTTTTCTTACCACACCCACTTTGGTAATCATGAACATGATCAAACCACCAGTTGTTTTTGGGAAACTTGATCAGAAGCTTGAGCAGATGGAATCAAAATTGAGACATCCTATTTTTTACGCCATTCCTTGGATTTCTGAACTATATGAATTTACAGATCAGGGTATTTATTATTTAGAATCGCCACATTCTGATGTAAATGAAACATTTCATGATTTGAGTAAAAAATTCCAAGATATCACTGAAAAGGAGGAGTTTGGAAGAATTATCGATGATACTGAAGCGTCTCCGATTGCATTGTTCATAACTGATCGTGAATCAGGATCAACAATGTATTATTACTTCTTTGGAAAGGCGGAGGACGAAATGAAAAACCCTGTACTCATAACTGCAGCTTTAACTAGTATTGCTCACATGGTGTCAGAGACCGCTGGACGAAGGGGCGATTTACGCTATATCGACAATGGAAATATGAAAATTGTCCAAAGGAAAGGAAAACGTGTAATTGGGATTCTTTATAGTCCAGTTATGAACGATACCCTTACAGAATTACTTTTTAGGGTTATTGTACAATTTGAAAAAGACTTCAAAGAAGCTATTATTGATTTTTCAAAGACTGGAAGTATTGGAGGATTTGAAGGGGTAACGAATATTATTGAAGATATCTTTGAGCCCTTTGTTTTTGATATCGAAACGGTAAACGAACAGTTACGTCAGAATATACTTGCATATGGTGCTGAAATGGATCTCTTACGAGGGGATCCTGAACAGCTATTCCACAATTTTGTCCAAAAAAATTTTTCTGACCCAGAGGTCTTAGATTTGTTGCTATATGAATTTACAACTGCCCATAATTCCAGACACGAGTATCTACTAGAATTAGGAATAAATCCAAGGCCTAATCGTCAAAAATTAGAAGAGGAAACAGGGAAAAAGATTTGTACTTGTACAGAGCCCCCTCAATATATTCAGATCCAACCTTTTGACACTCTAGGAATACTAGATCTCCCAGAAAAATTACGTCCGACTATTAGAGCGCTGCTAACATCTAAAGTGCTTTCTCCTGAAACATCTACAGAAATAACAGAACGTGATCAGGATTTGGAACTTGAATGTTTAGAAGAATTACGAAAACGAGGATATGTCAAACGAGTCACTCCTACTGATTCTAAATTCCATATTTAATTTGATACTTCAATATCATGCCAATCTGAGAAAAATAAACATATTTGATATCGAATGAATCACCAAAGTAACAAATTACTTGTCCTCACTGATCAAATGATATTTATGTGTAAATATAAAACTGACTTAAAACGAATAAAACTTAGATAAAAACAAATATTACTGAAAAAAAAGGCGTTCTCAGTGAGACTGCAGCTGGGGACTAGAAAATTTAGTTATTCGTATTAAGTTTAATATTGAAACCTATATACAATCGGTTTAAAACACTTTAAAATCATGAAATCTACCAAAATAGGATACTAAAAGGTGAAATAGTTGAGTAATGAGGATCATCGTTTATGGAAAATTGTATTACTTGGAGACGGAGCCGTTGGAAAAACCTCCCTTCGGAAGCGTTACTTAGGTGAGGGGTTCGAAACGGATTATTTAAGTACAATGGGAGCAGATTTTGCCCTGTATGACACAACAGTAGAAAACACACATATTCGCTGGCAAATCTGGGATCTCGCAGGACAGCCTGTTTTTAAGGATGTTGTTAAAGCCTATTATACAAAAGTTTTTGGCGGAATTCTTGTATATGATATCACTAGGAGACAAACTTTCGAAAACGTGAAGAAATGGTTTGAAGACATCTTACAAAATTCCAAACGTGATCAGGATGTCCCAGTGGTTCTTCTGGCAAATAAAACTGATTTACGTGAGGAAGGAACGGAAACTGTGTCTACAAATGAAGGCAAAGAGCTTGCTGACCGCCTAGGACTGAGTTTCATTGAAACAAGTGCTAAAACAGGTGACGGAGTTCAAGCTGCGTTTGATCAATTAGGAAAAGAAATCTTAAAGTTTACTTCTAGTTAAACTTTTCTTCCTCTTCTTCTTTTTCGCAGAAAAGGATCTCGAGAGGGGAGTGTACAGACGAACCTATCTTTGGGAGTCTAATAATTCAAAGAAATGATCCTTAGGTCGGAAAAGGACAGTCCTTGAACTTTCTTTTGATGGACTTGGAAATTTTTCAAGAATTCCCATCTTTTCAAGCTTATTAAGATGATAACTGGTCGTACTCCGACTCCGACCCATTCGTTCAGCTACATCAGAAGCAGTAAGGGGTTCTTGAGCCTCAGCTAATGTTTGGTATGTACGTTTCAAATGCTCATCTAGATTATCAAAATCAGTTTGTTCTATATTTTCTACATTGGATTTAAGAATACTAGATCTGGTGGAGATAGATAGGCTTCTGTCAATGTGGCCCTCAAGTCGTGAAATTCTATGATCTAGGTTATCAATGTGAGTTCTCAATTCTTTGACGCTTGATAATATCTCATCTAGTTTTTCTTGGGAGGAGTCCTTGTTTTCACTTTTTTGTGAGACCAATAATACCACGCTCTTGAGTTGTGAATTTATTAATATCCGCTGTTTTTAAAGTTTAGCCTACCAGAACTTTAGTTACAAACTTACTGTCCTCAAATGAATCCTTATCAATGCATAATTAATTTTCATTAAACTAGCTAGTTGAAACTTCTCTAAATTTATCCATCATAGTTGTTTTTATTGACATTTACGGATTTAGTGCTCAGAAAGTGGATAATTCTAAATGATTTGCTAATTAAAATTGAATAATATACTTAACTATGCTATTCCCCCTCCTTAGGTGCTCCTATTAACTCAAATTAAAGAAAAACTGGTTGTGATTGAATTTATAATTGAATCAACAAGAGCGTTATTTGAAAATACACTAACTTAAAAGCAAAAGGTTTTAAGTACATTCGTAATTTAGTGAATAGATCGTTATTATTTAGCCGTCCTAGACCATGATATTAAGGGATACGATGAAAAATGTCACATGAAGCAGGGTATTTATCACAACAGGCGCTGGAAAAGGTAATAGAATCAGTTGGAAAACATAAAGGAGTATATGGTGCCGTGTTGAGTGATACAGACGGATTACCACTCCAATCTAGTCTTCCTGAAGAGGATACAGAGAGAGTAGCTGCACATGTTGCCTCTTTGGTAGGAAAAGTAAGAAGTATTTCTAGAGAAATCTCACAAGAAGAAGCTAGAAGTGTCCGATTAGAATTAGAAGTTGGAGATGTGGAAATAATCCCTGATTATAACTCCGAGATCATTATTGTAGCACTTGTGAAACGGGAGAGTAGTACCATGACATTAACTTCAAAGGAATAAAGAGGAAGATGAAATCAAATGTCTGATGAATATGTTATTCCCTCAGTGTTGCAAAACACAATCAAAAGATTAGCAGCACGTCGCGGAGTCAAAGGTATATTAGTATGTGATGAAGATGGTCTACCTCTTCAGAGTAATCTTCCACAATCAGATGCAGAGAGAGTTTCTGCTCATGTTGCCTCATTGGTTAAAAAAGTTCGTAGTGTTTCAGATGCTCTCGATCATGGACGATTACAGAGTGTCTATGTGGAAATGCCGAAATCAGAAATAATTATCACTCCTGATGAAGCAGCTGGGTTTACTATTGTAGTTTTGAAAGATCGTTCAGGGTAGCTATATTTTCTGGTCTTTCTATTTATAATCCAAAACACAGTTACTCTTGAAGTAACCTTCTGTCAATTTTGTTTTGAGTTATTACCCAACACGAGCCAGTATAGAAGATTTTTTATTTCCTCTCTCAACAGCGTTTATTGAAATTATCACAGATATAACATTAGTATAGTTGATTTTCATGAGTTACGATGTTCCTAAAACAACCCCAAGATTTTGTGGAAATTGTGGTCAGAAGTTACTAGAAGGAGCTACCTTCTGTGCGTATTGTGGAACCCCAGTACCGACCATTGATTCCACTGGTGTTGCAAGTCTAAAACCTTCAACACAATATACTCCAGTACCCCCAACCGTAACAGATGAAGGAGCCCCACCCTATCCAGCTTCCTATAGGGCCGAACGACTCACAAAAGAACCACCATCACCTTTCATTCAGCATTTTCAGGGAGTTTTGATATCTCCTAAAGAAGAAATGCCGCAGATCACGAAACGGCCAAATTTAAAACAACCTTTCCTCGTCGTTTTGATAGTTGGAATCATAGCAGGAATTGCAACAGTTATTCTTTATTCAAAATTGGTCTTTACTCAAGAGTTTATAGATGAAATGTTCTCAAGTGTAGGATATTCAGCTGATGTAATAGAAGGAATGGACATGCAAAGTCTCGCTCAATTCTCATTCATGCTGGGTGGTCTTTTCCTTCCAGTGATGTATATTATTGGCTGGATTATTATCAATACTTCAATCCTTTGGGGTCTTCATGCAATAATATCGTCTCAAGTGCCCTCTCATGATAGAAACTTTAAATTAATGGCTACAATTACAGGATGGGCTTATCTTCCTAGAATTCTTGAAGAGCTAGTCAATGCTGCCTTGGTGGCTATCTTTGTACCTCAAACTGAAGTCAGTAGTATGTCTGATTTAGTAGCTATTGAATCGTTTGAATCATTGGGTGAATTTGGCTTCATTCTCTCACTTGTCAGCATGTTGATATTTTTCATTTCCCTGATCTGGGGCAGTATATTGGTATATTTTGCGTCCAAGGTGATCGACCCAGAAGGGTCACATGCAATTGTCATTGTAGTTCTCTATTCCATAATTAAAGTCGCAATAACCTTTTTGTTACCAATAGGACTTCCCATATAATTGAGGCTCTCTTTTATTCAATTTTGTTAAGTCATCTTTCTAGAATTCAATGAATATGCCTTGAATGATAGTGAACTGACATTTTAAGCCATATCATGTCATTAATCTGCTTATATGCCTCTATCTCAAAAAAGGGTGACTTCAAGAATGTAGGAATATTCTTACTTGAAAAGGTAAAAAGTGGTACACCTTGACCACAAATAACAGGAGCAATCGCCAACTGAATTTCATCAATGAGTTGTCGGATAATTAATTCACCATTTAAACGGCTTCCTCCCTCAACCATTAATTTTTCCACTTTGAAATTTGTTTTTAGTATGGATAAAAGTTGGTGTAAATCTGTTAAGGGCCCCTTCCCACATTCAATGACTTGACAACCTCTTTTCTCAAGTTTATTTTTTCGATATAGCGAACATTGAGACGTTGTGGCAATTAGAGTCAAAATATCGGGCCTATGAGTTATAATCCTTGACTTCAGAGGAATCTTGCCATCTGAGCTGACGATAACTCGTATGGGGTGTTTCTCAATTCTTTCACCAATCAGACCTTCATTAACGGTCAATTTCGAATCATCAGCACGGATGGTTCCACTTCCAACCATAATAGCGTCAGATTCGGCTCTTAAGCGATGAACCCGCATCCAATCAGCAGAGTTTGATAAAAGTGTATCACCCTCAATTGTTGCGATTTGTCCATCGAGACTGGTAGCTGCTGATAAAATTACAAAAGGACGGGTGTCAAGTGGTTTAGACGAGTTCATTAGAAATAATTTCTCCATGGAAAAGATTAAGAGAGACATCCTCTGGAAGTTGACAACGAAAGAGTAAACTCATGATAGGATCATTTCCAAACACTGTTCTAGTGCTTTGAAGATCAATCACTAATAAATCAGCCCAGTAGGTTTCTTTGATACACCCTGTAGATATTTTTAATGCTTTTGAAGGGTTGATTGTAATGAGTTTAAGAGCATCTACAGGGCTCAATGAAACTCTTTGCTCTTTTAATCGTATTATAAGCCATCGCAATTCTTCTAGAATATTTGGGGGATTAAACATAACATTATCTGTTCCTAGTCCAATTAGGTGCTTTTTATCCAGAAAATAATCAATTGGTGGAAATCCTAATCCGAAATAAGCGTTGGAACGGGGACAAAAAACGATAAATTTGGAGGTGGGGATTTCTTTGAGATCATTTTCATCAACCATCGTTAAGTGGATAAGAATGTCTGGATCAAGATACTGTAAAGCGACTTGAAGATCTGAAAGCCCAAAACGTTCTAGAGATTCCTGAATTACTTGAAGTTCTTCCCCAATATGTGTTGCTACCAAGACACTTGGGGAAGAGGTTTGTTTTCGAATTGTTTCCATTTCCTCCAGAGAGAAGAATAGTGGTGTGGCTAATCCCAGTCCATCACATTTTGAAAGAATATCAGTCAAATCAGTTTTAGCGTCTTGGCGTCCTAGTATACGAAGATCAATAGGAAGATTTTCTACAGCTTCTAGAAGATCATTGATACCATTTAACCCATTTTCTCTGAAATCATAACAAGCTGAAGTACCATTCTCGATCATCTCTATTATTGCAGATCTCATTGCAGCTATTCGATTGATTCTAGGATACTGCTTAGTTTGATACTTAAGACCTTCTATCCCTACAGCCTCATTTAAAGAGAGTCCATATGCCTGATCTTTTAGAATGGAATCACCGAGATGAATATGTGAATTGATAAACTTGGGGAGAAGTAAATGATGTGGAAAAGAAAATTCTCCATTGCATTCGTTATTTGCTGAACTGCATTCAATATTGAATATCTTACCATGGTTATTAATCTCAACTAGTACATCCTGCTTTAATATCAGATTTTCTCCAATCAATGCATATTTACAGAATATTTGGGGAGGGGTTACCATAATAGGGACACAATTCCATATAATTCAAAGATATCTATTCAAGAGATGATTCAATGTAACTTGAATTTAATGATATAGTTATTAAAAGATGATTTGAACATCCTCTGAAATAGTGACAAATTTATTTCCTCTTTTAAGGATAAAGTTAGACATGACTCTCTATATTCATGATTTAGCTCCCCATTTTTGTCACCTAAAGATACTAGAAATTTATGTCATAATTGATCAGATCAGGCTGAAAATAGAAATATCGTAAGTTTTCAAATAGTTTTAGAAGGAATGACCACTTATAGAATTTGTGTCTAGAAAATCTTGAAAAGATTAGCGATATATTTCGATTACAATAAAATTGAGATAAAACCATAATTATATTATACTTTAAAAGTTGAATAAACGCGCTAGAGGAGAATAATTTTCTTATAAAAAAGTATGTAATACTGTATAAAATTACAAAAACCGTTATTAATCATAACATTTTTATAGACACTGACGAATAAAAATTATTTGCCAGCTAATTTCATAAGATGGCAATAGGTCACCGAAATTATGTCGGTGTGATACAGCTTGGCTGTATCGGAAAATGAACCCGCATAGGGCAGTTTTCCACTCCAGTAAAAGAAAAGGAGGTAAAAAAATGACTATCGAAATCGAAGAGAATGTAGATCTTCAACATCGGGCCGAATTAGAGCTTTTATGCCCTTGGTGTCATACTCAGACCATCTCAACCATTGTAAATCATGGAACACTTCGCCTGAAGTGTAATGAGTGTGGTATGGACGCCTTTGTAACCCGAATCCCCCGAAATAAAAAGCTATCTGATTATGTCTCACGTAGATTAATCGTGTAAACGCTAAATTTCCATGGGAGGAATCTAAATTCTCATAATGGAACTGCCATAAGAGAATTCTCTCTCTCCCTTACACTTTTGATCCCTTCCACAATTAGAGATAGAATCTGGTCATAATAATCAAACCATTAAGCATAATACTATCTCAAATTCGCATATCGTTCGCGACAAAAGCCTAGGTATCACGGAACGGTCATTTATCTTTAAGATTCAATCTAGAATAAAGAATGAAAAAAGGGAGAGATAAAACCAGCTAACGAGAATGAACATTAAGATTAGTTTAAGGCGAAATTCCTATGCTCTGTCTGGTTGTTTTCTCAAGCCCAAGACTTGAGCGTACCCATTCATGTCCATAAAGCCGTGTCCACTCACATTGAAGACAATAGTTTTTTCCTCATTTTCTTTTTTACACTTAATTGCTTCATCAATGGCACAGGCAATACTATATGCAGACTCTGGTGCTGGTAAAAATCCTTCTGCTTGAACGAACTCTCTAGCTCTCTCAAAAACATATTTTTCATCTTCAGGATAAGCCACTGTATCAATGTAATTATGATGCCTTAATAAACTTAAAATTGGTGAGCAGCCATGGTATCTAAGACCATCACCCCATATCGGAACCATTGTTACTTGATGTCCTAACGAATACATTTTCAGCATTGGAGTCATTTCAGCGTGATCAGCAAAATCGTACTTATACTCTCCTTGTAAGTTCGGAGCTGCTTGGCTTTGAGAAGCAATGAATTTTATTTCTGCTTTTTTAGTAAGAACATCATGCATGAATGGGAGGGCAATACCACCAAAGTTACTACCTCCTCCAAGACATGAAATTACAACATCAGGATATTCGCCTGCAAGCTCCATTTGGGCTTTCGTTTCAAGGCCAATTATAGATTGGTGCAACATAACATGATTCAGCACAGAACCAAGACAATATACTGCCTTTGGGTCTTTCTTGGCTTCTTCTAGACCCTCGGAAATAGCAATTCCTAATGAACCGTTATGATTGGAATTTTCACTGTATAATTTCTTCCCAAATTCTGTTTTGTTGCTAGGTGAAGCGTACACATCTGCTCCATACATTTGCATAAATTTTAATCTTTGTTCTTTCCAACGATAGACTGCTCTGACCCAAAAAACCGTACAATCTAGATCGTTCAAGCTTGCGGCATAAGCAAGGGCATTTCCCCATTGACCTGCTCCTGTTTCTGTTGTAAGTCGTTCGAAACCCTCTTTTTTGGCATAATAAGCTTGAGTAAGGGCTGTGTTAACCTTATGGCTACCTGTTGGACTGAAAAACTCTGATTTAAAGAACAATTTAGCAGGAGTGCCTAATTTTTTCTCAAGATTTTTTGCTCTGAATAATGGTCTAGGTCTTCCTGCAGCTAGGAATAATTGGCGAATTCCCTCTGGAATTGGAACCCATCTCTGGTCTGACATTTCCTGTTTCAAACACTCTTGTAGAAGCATATTAGGGAGATCATCAACCCTTGAATACCCTTCAGGGGGATCCTTAGGTGGTGATAGAGGTTCTGGTAAATCTGGGATGATATTATACCATTTATCAGGTAATTCATCGGCTTTGAGAATGATTTCTCTATTTTCTGTCATTGTTTGCACCTTTAGATTTAATGAAATGATAAAATTTACAATTTTTTATGCTTTCTGTTATCTATTAAAGAGATCTGGTTATAATTAAGGGATTAGTTTCTAACAGGCATAATCTACGCTTTATTCAACAATTTTCTCATAACTAAGAAAAATTATGAAAAGTAAGATTGAATTCGTGTGCCAGCTTCTCGGATATCTTCTTGATTTAAAAAACCATAAGACACACGGACATGATCAGGAGTAGCGTTTCCAAATTCTGATCCTGGAACGACAACTATCTGACACTTCTCCAAAAGAAACTCTGAGAATTCCGTTCCATCCATCCCTAGGCCACTGACGTTTGGGTAAATATAAAAAGCACCTAGTGGGTTGTAGTTTAATTCGATCCCATTTATAGAGGAAAAAGCCTTAATAGTTTCAGTTCGTCTTTTGACAAGCTCTTTCATCATTGAGTCTCTGATAGAGGATGGAGAGTGTAGAGCAATTCTGGCAGCTATTTGAGCTGGACTATTAGCACAAGCTGTATTGTATTGATGAACTAATGAAATAGAAGAAAGGATTTCAGGGGGAGCAAGAACGTAACCAATCCGAAAACCAGTCATACAATAAGTCTTGGAAAAGGATGATATAACAATCACGTTATCATAGTCAATCTCTGCTGCACATGTGTGTTGATGGCCATTATAGGTAATTGCCTCATATGCTTCATCAGATATTATGATAATTCCTTTATCTGCAGCAACTTCGACCACTGCTCGGATTTGGTCACGAGTCATGACACTTCCAGTCGGATTACATGGGAAGTTCAGGACAAGAGCTTTGGTTTTAGAGGTAATAACTTCGTTCACTGCGTCAGCCTCTAGCTCAAAATTGTGATTCAGAGGAATTGGTTTTACTTTACCCCCAGCAAGTTTGATTTGGGTAGCATAATAACCAAAGGTGGGATCTTGAATGAGGATTTCATCACCAGGGTCAACATAAGCAATAAATGTATCGATCAAAGCTTCTAAGCAACCTGAAGTAACTACTACTTGGTTTGGTGTATAATCAAGATGATATTCAGTTTTATATTTTTCAACTAAAGCCTCCCGTAATTCTAGAAAGCCAGCATTCGGAGAGTAACGATGAGAAACTGGATCTTCAAGTGCTATTTTCAGTTGATCAATAATTTCAGGCATAGTTGGGATATTTAGATTTCCAAGCCCAAAAGAGAGGACCTTGTGTGAGGAGGATTTTGCGATTGTATGTTCTAGATCAAATAGTTTTCTCAATCCTGATGGGCGGATTTGCGACATTCGACTGGCAGATCGTTTGGGATTAAGAGAATTTTTTTCTTCTGTCATTCTATTTACCTAATCCTTTTTATTTTTGTGAATAAAGAATTTTAATAAGAAAAAGCAGAGGATCATGATGGACTTGAGCAGCATAACTGCTTGGAAAAAAGAATGAATAGTCCTTAAGTCTTTTTTTTTATTTAGTACAATCGTATGTAAAATGTCATCATTACCTGAAATAATTCTTGCTTCCCAATCCCCAGCTCGCGCTGAGGTATTGGGGCAGATTCAACTGCCATTCATCGCTAT
Source organism: Candidatus Hodarchaeota archaeon (assembly GCA_016840285.1). Next base: position 1,086 of record JAEOSR010000131.1, on the reverse strand, counting down.
TCCAAGTAATATTGATGAAAATGATGATGAGAATAAGTCTGCGGATCCCCAAAAGTACATATTAAAAATTTCTCTGAAAAAAGCTGAAGTTGTTGCTTCTCAACATCAATATGAACGGGAAAATTGTGTTATTATAGGGTGCGATACGGTCGTCGTGAGTTCCTTGAATAAGATCATTGGAAAACCTAAGAATCGAGAGGAAGCAGAAGTTATGCTGCGAACTTTATCTGGGAGATCACATACAGTCATAACAGGCTGTACTATTATTTTGTGCCCTAATAAAGCCAGATATCAGACAGTGGTTTCTACATTAGTTAAGTTTAGAACACTTGCAGACGAAGAGATACATTATTATTTAGAAAAAGGTGAATGGAAGAATAAAGCAGGTAGTTATGCCATTCAAGGTTTAGGTGCTATTTTAATTAGAGAAATAGAAGGAGATTATTACAACATAGTAGGTTTACCTATAAGTTGGATTTGGCAAACACTCTGGAATCATTACGGAAAAGATCTTCTTCTAATAACTAAAGAAAAGAATAAGAGTTAAAGTGATTTTATTTAATGTCAAGCTGCATTTGTTCTCTGAACATGAAACAGTGATGTTCGCATATCACTAAAATTAGCAATTTTCGTGACCAACCCAATTCCTATTAACTTCTTCAAAGCATTACGGATGGTTCGATCAGAGTAAGTGCACTTCTTCTCCAGATCTCCTGATGTTAAAGGTCCCTCTTGAACTAAAATTTCAAAAATTCTCTTTGCACTTTGAGGCAAAGGTATCGAGTCAATTATAGGTAAGGTTACGCCTTTAGTTTCTTCATCATCTAGCAGGATTTGCATCAAATTCTTTTTTCACCAAACATATATTTTTAGGGAGAATATAAGTAGAAATAATGTCAGAGTGAGGTTTTTTAACTGATGTTGTTTCTGTTGTTGGTGTTGTTGTTATTGTTTATAAGCTTTTTGGATGAAAAGAAAATCACTACTAGATTAGTAATTTCATCTTTTCTGGACTATAAAGAAGTAAATTTTTAAATAAGGTGATTTCGATAGTAAAATCCATCATTACTTAGAAAAAAAATGAGT
>JAEOSR010000130.1 GCA_016840285.1 Candidatus Hodarchaeota archaeon | reverse complement strand
GGTAATCTGTCTGCATCACCCCAATACGCGCTATAATAATCAGGTGTTCCTCTCCAAAACCAAGATGTCTTTGCTATCATGGAAGTTTCATTGATTGTTATTTCAAGCATTTGTGATTGATGACTATGAAGATTTGTTTGGTTCAGATAATCATTATCAAACAGAATAAAGGTGTTCTTATCCACTTTCTCAAGTGCATGTGCATGATAAAAAAGGTTATGACGTTGATTCCCTTTATGATCAAAAAGTGTAAAATCACCATGCTCACCTAATCCCCAAACAATATCACCCGATGAATGATCTATCTTGAAAAATGTATTTAGATTTCGGCAAAGAATAAAGATCATATCTTCTTCTATATCCCAAAAAACAGAATTTGAATGAGAAATGTCTCGTACGACTCCATCGTATTCTCCAGTCCACCATTCTAATGGAATAAATGAACTTGTATTTAGCTCCCAAATAACCTCTCCCATCATATTAACTTCCCGAATTATATCATAACGATAAGGATATTGTCCGCGATAGACTCTTGTTTCTAATAGAGTCATAAAAGTTTTAGTTTTAGGATTATAGGAAATATCATGATGACTACCGACTGGAAATATTTGACTATCACCTATCTCAATGTTCCAGAAATATACACCTCCACTAGTTCGTAGTAATAATGTTGTGGAATTAATAGGGTGACCATAACTGAAAGTATTCTTACCTGGAAATTCATGGATTATTTTTCCATCCATGTCTGTCATTCGAAAATCATATTCATTTTTAGTAAAATCCCGAAATTGAAAGATATTATACCCATCAAAAGCTTCTCCTGAATAAATAACATAAGCATCGTCCTCCGTTCGTTTCAAATCAAAAAAATCCTCAGAAGTAGTATTTGATGTTTGAGGGGATGTAAAGATGTCATTAGAATCATGCATTAAGCTTTTCGTGTCATTAACAGCCAGCTCAAACCCAAGTTGATGAGAAAAGGGTATAAGAAGAATGATTGGTAAGATGTAAAAGATCAAAAGCTGAGATCGTTTCAACTTCAACAGAGGATCATTCCTTATACCTTGTACATTGTATTTGACGTTACCCAGTATTAATGATTATACTCAAAGAGGTTATCTTACCAAATAATGAGCAGTACTCTTATTGATAGTGTGATTTATCTGTTAAAACCATTATTGCGAATGACCTCCTGGTACCACTGAGCACTCTTCTTCCATATTCGTTCCTGTGTCTTGAAATTGACACGAATCAGTCCAAATCGTTTTGAGTAGCCATGAAGCCATTCAAAATTATCTAGAAACGACCAGACAAAGTAACCTCTTAGATTTACACCAGTATTGATAGCTCTATTTGAAGCTTCAAGATAAATCTTCAAATAATTAATCCGATCATCATCTTGTACAATGTTATCGACGATGATGTCATCCTTACAAGCACTACCGTTTTCAGTGATGTAAAGAAGAGGATGATTGTAATCGTTATTGATATTAATTAAAAGATCATAGAATCCTTGAGGACAGATTTCCCAACCCATTTCAGAGTATTCACGACCTTCCTCCTTTTCTCTCTCTCCTGTTGTTTCACCTGCTACATAATTTTCCAAAAATGAAAGCAAATCATCAAGCTCTTGGGATTTAGATACCCCAACTCTATTGCAAGAATAGTTATTTACACCTAAGAAATCCATTGGTAGAACAGATTTCAATAAGGTTAAATCTTCTTCTGGAAAAGAAATATCAAACTGTTCCTTGAGTACATTCAAGAGTTCCATTGGATAAGATCCTTTTAAGACTGGGTCAAGGAACCAACGATTGGTTACGTCATCTACAATCTTCACGGCTTGTTTATCTAGATCTGAATCAGTTTTGGGGTAGACCGTGCTTAAATTAAGGGTAATTCCAATCTGACCATCAGAATTGGTACTTTGCCTGTAAGCTTGAACTGCTTTAGCATGGGCGATATTAACATGATGTGAGGCTCGAAATCCTCCCGCAACGCCCTCTTCTAAGAAGCCAAGCGAGTAATATAGAATAGTGAAAATTTGAGGTTCGTTAAACGTGATCCATAACTTCACCCGGTCGCTAAAATGGTTAAACAGGAATGTCGCGTATCCAACAAAGTCATTTACCACTTCTCTATTTGTCCACCCACCAATTGTTTGTAGAACGAAGGGGAGATCCCAATGATAAAGCGTCACTACAGGTTTGATGTTGTTTGCTAGCAGCTCATCAATTAAGTTGTCGTAGAACTCCACTCCTTTTTGATTTACTTCCCCACGTCCAGTAGGGAAGATCCGTGGCCATGAAATCGAGAATCTATATGCATTCAGTCCCATCTTTTTCATTAATGCGACATCTTCCTTGTAGCGATGATAATGGTCACAAGCAATATCACCAGTATCCCTATTCGCCACAATTCCTAGATTATGACATATAAAATCCCACAAACTTTCCCCCTTTCCATCTTCATTCCAGGCTCCTTCGATCTGGTAGCTCGAGGTGGCAGTCCCCCATAAAAAATCTTCAGGGAAAGAAATTTTTCTCATGTATTATCCTTCTTTTATAATTCGATTATTTATCCAACGCTTTTTACTACATATTAATACTTATTGAAGCTTCATTGTTTGTAGTTCAAGTTAGTTAAGTCGCAAGATTTGCAGAGGTCACAAGATTATTTAAGAAAGGATAGTTTACAATTAGAGAAGTGACTTGTTTTGAAGACCAATGAAAAAATTGTTCTTTATGTGCAGTCAAGCGGTATAGATACACTTGGTGCTGTAGATAGAGAGGGAGGAACATTTGGGTGTGCCCGAGCATGGAGGCCCTTTCTTGGACTAAAAAAAGGCACCTATTTTCATGATAGGTACTACTCCGATGCGGATTGGGAAGCATTGATGATTGCTGAAAAGCTTCATGAGAATACAGGTGTTGAGATTGAGGTTGTTGATATCTCAAAGCATATTTCCCAACGAATAAGACTATTGTTAAAAGGTTCAATGAGAACTCCCCAATTTATAATTAATGGGGAAAAATTACCATCAATAACGAGTGTTGATCAACTCGCTAGTTTTTTTTAATAGCTCATTAGCTTGCTTACTGTTATGAAAATTTGCCTACAGCGCAAAGTTTAACTTTAGGCCTGAGTGTTTTAAATAAAACAATACCCACGAATCTAAAACATTAGTGAGAGGTTAACAGTGAACGATGTTTTACGTTACATGTCAGCTTCAGCTATAGGAGCAGCTCTCGAAGCAAATCTGATCGAACAGGTAAAATTTTACGCAAAATCTCCACTAGCTATTTTTTATGACGAAAATAATATGGTTAGGGTTATTTCAGGCCTTCCAGTGTCTATTCTAAACTTAATTGTAGGCGCAAAATTATCGGATGATATTGAAGGGCAAATCCAAAACGCTCTGAAACCTTTTAAGAAACAAAAAGTGCCAATGATTTGGTGGGTTGGCCCTACAACTGAACCTGAAGATTTAGGGGATTCTTTGATAGACCAAGGCTTAAAGAAAAGCTTTGAAATGCCAGGAATGTTTTATGATCTAGAGAATCTAGAAGGTGAGTTGAAATTCCCCTCAGAGTTCTCCTTTAAACAAGTTAATAATGACAACCTCTTGAAAATCTGGGCTGAAACACAATCAAAAGCATTTGAGGCAGATTCTTCATTTACGAAGCACATTTATGATTTTGAAAAGACCCTAGGGACTGATAAGAGTTCCCCTTGGATAAGATACATTGGTTTTTTAAGCAAGGAACCTGTAGCAGTCTCAATTCTATTCCATGCTGCAGGTGTTGCTGCCGTTTTTAATGTAGCTACTATGCCTGAATTTAGAAGACAAGGTATTGGTACGTTTATGACTAAAATACCTCTCCTTAAAGCCCGAAGTTTAGGTTATAACTATGGAGTATTGAAAGCGTCACCAATGGGAGTTCATTTGTATCGAAAAATGCAATTCGAAGAGTGCTGCACAATAGGATTGTATTATCTCTCTTAATTGTCTTCAAATTCAGGAATTTTCAGATAAGAATAAACTGACCAATATTTATATGTAAAATCAAGTATAATGTCAGGAGAGACATTTAAGTGACATTTTAAGGTTGTAAGAATATATGACCCAGAAGAATGACCCAGATGTCTTAGAAGAATTCAAACAGCTATTACAACAATATAAATCTGCACATATACCTGAAGCAAATTGGCGCTTACATGCCCTTTTACGACGTTTGGGTTTGACAAAATATGAGATTCAGGCTTATATCACGTTGGTTGAAAGTGGAGGTAACGAACAAAACGTCACTCAAATAGTAAAGAAAACTGGTATTCCCCATCCTCGGGCATACGATACATTAAGAAACTTGGTTAAGTATGGTTTAATCACACCAAAGACTCAGATTGATAAAATTACTGAGGATCAAAAACGAACAGCAAAAAGTTATCGTGCGTTTGAACCAGCAATCGGACTGGGTAATCTCTTTGCTTATTTCACCTATGCTAAAGAAGAAGCAGTAAAAGAGCTTGAGAAATTATTTATCTCTATGACTGAATTTGAAAGTGGAATATGGGAGATATTAGGAAGAGATAACATTATTAACATTATAAATATTATGATTACAAAAGCAAAACATGAAATTTTAATTTCTGCTGATGTTCCTTTTATCCAAATGCTTAAGGATTCTTTAATTTCAGCATCAAAGCGAAAGGTTATAATTTCTTGTGTCTCAAATTTCGAAGAAGGAACTGACACTGATTTTTTCTTAGAAGGCTTGAACTTCCTACGATTAAGAAGAAGACCAAGTTTCCCAATGCCATATATCATATTAGATAGGTCTAGAGCAATTCAATGGAATTTTAAGGGATTTGAATTACACAAACCAATGGATCCTGAATTTGTTCGCGCGCAAGTAATTGATGAAATTGATCTCATTGATACTCTTATAGATCATTTCTTCTTTTTGAATTGGAGGTTAGGAAAACCAATCACCGTTTTTCGAGATACACCCTTGCCAAGTACTTTTATCCACATTGTCAATATGGTAGAGGAGATTGAAAGACTGTTAAACAAAAGTTTAACTCCACAGATTGTAGTTAAAGGGAAAAATGCAAAGATTGGCGAACCAATCTTAAAAGTTGGTAGAGTGTCAAGATTATACAAAAATTGGGAATCTGGTATATTCACGATTTATATAGAAACTGATCAGGGGGTTGAACTTTCTGTTGGAGGTTTTGGTGCTATATATGAAGACATCGCAGCAGATCAAATAACCATTAGTCTTTAATTTTAGGAAAAAGACCAGGATTATTATATAATTGTGATTTTCACGTCTACCTCTGATGACTTTAAGAGGGAGGAAGGGACAATATTTCCTTCGATCTGATTGCCATTAACTTCCATAGTAACTCTATCTCCTGCTCCTTTGCGAATAACAGAAATATTATATGAAATATCTCGAAATACTCTTTTCGCTTGAAATCCAGACCAATTTTCAGGAATCACTGGAGAAATTTTTAATCCAGTAAAAGTTGGACTAATCCCTAAGATATAATTCGTGATCGCGACAAAATTCCATGCTGCTGTGCCCGTGAGCCAAGAATTTTTTGCTTCACCAAACATCGAGGAATCTCGTCCAGCGATCATTTGCGTATAACAATACGGTTCACAACGATGGATTTCACTGATCTCTTCACGAACAGAGGGATTGATACGACTATAATAATCAAAAGCCTGATTACCATTACCGAGGATTGCTTCAGCAATCATAATCCAAGGATTTGCATGGCAAAAAATACTTGCATTCTCCTTATAGCCTGGAGGATATGAAGATATTTCCCCAAAATTTAAGTAATAACGAGAAAATGCAGGTTGGAATAATAAAATACCATGTGGGGTAGCCAAATGCTCTTTTACTGCATTTAAAGCAGATCTTGCGTATCCATTTTCTAAACCGACCCGAGCAAGAATGCAAAATCCTTGCGATTCAATGAAAATTTTACCCTCTTTACATTCATTAGATCCAATCTTATTCCCAGAGGCATCATAAGCTCGTAGAAACCAATTTCCATCCCACCCATGTTCAAGAATAATATTTCCCATTTTCTCCGCCCATTGCTTATATGGTTCTGCCTTAGCTCCCAATTTGAGGTAATCGAGCATTTCACTATATTCTTTTGCAGCTAAAATAAACAGAGCTGCTATAAAAACTGACTCTGCTACTTTTCCATCCTTATTTGTAGTAGTCTGAAAAGATTGATCTGGTTCTGTTGAAAAGGAATTAAGATTAAGGCAATCATTCCAATCTGCCCGACCAATCAGAGGCAGACCATGAGGCCCAAAACGGTCGATTATATATTGAAAACTCCTCTCAAGATGTTCCAGAAGTGGTTGCTCGGTTCCAGCCTTGTTATCAAAGACAACGGGCTCATCTAAGATTTTCCAATCTCCTGTTTCTTTGATATAGGCTGATACACTTATAATTAACCAAAGAGGGTCATCATTAAAATTACTACCAACCTTATCATTACCACGTTTCGTAAGGGGTTGAAATTGGTGATAAGTAGCCCCATTTGGTAATTGAATAGATGCTAAGTCCAAAATACGTTCTCGTGCCTTCTTAGGAACCATATGTACAGAACCTAAGAGATCTTGATTCGCATCTCGGAAACCTATTCCTCGACTAATTCCTGACTCAAAGAATGATGCTGAACGTGACAAATTATGAGTAACCATACACTGATAAGGATTCCAAATGTTCACCATCCTGTTTGTATGAATATCTGGAGTTTTCACCTGAAGTACTGCCAGATTATCATCCCAATATTTGCACAAATCGTTAAATGCTGATTCTACATTTTCAATGATCGTAAAGTGTTTGATACTTTCCTTAACAAATTTCTTATTAAGTTGTTGTGAATCAGGAGGATTAAATTTCCGGTCGCTAGGATTTTCATGATAACCAAGCAAATATAAGATTGTACGTGATTCCCCAGGATTTAATTTTATTTTGACATGGTGAGAACCAATTGGTGACCAACCAGGAGCATTTGAATTGAATGAAACTCCTTTTTCAACTGCTATTGGTCGTTCCCAGCTCCTATAAGCACCAAGGAATACATCCCGTTGAGAATCGAAGCCTATAGGTTCCTCAGAGCACGTGAAATAAGCAAAATGATTTCTTCTCTCACGAAATTCAGTTTTATGATAGATTGTGTTTCTATCAATTTCTACTTCCCCGATGTTAAGGTTTCGTTGAAAATTGGTAGCATCATCTTCAGCGTTCCAAAGACAAAATTCTACGCACGAGAAGACTGAAAACTCATAGGGACGATCCCTTGTATTTTGTAGTTTAATTTGCCAAATCTCTATGTTATTTCGTAAGGGTATAAAGAATCGGATACTAGCTTCAAATCCATGATAAGATGAAGTTATTACTGTATACCCTAGACCATGTCTACATTCATATTTATCAAGTCTTTTTCTTACAGGCTGCCATGTGGGTGACCAAAAGTCCCCAGAGGAGTTTTCCCTAATATAGATATATCGTCCACCGAAATCTAGAGGAACATTGTTATACCGATACCTTGTGAGACGTCTTAAAAGCGCATCTTGGAAGAAGGTATAACCTCCAGCTGTATTAGAGATTATCCCAAAAAAATCTTCACATCCGAGATAATTGATCCATGGTAAAGGTGTGTCTGGCCGAGTAATTACGTATTCTTTATTTTCATCGTTGAAAAATCCATACTGCACAAAAAACCCTTCTCAAAATTTAAATTCAAAGTTAGAAACCATTTTAAAAATGAGTAAGTTTGCATTTGGAACTTGTTTCTTGATAGTAGAGAATTTATATTGTATTTATGTTAATAAAGCTAGTGTTAGTCAGTTAAAATAGGTACAATTTTTACTACTTTGAGTGATAGCAAAATTGTTTTATTCACGGTAATTACAAAAATTAGAAACACACCTTGTTTTATTATAATTGCTAAAACTACTGTCCATAAATTCTGATGTTTGGGAAAGCTTTTGATGTCATCAAAAATTATTGAGGTTCTTTGTGAGACTCGATAACATAATCAAAAAAAGCATTTTTTGTTCTGAAAACTAAAAAAATAGAATGAGTAATTTTGTATATACTAATAGTAGTATAACTCACCCTCTAAATATTTTAATAATTATTGTCGAAGGTTTAAAGTATAGACTCTTAACTATACTAACTTATGATCTCAGTGATTTATGGTAAGTAAGATTGTTTTATAGGTGATATCATTGAAATACGGTTATTTCGATAATCTAAGGAAAGAATATGTTATTACAAGACCAGATACACCAACTCCTTGGATTAATTATCTTAGCAATAGTGAGTATTGTGCCATGATAAGTAATTGCGCAGGAGGTTTTAGTTTTCATCTTGATCCAAGAGATCGCCGAATCCTTCGATATAGGTATAATAATCTTCCTTATGATCGTCCTGGTCGCTATATCTACATTTATGATGATGAATCATCTGAATATTGGTCTCCTTCGTGGCAGCCAGTACTGAAAGATATGGATGCTTATGAATGTCGACATGGCCTTGGATATACGATTATTAAATCAAGAAGAGAAAGTGTGGAGGTAGAAGTTACATATTTTGTACCCTTATCTGATAATTTAGAAATTTGGAAACTCACGATTCATAATTTATCGAAAGCTAGCAAAAAATTGAAAATCTTTAGTTACGCAGAATTTTGTTTATGGAGAGCAGAGTCTGATCAAAACGATCTTCAGTATATACAAAATGTAGCATATACTGAATTTGATGAGAATGTAATTTACTATTCCCTTTATGATCGGCATCCAGGCTATGCCTTTTTTACTTCAAGTGGGGATATTATTGGCTTTGATTGTGACCGTGAAGAGTTCATTGGGCCATACCGTGATGAATCGAATCCTCAAAAAGTGGAAGAAGGTAAATGTTCCAATTCAATTGCTTTTGGTGGAAATCCTATCGCTGCAACATGCAGTGAATTAATCCTAACAGGCCAAGAAGAAAAGACGATTTTCTTTATCTTGGGTGTTGTGAAAGATAAAAAGCATACTAGGGAAGTCATCGAAAAATATAACGATATTGAAAGGGTTGAGACTGAATTCGCAAAATTAATTCAGTTTTGGACTGATTATTTGCAAAAATTCAAGGTTAATACGCCTGATGAAGGTTTTAACACGATTGTAAATATCTGGAATCCCTATCAATGCAGAACTACCTTTGATTGGTCCCGTTATGTAAGCTTTTATGAAACTGGTATTGGCCGTGGAATGGGATTCCGTGATTCAAGTCAAGATACACTTGGGGTCAATTACGCCCTTCCTGAGAGAGTCCGTCAGCGATTATTAGACTTAGCACGGAATCAATTTGAGGATGGGCATGTTTATCATTTGTATTTTCCTCTCAGTAAAAAAGGTGGATTCCCAAATTATTTGAATCCTAATAAGCCATATTTCAGTGATGATCATTTATGGATGATAATTGCAGTCCACGATTATATCAAGGAGACAGCGGATTTAGAAATTCTTAATGAAACAATAGATTTTGTGGATAGTGATTTAGAAGTTTCTCTATATAATCACTTACAACTTGCAATTGATTTTACTGAGAAACATATAGGACCCCACGGGTTACCTTTAATAGGATCAGCTGACTGGAATGACACACTAAATCTACCAGGACCGAATAATGCGGGTGAAAGTCTTTGGGTTGCCTTACAATTACATTTTGCTCTATTAAGTATGATAGAACTTGCTTCTGAATCAAATTGTAAAAAAGATGTCATTAAATTCACTAATCTAGCTAAACAGTTAAAAAAACATGTTAATGAAACAGCCTGGGATGGTGAATGGTATATTCGAGCATTTACAGATTCTGGTGAAGTCATAGGTAGTTCTAATAATGATAAAGGTAAGATTTATCTTAACCCACAGTCTTGGGCTGTCATTAGTAAGATAGCCTCGAAAGAACGTGCAACTGAATCACTAAATTCAGTTAAAAGGCATTTGAATACTGATTATGGTGTGATGCTCTTATCACCCCCTTATGTAGAATATAAATATGATTTGGGAGGTATAACAACTTTTCCCCCCTCTCTTAAGGAAAATGGTTCTATTTTTTGCCATACAAATCCTTGGTTAATACTTGCTGAGTGTCTTTTAGGTAGAGGAGATATTGCTTACGAATATTTTAAACAAATTTCTCCCATTTCTAAAAATGAAATTGCCAACATTCATCGAACAGAACCGTATATTTTTTCACAGATGATTACTGGGAAATTTCATCCAAAGTTTGGAGCTGCGAAAAATTCCTGGCTCACAGGAACAGCAGCATGGACTTTGAGGAGTGCTCATCAAGGCATTCTTGGAATTACCCCAACTATGCATGGACTAACAATTGATCCTTGTATTCCACAAGAATGGAATGGATTTACTGTTGTTAGACATTTTAGGGGTGTAAACTATGAGATTAACGTAAAAAATCCTAATCATGTGTCTAAAGGAATAAAAGAAATAAAAGTTGATAACACGAAGATTGAAGGTAATATATTACCTGTATTTAATGATAGTAAGGATCATTCAATAGAGGTAATTATGGGTTAATTGAATTGTTTTATTTAGAGAATGCCAATTATATGGAACACTGAGTTTTATGGAAGGGAAATGATGAATGCTTTTCAATGAAGAGATCAATTCAAGATTACCTTTCATAGATTCTGCTAATAATTACTCGAACCAACAAGGTAAGAAAATGGATAATGAAGTACTTGGAATTGTAGGAAAAAAGGATTTAAATTTTAATTAATTAACCAAAATAATCAGATTTACCTTTCTTCTTTTACTACTCTAAGTAATAAAAGCATTTATGAATATATCTTTATTAAAACCTTGTTAAAAAGAATTAAATGTCAATCTTCACTTTTCTTGCGATAATGTTTAAAAACATTAAAGAAAATTAATTTAGAAATCAAGAAATCAAAAGACTTATCAAAAATAAGTGGGTTAATCGCATGAGTGTAGATTTAAATCCAAAAAAAGAATCTATTTTTAAAAAGGCTAAAGAAAACCGATACCTTAGATTTGTAATTCGTAAATTCTTTTTTTATATAATTATTCTTTTCGTCGCTTTATCAATCACTTGGTTAATTCCAAGACTAATACCTGGAGATCCACTAAATTTTTTGTTTCGAAACACTGGTACAGGAAATGTTGAATGGCTCAATAGACGTAAAGCCGAATTAAGGGAATTTTATGGTTTAGATCTACCTCTACATGAGCAATATATTAACTTCTGGATAAACATCTTGCAATTCGATCTTGGATATTCATTTGAAGAAGTTAAAATCACAGTGATAGATAGAATAACACCTGGATTTTATATGACAATAATACTTGTTATACCAGTTCTAATCTTAGGTTTTTTTTTGGGAAATTATGTTGGTGGAAAAGCTGCAACTTCTGAAGGACCCTTATCAAAGCTTATATATTATATAGGAGTTAGTCTACAATCTACTCCTTATTACTGGACTGCATTATCAATAATGATTTTTTTCTTTATCCTTGATGATTCATCAGGTTTACATTTTTATCCAGCTAAATGGGAAATTTTATCAATTGATTATCTGCTAAAAAAGCCATTAGTTTTCCTTAATCATTATATAATTCCATTTATTGTAATGCTGTTATTTACTGCAGGTGGTTGGTCCACAGGAATGCGTGCTATGATGTTATATGAAATGGACTCCCCATATCTCATGTATAGTAAACAGCTAGGATTCAAAAAAGGTCTTATAGAATCTTATGCAAGGAGAAATGCAATATTACCTCAAGTAACCGGTTTAAACTTAAGATTAAATGAATTAATCGGTGCAACTTTAATTGTTGAATATGTTTTACGGTATCCTGGATTAGGGAGAATACTTATTGAATCAGCTCAAGCACGAAATTATCCTTTGATTATTGGCTCGTTTGCTGTCATAATACTAATAACAGTAATTGGAAATTTCGTAATAGATATTTTATATGGATTTATAGACCCCCGGATTAGGTCTGGGAGCGCAACTTGATTAATGGAGCTGAGTAAATGATAGAAATATTACTGAAGAAAAAAACTTTTTTAATCGCCTTTGGTTTAATCAGTTTCATTTTTGTGTTTGGCTTTATAGGTTCAACTTTTATCTTCCCTAATCCAGAAAAGGTTTTTAAAGAACCTCAATGGGATCCTGAAGATGATGAATATTGTTCTGATCCAGTGAATCGAGAAAGAGATTTTTCAAGGTGTAAACAAAGGGTAAGGAGGTATGAGGGTCCATCTTTAGAACATCCTCTAGGTTTAGATGATCAAGGACGTGATGTGTTAGCTAGATTAGCTTGGGGAACACGGCATTCATTAGAAATTGGACTCGTGGCAAGTGTAATAATCACTATCTTAGCAATATTTTTTGGTGCAGTGGGCGCTTATACTGGAGGTATTGTAGATGAATTTATGCAATTTATTGTCAATATTTTTATTATTCTTCCTGTTGTTCCTGTTCTTCTTGTAATATCTTCTTTTACAAAAGACCCTGGATTTCAATTCGTAATTGAAGGCCACGTATTAATAGCCGTTATAATTGCATTGGTTAATTGGGCATGGGCAGCTCGCTCAATTAGATCACAGGTATTAAGTTTAAAAGAGAGGAACTTTGTAAACATGGCTCGTATTTCTGGAATGAATAATATTTCTATTTCTATAACTGAAATACTACCGAATATGTTTTCTTATATAATGTTGGTTTTTGCCATGTCTTTAGGAATTTCCATAGGTTCAGAAGCAGCACTAGGTGTACTTGGTATTGGAGTCGATATTAATTTTCCGACATTAGGAACATTATTGTACTGGGCTCGTATTTACCTATCTGGAACAACTTATGATATTATGTACCACGTCTTCTTTCCCCCAGGACTTCTTATTACAGTTCTTTTTGTATCAATCTATATAGTCCAATCTGAAATGGATGAGATTTTTAATCCAAGGCTCAGAAAAGGTTAAAATTGTCCTGAAAATTTAGGTTTTTGAAAATGACTGAAACTGATATATCTCCGATTATTTTGAATTGTGAAAATGTTGTTGGCCAATTTAAAGGTCCTTTTGGTATAATTCAACCAGTAAATGGTATTTCACTCAAAGTTCACCTTGGTGACGTTGTAGCATTAGCTGGAGAATCAGGATGTGGCAAATCAACATTTGGTGAATTAATTACTGGATCACCTAGAAAAATCCTTCATTTTATTTCTGGGAGTATTAAAATCCTAGATTTTGATGTTTATAGAACTGATCCCGAAATTCTTAGAACTGAAGTTAAGGCAAAAGTTATAGCATATGTTCCTCAAGCTTCTCTTGAATCTCTTAATCCAGTAAAAAGAATAAAACATTTTATTTTAGATGTTGTGAAACAGAGAACAGGAAAAATTGGAAATAAAAACGAAGTCTATCAAATGGCACGTGATCATTTTAAACGATTAGGATTAAAAGGAAATATTATTGACCGATATCCTCATGAATTAAGCGGAGGAATGAAACAAAGGGCAGTTTTAGCCATTTCTACATTATTTAATCCAAAATTATTAATTGTTGATGAACCCACAAGTGCTTTAGATGTTTCCTCACAGCAACTATTGATCAAAATGCTATATGAAATGCTAAAAGCAAAAATTATTGAAAGTATTCTATTCATTTCTCATGATCTTGCCACTTTAAGACAGATTTGTACTAAAGCTATTATTATGTATGCTGGAGACTTTGTTGAAGAAGGTTCTATGGATGAAATAATCGAAGGTCCACTCCATCCTTATACAGAGGCTCTTATTGCATCATTTGTAGCATTTAATCCTGACAATACTCGCACAAAATTGAAAAGTATTCCAGGAGCACCTCCAGACTTCCGAGATCCTCCACAAGGATGTAGATATCATCCACGATGCCCCAAAATGATGGATATCTGCCAATCAGAGAAACCTCCTATCTTTAATCTACAAGAAAAAACTAGAAAAGTTAAATGTTGGTTGTACAACGATAAAAATGTTTGATGCCAATGATAAATGACTCAATTCAAAATGAAATAGTTGTAGATGTTAAAAACTTAACAAAAATTTTTACCTCTGGACTTATTCGAACTATGGAAGTTGTAGGAATTCAAAACGTTACATTCACAGTTAAAAGAGGTGAAATTGTATCATTAGTTGGTGAAAGCGGTAGCGGTAAATCCACAACTGCAAATATCATTTTACGCCTTTTGAAACCGACAAGTGGTACAGTTTTAGTCAATGGAAAGCCTATAGAAGAATTTAGGAAAAAAGAATATTATAGAAAAGTTCAGGTAATCTTTCAAGATCCTTATGGTTCATATAATCTTTATCATAAGGTTGATCGGATCTTAAATAAGGCATTTCAACTTAAAAAAGATCCTCCACCTCTTGAAGAACGAGAACGTATCATTCATGAGGTTTTAGACCAAATGGGTATAAGAGCTGATGAATTACTTGGTCGCTATCCGCACCAAATAAGTGGTGGGCAATTACAACGTTTAATGCTTGCCCGTGTGTTAATTATAAGACCAGAATTACTAATTGCTGATGAAGCTACTAGCATGATTGATGCATCATCTCGTGCTGGAGTTTTAAATCTAATACAACTTTTAGCAAAAGATGAGGGTCTAGCTGTTATTTATATTACTCATGATATTGGGCAAGCTCAATACATTTCCGATAGGGTGGTTGTAATGCAAAATGGACTTATTGTTGAACAAGGTGACCCATCTGAAGTTTTTATCAGTCCAGAACAGAGTTACACAAAAGATCTAATTAGTTGTGTACCAACTATGCATCAACGATGGGATTTCATAAAATTTTAGTTAAATTGAGATTACAAATAGTTTTTCATTCCGTTAAATCATAATATTAAACATATCTCTAAACCATATTTTGATAATTGGTTATATTAGAGTTACTTCTTTTTAAAATAAAAGAAAAGATGGAAAAAAGGGAAAAGAAGAGAAATTCTATAGGATCACTAGCTCTTCTATTCTATCTTCTCTTCCGTAGGATAGCTGCAGCAACACCAATGCTAACAATAGATATAATGACAGCAGTGAAATCCCAAGGAGCTGCACCTGCACCTTCACCTTTGACTAAATTGTTTATTATGAGTAAATGATGCCCATAGGCATTAGTAGTCCAGTGAGTCGTTGGAGGTACATAATCGGATCTTGCAGCGTATTCACCAGTATCTGTGAACTTTCCTTTGACGTCTCCACGAGCGTTTGGCCAGCCTTCCCAGAATTGTTCATTATAAGTCATCCAGTAACCATTTACCGCAACTGGAATAGCGGGCATAACTTCACCTAGTACGTCTTGCATAGTATCCATGGCAGCTTCCAAATCTGTATCCGATGTCGCTGTTGAGAAATCTGTAAGGGCTGCTGCAAATTCAGGGTTGTACCATTGAGTTACATTACGAGTGGGTTGATCTGAGGTAAAGTATTGCATAACATTTAGTGGGGTATTTATTAAGGCATTTCCCATACTGCTATAGTACATTTGAAAATCACGGGTGTCCCTTTTTGTTATGAAATCTCCATATTCTTCATAACCGACATAGACGGGTATTCCTAAATCTTGCCAGTCACTACCAATTAAATGCATTGCAGCCATGTGATCGCTCCAGCCATTGACGCAGTAAAGGCGCCAACCACCGAGTTCAAGATTGATTCCAGTTACACCAGCTAATTCATCATCACCTGCATCAATAGTTGTATTATCATACGCCCATGTTTCACCTTCAGGAGCATCTAAGGTGTACCATTTTCCGTCAGTATGCTTGAAAGCCCCTTCGGCTAAAATTTCCTCTGCTTTCGTGATTGAGGGAGTAAAATCCCATTTTTTCCTTATTGTCTCGTCGTAATACTTTGCTTGTGATGGTTGGTCATCATCTAACCAAACTGGGGAACCTTGCTTAAGATAACCTGAAGCAGCACCAGAAATATCATCATAATTAATTGCTGCAGCTAAGCCTTTGCGTAACCATACTTGATCTAATGGGTAACCTGCTTCATGATTGAATGCAATCTCATTCATCGCGCTGATTAATGGATAATATTCATTCTCTCCAGTTCCACCTCCTTCAACCCAAGTGTGGAAACTGGTATCGTTATCATCAATTAATCGTTTTACATTCTCTTGGTAACCACCGAATAGATCAATTTCTCCAGCTGTTAGTGCGGCGCTTTGAGCAAAATTATCAGGGAAATGATTTGAGGCTATATACATTGGTTCAGGCAGATCCCAAACAATACCATGTTTGGTTTCCTCTATTCCATCCATCCACCAACTATCTACTCTCTTATACACATGGATACTTCCAGTATCTGTAGAAGCGTGTGGTTGGTACGGGCCGCTAGTGACTTTCCACTCGTCTTTGAATCCCTCAGCGAAGAACCAGTTGTTTGAATAGCTTCCAGGATCAGTAAACTTTGAGAATACGTGTTGAGGTAAAATTGGATTAGCTCCGATTAATAGAACTTCCCAAGCCTCAGCTGAATATTCAAATCCAGAATTTAGAGTAATTACTACATCCTGGGCAGTAGCACCTTTAGCGATAGAATCCACATGTGGAGCTACACTATCAGCGAAGCGATATTCATTGTAGGCGTTTAAAGTCCAAACTACATCATCAGCATCAAGAGCTTCTCCATCAGACCATTCAGCTTCTTCTCTCAATACAATATTGATTTTTGATCCATCAGAGCTCCATGCAACTGATTCTCCAACTAAACCGATTAAGTTCTCTGCGTCTGTGTAATCTTCATAGACTTGCGCGTTAGACTCAAAGAGTGGCATATACATGAAATATGTACCAGATGCTACATTAGGGGATGATAATGGATTCATGGTACTCAATCCATTTTGCCAGTAACCACACATATGTACGGTGTCAGCTCTGGCAACATCTACGTCAGCACCTGCGACACTTCCAAAATTTACTATTAGCAGTTGTATTAATATAACACAAGCTAATAACATAATTTTATTTCTTTTCAATCGATTTTCACCTTAATACTTAATTCAATTTTCTCTAACAACCTCTCATTGATATTAAGGTACACTTAAAATGAGGCTGTTCTAGAAAACTAAACCGACCAATTACTTGCGTTTATCTTAAAAATGTATTGCACAAATATATGAATGAGCCTTTTTACAGAAGGTATTTACTACTTTAAGTGATATAAGGTTTTTGCAAAAGTATTTTATTACTTAAAGTATTGTACAATTAAATACAATTAAAAATTTGAAAGTTGTATAAATTTCAACTCTGATAATAATAAGGATGTATGTTTGAGAAAATGACTGAACTAGCGAATGAGATGCTATTTGAATTAAAAAATCACATCCTTCCGTTTTGGATGAAGTTAATTGACAGGAGATATGGTGGATTTTTCGGAAAAGTTGATGGAAAACTAAACATTGTTAAAAGAGCTGAGAAAGGCTCCATTTTAAACTCAAGAATATTATGGACCTTCTCCTCTGCTTATCTGGCGTTAAAAATTGAAGAATATTTAGAATATGCTCACCAATCATATAAATTTCTGGTAAATAATTTGATAGATAATAAATATGGCGGTCTATTTTGGTCAACCAATTTTAAGGGTATTGTAAAGAATGATGGAAAACATGTGTATAATATCGCTTTTGCAATTTATGCGTTATCAGAATATTATTTAGTGACCAAGGATGATAAAGTAAAAACACTTGCAGTTTCATTATTTAATTTAATTGAATCTAAAGGGAAGGATGATAAAGGTTATTTAGAAGAGTTTGATGTACAATGGAATGCAGTCCCAAATGAAATGTTGAGTGAATCTGGGGTAATTGCTGGCCGTACAATGAATACACATCTTCATCTTCTAGAAGCATATACTAATTTGTATAGAATTTGGAAGGATGAATCTCTAAAAGACCAAATCTGCTTTATATTAAAGCTTTTTGAGAAGATTATTTTTGATAGAAATTCAACCTCATTTAAGGTTTTTTTTGATATTAATTGGAGTACTCTGGTCAATTTACAGTCATTTGGTCATGATATAGAAGCGACGTGGCTAATAAATAGAGCTCTAGATGTAATTGGGTTGGAGAACCAAAATCTGATCGAAATTACAAAAAAAGTTAGTAAAAACATCCAAACAAATTCTTTAATTGATAATTCTATTGTTAATGAATCATTTGAAGGTAATATAGATACTGATCGAATTTGGTGGGTTCAAACTGAAGCAGTTATTGGTTTTTTTAATTCTTATCAACTTACAGGTAATAAAACTTTCTTAAATGATGCAATTAGCATTTGGGGATTTATAAAGAAGCATATCATTGATAGTAATGAAAACGGAGAATGGTATATGCGCGTTTCAAACGATTTTGATAAATATCCTGAAGATGATATCGTAGGATCTTGGAAATGTCCTTATCACAATAGTAGAATGTGTCTAGAAATAATTGAGAGAAATAAACCTATTAGAGAATGAATGATATCCTCTAGCTCCTTGAGAAAGAAGCAAAATCCACTAATTCAAAATAGATCCCCTAGATGAATTCTATACACTTTATTCTTCTTCTTATGGGAATTACTCATAGAACTAAGGACTAATTAAGAAAGCGTGATTAACTAGAGTGGAGGATTAAACTGAGATCAAAATCTGTATTCTCCTCATGTTGAGTTCATTTTAATGAAATCAATCAATTCCTCTAGATAAGTAAAAGCTAAACAGACAGTAGTATCTGCTCCACCATAATAAATGGCTATTCTTCCAGTAGTTACATCAGTTAAAGTCGAACAGGGAAACACAACGTTTGGGACATCACCAACACACTCGTAGAGTTTCTGAGGAGAAAGGATATATTGACCAGTTCGGTATTTAACTTTCCATGGCTTTTCTAAATCCAGAATAGCAGCTCCCATGCTATAGAGAAATCCATTACATGACGTAATGACGCCATGATAGATCATAAGCCACCCAATATTTGTTTCTATTGGTGTTGGTCCAGCTCCTATTTTTGTAGATTGCCAGCCAGAAGTTGGTGCCATTACATGCCTGTGTTTTCCCCAATAAATAAAATCTGGACTTTCACTATAGAATATATCCCCAAATTGCGTATGACCTTGATCACTGGGCCTGCTTAATATAGCGTAATTATCACCTATTTTCTTAGGAAAAAGAACACCATTTCGATTATACGGTAAAAAGGCATTTTCAATCTGAAAGAACTCTTCAAAATCATAAGTGTAAGCAACCCCGATAGTTGGACCATGATACCAATTACACCATATAACGTAAAACCTATCTTCGATCCAGCTCACACGTGGATCATATCCATATACAAAATTTGTTAATTCTGGTTCTTCGCAAATAAAACTAATTGGTTTCTCTTCTATTTTCCAATGGTAACCATCCGTACTTGATCCTTTGTGCAATCTCATTCTTCTATACTTATCATCAACTCTAAAGACTCCGGAAAAGTGATCCTTATATGATACAACAGCACTATTAAATATGCTATTAGATGTTGGAAGAGCATTTCTTTGTATTATAGGATTATATTTAGATCGCCAAACTACATCTGGAATTTCACTAGGTCTATCTTCCCATGGAATATTGGGTTGTGATTTACCAATTATTTTGACTTTCATTACTGATTATTCCGATCAATATAGTTGATTAGGTCTCTATTTCATCTCTGATATAAATATCTGCGAATAAGATTACGCAATTGCAACCAATGCCTCTAGATACCTAAGATTCAAAGTATGATGCAGAACGAGAAAGGTTAGTAGAACCCATATTAATATACATTCAATTATATATTTTTTCTACCGAAATTGCTTTTCACCCTCAACTACTTAATTATTTAAACATTTTTCTGTCAGTAACCTATTTTTCAGAATATTTACTATCTTTAGTAATAAAATAGAGAAAAAAACATTTACATCAAAAGTGTGCTTTGACTTGCTTTTCTACTTTTTTTGTTTTTGACAACTATTCCAAGCAAAATAAGGATAATAACTAAGAAAAACACCCCGAAGACTACATTTGTATTTGACTTTCTATAACTTTTATCATGTATGGAATTGAAAGACTTTATCATGTAGAATGTTTTCAGAATCGAAATATGGGGAAGAATGTCTTGATTGTTAGAAAGACCATCAATTTCATATGGAGAATCAACAATTCCATCCTCATTTTCATCTGGACCGATCCAATCATTCCAAAAATTTTCAGCAAATGAGTTACTAAAACCATCGTCGTAAGCTTGAGAGCTACCATCCAGTTTATTTTTAATGAAAACATTCCAAGTAACATTGTTATAATTTGAACCTTCGACACAAATTCCATAATCAGTGTTATTAAAAGTAGAAATCCTAAATAGTAGATTGTTATTAGAGTACCGTAGTCTGATCCCAAACCACTTATTGCTGCGAACTTGATTAAGTGTTATATTGACACAATTGGATTTATAAGAATCAATTCCCACTAATCCGTTTTCAACAATTGTATTTCCAAAAACATCAATACTGTTAGATTCCCCAATCCAGATTCCTTCTCTACTATTTCTCTGAATAGAATTCTCGATAATGATATTATTAAACGACTTTTCAATAAAAATTCCGACTCCATCAATATTTTCTATAATATTATTTGTGATATATCCATTTGAGACATTAGAGAGGAGGATTCCACAACCAAGTGAAAATGGATGCAATCCAGTTAAGAAACAATTATTTATTCGAAAAACCAAATCAGTGTGGTAGATTGATATTAAGCTCCCTGATTTTTTTATAGAAAGTCCATCAATCATATAAGGATTTTCACTACTTCCATCTCCTCGCCAATTCTCTGCTTCTGCTGTTGTTCTGAAATCTACTGTACCATTAATCCTAATGGGGTCATGATTTGCATGTTTATCATACTTGATGGATAAGTCAAGTTTAATATTATGTAAAGTGGGAAGAGTGACATTTTTTGTGTTGATCTGGTTGATAGTATTCGCAAATGATCCAATTGGATAAATAAATAGAAATATCAGCATACATAACCTGAATTGAATAATACTCAACTTCATCAATTTTGTTATTATTGGATTTTTTTGAATTTTATCAAAATATCTCAGGTTTCTTAATATATAAAATTAATCCTTTCTAAAGTGTTTATTATATTAGAATAGAGAAAAAGATATACTTTATCTAATCAAATTTTTAAGGGGCTAAAATCATTGCGCAGTTTGTGCAGAGGTCTGTAATTTGGTCAACCCTGGAAAAACAGAAAAGCAAAAAATGCTTAATGGTGAACTATACAATCCTGGAGAGAGCTCCTTAATAAGAGATAGGTTTAAAGCAAGACAAGTATTGAGAAAATTTAATGGTACCTCAGAAGAAGATTATTCTGTAGCTGAACTTCCTGAAATACGAACGAAAATCTTGACCAATTTTTTGGGTAAATTGGGAAATAATTGCTGGATTGAGCCACCATTCTATTGTGATTATGGGTATAACATATATTTAGATGATGACGTTTATATGAACTTTAATTGTACAATTTTAGATCCTAATCGGGTACACATTGGAGAGAAAGTTCAGCTAGGATCAAGTGTTCAAATAATTACAGCCACACACCCGCTCGATACTGAATTGAGAACCTCAGGGTCTGAATTAGCTTACGAGATATCAATAGGGGATCAGGTTTGGATTGGTTCAGGTGCTATAATTCTACCAGGAGTAACAATTGGTGCAGATAGTACGATTGGTGCCGGTTCTGTGGTCACAAAAGATATTCCTCCCAAAGTAGTGGCAGCAGGTAATCCCTGTCAGATTATAAAAAAAATCTAGGATAATCTTGATTGTTAATTTAATGTCTAATAATTTCTAGGTGTTTGAAATGGTCAAAAAAGGTATGATTAGAAGGGGAGTTTTAGGATGTGGTTCAATTGCACATGCATTTGCAGAAGGGTTAAAATATATTCCTGATGCTGAGTTAGAAGCTGTTGCTTCAAAATCTGGAAAAGCAGAACCATTTGGAAAAAGATTTGGTATTAAAAAACACTATAATAACTACGAGGAATTAGTAGATGATTCTCATGTGGATATAATATATGTAGCCACAACTCATAATTTCCATTATGAAAATATCTTACTAGGTTTAAATTACGGAAAACCTGTTTTAAGTGAAAAACCTTTTACTATTAATGCATCTCAAGCTGAACAACTTATCACTAAAGCAAAAAGGGAAGGAATTTTTCTGATGGAAGGAATGTGGACAAGATTCCTACCGTGTGTTGTAAAATTAAGAGAAATGATTCACAATGAAAGAATAATAGGGAAGATTCGTCATTTCAAGGGTGATTTTTGCGTTAAAATGCCCTATGGAAATGAACACAGAGCTTTTAATCCAAAATTAGCTGGGGGAGCTTTACTGGATTTAGGAGTTTATCCAATATCATTTTCGAGCATGATTTTAAAAGAATCACCACAAAAAATAATAAGCAGTGCAGTTTTAGGAGAAACGGGGGTTGATGTTTTTTCTAGTTATTTTTTTTTGTATAAAAATGGTGCTACTTCAATGATGACGTCCTCCACCTCATTGGTGATGCCTCATGATGCTTTCATATTTGGAACCGAAGGATACGTGTACATTCCAAATTTCAGCCGACCTAAGAAAATGTTTCTAAACTTGAATGAACTAGACAAAAAAATCATTGAGATTCCTTATGAATCCACAGGTTTTCAATTTGAAGCAATTGAGGCTGGTAATTGTTTAAAAACTGGAATGACTGAAAGCAATATAATACCATTGGATGAGACTTTAGAGATTATGAAAACTATGGATACAATAAGAAACCAATGGGGATTAAAATATCCAGAAGAAAGATGAAGTAACACAATTTCTTAAAGATACTCTGTATTTTCCCAATTTCTGGGAGATCGATATTAAGGGATGAGCTTAATAATTTGTACTTTTAGGTGATAAAAAAGTTGGAGATGCACGTGGAGAAGAATCATTCCAAATTTATTAAACAGATTGCTGAATACTCGGTATGGATAAGTAAAAAGCTTTGTCAAAATCTTTCAAAAATTACTGACGAGAAATTCAACCAAGATATTGGGTCAAAATTCGTTAACGATACTGAATGTCCTGCACCATCTTTAAGATCCATAATTGAACATTGTATGATTGGATTGGAGTTTGCAAGTCATATTATCAAGTCTTTAGCATGGGATGAACACGATATAATCCAGAATTACCGTTCTCTCGCGAAAGAACATCTACTAGATCGATTAGTAAGGCAATATATCGAATTCAAAAAATTATTAGCAGATAATATCGAAAAAACTGTAATTTTTAATGATAAAGAAATATACTTAGGTAGTGATTTCTTTTTTCCTTTTCTTAACCATTTGACATACCATTCTGGTCAGTTCATGATTGCTTTGAAGATCATTGGAGAAGAGACAATTGATCTTGATTATATGACTTTTTTAAAGGAGATTTAAAATCAGAATTTCCTCAGAAATCTCTCCACGGAATCTTAAAATGAGTTATAACATAGGAGATTGAGTGATCTGAGAGAAATATGATAGGAAATACCTATTCTAGATATAAATGAATAGATAAGTCATTCAATTAACAGCTGATATCAATGTTGGACTCTGTAGCTCTAGTGAAATGTGAGAATAATATCAGAAAGAGTTTAGAAACGGGTATTAAACTTATTTCTGGCTTTAAAAACCTGAAATCACCTATTATAATCAAACCGAATATTTGTACGCAGGTTGATAAAACTGGTTTTGCAGTAAATGATGTTCGGGTCGTTGAAGCTTTAATTAAACTGATTCTTAATGAGAACCAAGATTTAACCGTTAAAATCGTGGAATCAGATAGTATGAGTAAGTTTGCTGATAAAGCTTTTAACAAATTCGGTTATCGAAATCTAGAAGAAAAGATGCAAATATCTGGTTTTGATGTATCATTAATCAATCTTACTCATTCCCCAACAGTTGAAACCAATCTCAATGGAAGTTATTTTAAGAATCTGAAGCTTCCTAATATCCTTGTTGGGGCTAAATTTTTCATTTCTTTAGCAATAGCAAAAACTCATTTTTTAACTTTTTTAACTGGTAGTTTGAAGAATCTTTTTGGTCTACTGCCTAGAAAGGATCAATCCTTCTATCATTCACACATTAATGATGTTATTGTTGATTTGAACAGATTTATTCGGCCTAATCTTTGTATTATTGATGCTAGAGTAGGTCTTGAGGGTTGGGCAGGGCCAAAATCGAGACGGTTAGACATGTTCATAATGGGAAAGAAACCTGTATCTGTAGATGCCACAATGGCTAGGATTATGGGATTTGAACCTAGAAATGTTCATCACCTAGTAGAAGCAGAAAGATACAACCTTGGTTCTCTGAATCCTAATGTTCTAGGGGAGAAAATAGAGATTTCAACAGTAAAATTTAATCCTCCTTAATGTTTTATCGTCTATAAGAAAATAAGTCAAAAATTTATTGCTTATGGTTTAGTAAATTCTATTGACTCAGGAATTACTGCGATCACTTCAATCTCAATCTTTATACCCTCAATTGGTGAAAGACCCTGAATTGTAACACAAGCAGGTTCATATCCAGCTTTAAAAAACTCTCGATACACTTGATCCATTTTAACAAATTCTTTAACATCTTTCATAAAGATTGTAACCTTCACGACATCATCCATTGAAATACCTGAAGATTCCAATAAAAATTTTACATTCTGCAATGCTTTTCGTGTTTGTTGTTCAATTGTACCAACAATAATATCATCAGTTTTCAAATCACAAGATAATTGGCTAGAAAGAAACAATAGATCCCCAGCTTTGACAATATGATTAAATGGGCTTGCTGGACTCTTAACCCCATCAATGGTAATGATTTCTCTTCGCATCTAATAATCCACCTACAAATTTTGGTAATTTCTTTAATTAAAAAACATCTTTACTCATTGTTACCTTAAATTTCTTTTTTCGGATTTCTACTAAAGAGGTGGCCCATCCCTCCCTAACTGGTGAATATTCTTAATGGAATCACGACCAGGATAAATACATTCGACTATCCATGTCACTCCAGAATCAATATAGTTGTATATCCATTGATTTTCTTCTTTTCTAGTTGATGTAACAACAGTATGTATTTCCTCAAAAGGTTCCGAAGTCTTCCGATGAAGTTTAACATACTTTATGATCTCTTTCATGTCACCTGGCCATAAGGGTTCTTCAAATCCTTCTCTAAGAGGAAAAACTCCATTGTATCTTGCTGCTCGCCGAAATGGTTTCTTATTTGGCCAAGTACCTCCAACCCAAATTGGAATTGGCCTTTGTACTGGTTTGGGAAAGAATTTAACCTTATTTATCCTATAATAATCACCTTGATAAGCGAATGGTTCACCAGTCCATAATCCTGTTAAGATATCAAGTGTTTCATCTAATTTCTTTCCAAGAACTTGGGAATCACCATCTTCATCAAAATCACTGAATTCAGTGTCCACCCCTAACCCAACTCTTAATATTAATCTCCCATTAGACAATCGATCTAATGAAATTGTTTCTCTTGCGATTTTCCACGGCTTTCTTCTCGCTAATGCAGTTACAGTTGTTCCAATTCTTAGAATTTCTGTTTTTGTAGCTATCCCAGTTAAGATTATCCATGTTCAAGTTTTGGCTCATAACTGTCCTTATTTAGATGGATATGATCCCAGATGAAAAAACCATCCCAATTACTTTCTTCTGCTATAGTTCAATATAATCCTGAGGATCTGTAAAAACTCCATATTTGGCAATATATAAACCAAACTTCGTATCAATACTCATACTAAGCATCTACCTAATTATGAAATGAAAAAGCCAGTGTATTTTAAACATGAAAGTTTAGGCAAAGAAGAATACCACTGAATTATTCCAAGAAAAAAAATTCAGATCAAGTAAGATTCGATTTGGGTAATTCTTTAATCCAAGAGCAAAAACTTCGGAGGATGATTCCATGTCCGTACTCTTAATTTTTGATCTTCTAGGATATTTTTGAGTTTTATTTTTTTAGGGATATCTGGAATAAGATGAAAATAATTGTTATTGGGTTCAAGTTCATCAGGGAGATGTACTAAAAACGCAAATTCGTTTGATACAAGAGTCAAAATTTGATCATCTACCTTCACATGAACATTTGGATCTGGAAAATTCATATCGTTTGGTTCACATGGAAATATGATATTTTCTGCAGTAATGTTATTAGACGTGAATTGTGTCCATAAAAACTCATTCTTTTTTATGATCAAACCCTCTAAATCATAATAAGTCTTGTAATTGGATTTAATTGAGATTTTGTGATCTTTGTTCCGTACAATTCGCCCATTGAGTTTGTATATTCTAATTTTCAAATTTCCTCTTATATCAGTGAGGAGATCATTCACAACGATAAGCTTGTTCTCGTTTGGATCTTTAGTAACAATAACTGGTTTAAAACAGCTTCTCAATAACCAATAAGCCATTTTAGGGATGTTATAATAATCTATTAAAGACCAACAAATTGTTGGCCATGGTTCATTGAACTGCCATATCAATGTTCCTGCTGTGTTAAATTTCCTAGCTCGCCACGTTTCCACGGCATATTTCATACCGAAAGCTTGAGCTGCTTGGGTAAAAAGTATCCATTCATCAATATTCTTGGGATCTCCCATTTTCTTCATATTGACAGTAATCTTGTGTATATCACAATTATGAAATTCCCAGATCTTATTTGGTTTAGATTGGGTTTGTTTACTAAAAATCTTGTTTACTGTCTGTATTGATGGGAAACTTTGAATTCCAAATTCAGAAATGAATTTCGCTCTATTATTTGCGTATTCTTCATATTCTGGTGGTTCAAAATTCGGTTGATTAACACCATGCCAAATACCCCAATCATGATAATTTCCCTCATCCATTGAATTTGGATTGACATCATAAGAATTTTCTGCTGAAGGATTCCATGGACTTGTACGCCAGTAAGGCCTGGAAGGATCTAGCTGCGAACATAACCGTCTTTTTAACTGATGAAATTTTTCGCCTATTTTTCGTTCTTCTCGAAAACTCCATGTATAATTACGAAAATCCACCCATTCATTTTCATTACTTCCACACCAAAGAACAATCGAAGGATGGTTTCTTAATCGCTTTATAATGGAAGAAATTTCTGCTTCAACTATAGAAAGAAATTCTTTGTACTCGGGATAAATAGAACAAGCAAATTGGAAATCGTGCCATATCATTAATCCCAATTCGTCACAAATCTCGTAAAAATTCTTATCTTCTACCACCCCACCTCCCCAAATCCTGATCATATTAAAATTGGCTTCTTTAGCTAGCGTCAAGAGTATTCTATATTTTTCTTCAGTCCCATAATTTGTCAATGAGTCAGTAGGAACCCAATTAGCTCCCTTAGCAAAAATTTTCTTGTTATTAATCTTAAATATGAATTTATTCTCTCCTTCTTCCTTTAGAATGAGATCTACAGTCCTAATTCCAAATTTTTCTTTAATGACAGACTTCTTAACTTTTTCTAATAAGATCAATTCATAAATAGGTTGCATACCAGTTCTATTTGGCCACCAAAGTTGATAATCCTTCATTACAACCAGTCTATTCAATTCATTCAGACCAAGATTAAGATTTAGTGAAAATTCATCTCTAAATACTGGTTTATTATTGGATACATCTATAATTTCCAATATAAATTCCTTTATTCCCTCAATTTCACTATTTACTATAGCAGCAACAGAAAGTTCAGCTGCATCACCAGAAATTGATTCTGTTCTGACATATAAATCAGAAAAAGAAATTTTTTTCTCAACGGAGATCTTTACTTCTCCCATGCCAACCAAAAGTGATCGCGGGGCAAAATCCCATCCATAATTATATGCTGGTCGCCGAACAAACACTCGATCTTTATATTCTATACCGAGTGGTTCGATCTCCTTGTCCACGAAACTCATTGGAGGAGAAATAATGACCATAAGAGTATTAAGTGGTTTTATGAGGTCATTTGGTAGATGAAATTTATATTGGATGAACGCACTAGAAGTATTTCTTATCTCAACTCCATTGAGATAGATTTGGGACATTGTATCAATATAATCAAAGGATAGTGAATAATCAGATTGTTGATCTTCTAATGTAAATTCTGTCATTAGAAAGAGGCAATATTCCTCTAAATATTCTAATTTTTTCATATTATCTTCAAAATAGGGATCCAAATCTATTATATCAACAATATTCGATTGAAGTGAACCTGGAATATGAAAAGGCTGAAGATCTTCCCTCATTGAATTAATCGAAAAATTATTAGTGATTTTATTAATAAAATCCTCTTTTTCAGCCATTTTAGCAATTTTAAAAAACCAATTATCTAATATTATTTCATTCTTCATTTGAATCTATTCCATATATCTGAAAACAGTCATTCCACAGTTTTTTAAACTACTAATTAGATTTTCACATGTTATTCTCTGTGTAAGTAATTTTTCCTGCCATTGGGTTTCAATTTGTTTTCCCTGAAAGGGATTCTGTTAACAGATAAAACTATTTTACTAACTCCTTCCTCGAGATTCTGCATTAATAATAAGCCTTTTTCAAGTTCTTCAATCGAAAATTCGTGTGAGATAAGTTTAGAAGGATCAATAACATTGTTCTGAAGAATTTTCATCGCCTCCTGATTTTCATGAGGATTTGTAAAGCTACCAAACAAAGAGATTTCTTTATTATACAACTCAAACATTCTTAAGGGTATTGATTCTTCAGGTGGGGAAACACCAAATATCAAAGATTGGCCTCCTTTATTTAGTAGCTCTATTGCTATGGTTGCGGTTTTTGACGATCCTACAGCCTCAATGGAGATGTCTACTCCTTGTTTCTCTGTCTTATTATATACAATATCAGACAAAGAATGCTTTATTGGATCTACAACAACGTCTGCTCCAAGATTCAACGCTAGATTTCTTCGCGAACTATTTGGTTCACTAATAATTACTGTTGAACCATAAATGGATTTGATTAAACTCAACATCAATAAACCTATCGGACCCCCCCCTATAATTAATATTACATCTAATACTTGAATTTTCAAACGATTGAGTCCGTGAATGCAACATGCGATAGGTTCCATAAATAAAGCATTTTTCAATGAAACCGTTTCTGGTATTTTTACAGCCGAAGTACTCGGGCATACAACATATTCTGCAAAACCCCCATTTTTAGATACACCTAGAGCTTCCCAATTTGTACAAAAATGAGGCCGACCCTTTTTACAATAGAAACAGTAATCATCTTCTTTGAAATTCTTATCTTTACAGGAAAGATTAGGATTCACAGAAATTCTGTCTCCTTTCGTAAAATTATTTACTTCTGAACCAATATTAACAACCCTACCCGAGAATTCGTGCCCTCCGATAATTGGATATTTTACAAAGGGAACCTGACCTTCATAGATATGTACATCAGTTCCACAAATTCCACAATATTTGATTTCAACTAGTAGATCATAATTTCCCAGTTTTGGGATCCTTTTTTCACGAACATTGACCATGTTCGGTTTTTCGAATATTGCAGCCTTCATTTGCATTTATATTGAACCTCTAGACATCAATTTTAAATCAAAACTAATATGTTTATTAAGAGCGTTATTAATCTCTAAACACTCATAAAGCTTATTATAATTCATACAGATCCAATATAAATCAGCCATTCTAAGCATTCTAATCAATCTAAAATCAGGAAATTACTAATGTTATCTAAGTGGTGAAACTTTTTGGACAATATTAAATCTTTGATATCACAGTTAACTTTAGAAGAAAAAGCAGCTCTATGTACTGGCTCAGGCCCTTGGCAAA
The DNA here is from genome assembly GCA_016840285.1 of Candidatus Hodarchaeota archaeon. The sequence goes on along the minus strand of JAEOSR010000130.1, from coordinate 3,051 downwards.
CAATCGCTGTGGAAAGACTAGGAATTCCTAAGATAACAATGACTGATGGCCCGCATGGTGTCCGCAAAGTTCAAAAATTAGAGGAATCTGGTCTAGTTGAAAGTGTACCTGCAACTTGTTTTCCTCCCGCAGTGGCTTTAGCTTCAACATGGAATAAAGAACTGGTTCAAAAAGTAGGTGAATATATAGGGGACGAATGTGTCTCTTTAGGTGTGGATATATTACTAGGACCAGGGGTAAACATAAAAAGAACACCATTATGTGGACGAAATTTCGAATACTTCTCTGAAGATCCTTATATGACTGGAGAAATGGGTATTTCTTTCATAAAAGGAGTCCAAAGTAAGGGAGTAGGAACCTCGTTAAAACACTACACCTCGAATAATCAAGAAGATCAAAGGTTCACAATTAATGCGGAAATTGATGAACGAACATTAAGAGAAATCTATTTACCTGCCTTTGAGAATATTGTGAAAGAATCACAACCATGGACCGTTATGTGTGCTTACAACAAAATTAATGGCGTTTATGCCTCAGAGCATTTTAGACTTCTAACTCGAATATTGAAATCGGAGTGGAATTTGGAGGGATTTGTAATTTCTGACTGGGGAGCAGTCCATAACCGAGTTGCTGCACTTAAAGGGGGTCTGGAACTTCAAATGCCTGGTCCTAACGAGTTGGATGTTCAAAGGGTTATCGAAGCTATCAAAAATAATAAGCTTGATGAAAGTGTCTTGAATCAAGCTGTTGAGCACATTTTACGTATTGTTTTCAAAGCCAATGAGACAAAAAAAGGTTTCATTGAGTTTGACACTGAAAAACATCACAGGTTCGCTCGTAAGGTGGCAACAGAAGGTCTTGTCTTATTTAAGAATGAAAACAATATTTTACCAATAAAAAATGTATCTTCGATTGCACTAATTGGACGGATGGCAAAAGAACCTAATTTTCAAGGAGGAGGTAGCTCATTAATCAATCCTACTAAGGTCGATAATGCTTTTCAAGAGATCAGAGAAATAATAGGGGATGATATCCGTCTTAATTATGCTGATGGTTACACTAAAGATGGTTCTAAAGAAGCATTAATTCCTGAAGCTTGTAATGTCGCTAAACAGTCAGATATTGTGATTTTGTTTGTAGGCTTACCTTTGGAATCAGAGGGATACGATCGTAAAACCCTTGATCTCCCTGAAAACCATGTTGAACTAATAAAAGCTGTAGCAAATACAAATCCCAAAACCATAGTTGTTTTAAGTAATGGTTCTCCTATAAGTATGCATCCATGGATTAAAGACGTCCCAGCAATTGTCGAAGCGTACTTACTAGGACAAGCTGGTGGCGGAGCTATCGCTGATATTTTGTTTGGCAAGGAAAATCCATCAGGAAAATTAGCTGAAACTTTTCCAGAGAGATTAGAACATAATCCTGCTCATCTTAACTACCCTGGAGAGGATGGAAAAGTCAGATATGGAGAGGGACTCTATGTTGGATATCGTTATTATGATAAAAAAAGGATCGACCCGATCTTCCCTTTTGGATATGGATTAAGCTATACTACATTTTCTTACTCTAACTTAACAGTCTCCAATGAATCATTTAAGGACATCGAAGGGGTAACTGTTACTGTTGATATAACTAATTCTGGAAAAGTTCCAGGAAAGGAAATCGTGCAATTATATATCCACCAACTCAATCCTAAAATCGATCGGCCACATAAAGAGCTGAAAGGGTTTAATAAAATTGAGTTACAACCTAATGAAACAAAAACTACAACATTCCACTTAGATTCTCGAGCCTTTGCCTTTTACAGTATTAGTCACGAATCTTGGATTTGGGATCAAGGAGAATATGAAATATTAATTGGAACATCATCAAGAGATATTCGATTAGGCGCGACTGTAACCTTGGTATCGACACAAAAATTGTCTAGCACCTTGAATATCAACTCTACAATGCGTGAGTGGCTTAATGATCACAAAGGGAAGCCCCTTATTGATGAAATAATAGCGCAGCAAGTAAAGTTGATTAAAGTAAAGAAAGCTGATGTAGAAAATGATGAACATATGAGAGAAGATCTATTGAGATGGGTAGTAGATAGGCCCTTATCGACTTTCTTAAAATCCATAGAAACTGACCTACCAAAGTCTGCTGAAGCTCTTCTTAAAAGCTTTTTAATTCGAGTAAGAGCTAGTTCTGAGGGAAAACCTCCTCAATATCAAGAGAATTGAATCAAGTTGTTTCAAAGCAAAGGGTAGTATAAAAAAAGGGTTATTATTACTCAAGAAACAGTATATCGATTGAGCTTTTTGATTTTTATCATTGAAATATAGATTAAATGACTTTGTTACAGTTTTTAAACCATATTTTGGTCTCTTCATCTGGTGTAGGGTCTTATATATTCATCATTTTACATATGAGCGGTTTTCTTTAGAATTCATGTCTTTTCTATGAGTATCCTAATATGAATGGATAAGAATTCTTGGTAATAACTATTAAAGAGATGTAAATGGTACATAATAATTTTGTTATGCAAAAAAAAATCACAATTAGGTGCGCGACTATCAAGAGAAATTTTATTAAGACTTCTTTGGCTAGGTTTACAATCCTTTCGGAACATTGAAAGGAGGAGAAAAAAAATGAAAGAAGCAAAATTGTTTCAATTTGTCGTTCTTATATCTATTGTTGCTTTAGCGCCAATGCTTATGGGAAGTGAAATTCTTCCATCTATGCCCATAAATGCTAAAGTAGACAGTATTCCTGGAGGAATAGGCCCAGGAACGTTGCCTGATTGGCACGAAGACGCACAGGTTCAATTAGGCTGGATTTTTGATGATCCTACCATTCCTGAAGAAAGCGATCCCTTACCAGGGTGGGATACAGCGATAGGTGATATTCCTGATTGGTCTTATGACCCAGGCCGAACAGTACCTGATCAACCAGATCAACCAGGGCAGTGGTACATCCGTATTCCTAATTTAATCAATGATAATCCATCTAAGAAATTCTGGATCAGCTGGGTTTATGAATACGAGCCTTACTTTGAAGGATTTC
>JAEOSR010000129.1 GCA_016840285.1 Candidatus Hodarchaeota archaeon | reverse complement strand
TAGATGGAAAATTCACTGGAAAAATCGTAATATCTATGAAAGAATAACCAAATGAGCAATAGAAAAATCCAAATTAAGACCTCTTGGAGAATACAAAATCAAGGAAGCTAGCTTTAACAATTATAATTGATGTTTGAAGACGTTTGAAAGATACTCATCAATATTTCACCTATCTGTTTCTTTTTGAAATTAGTCTCTGTTAAACAAGGAATAATTTTCTTTCAATCTACTTCTAGGTTGGAATATCAACAAAATACAATCTGAAATCGTCAATCGTTCTCCTGCACCATAGTTATGACTACTTGTCCCTTTTTTTGTCCTGTTTCAACATACCTATGAGCTTCAGCAGCCTGTTCCATCGGATAACGTCTGTCAATGACCGATTTTAGCTTTCCTGCCTCAATAAGCTCTTTGAGGAAAATCAGATCTTCTATCTTTTCTTCTAAGGTTCCATAAAATGCTTTTTTGCGGTTTATCATTTGAAGCCAAAGGATTCGAAATAGCTTAGGTAACCCAAAAGTAGTAAAAAGATAGTAAGCGTCTTTTTTCAACAATTTCTTAGTTCTTCCGACATTAGTTTTGCCAATCGTGTCAAGAATAATGTCATATAGTTCATCACTCTCGGTGTAATCCTCTTTGGTATAATCAATAATTTTATCAGCCCCAAGAGACTTCACAAAATCTATTTTCGAAGTACTGCAAATACCAGTGACTTCCAATCCAAAATGTTTGGCAAGCTGAACCGCAAACATCCCTACTCCTCCTGAAGCGCCGAAAACAAGAATATTTTGGCCACTTTGGATATTTCCAGCCCTTAGAAAATACAACGCGGTTAATGCTCCTTGTTGTACTGCAGCTGCTTGCTCATAGCTCATATTGGTCGGTTTAATTGTCAACACACCATCTTCAGGTAAACAAATATACTCAACATATGCACCTTGTTTCATCCCTAAATATCCCCAGATCTGATCACCCACCTTAAATTTTGTCACATCTGAACCTACGGCTTTTATTTCGCCAGCTAGTTCAGTTCCAAAAATCGGTTGTTTTGGTTTTCTGATTCCAGCCACTAAACGCATTAAGAGTTTAAATCCAGGAGGTGCTGTACCACTTCTTGACCAACAGTCGTATAAAGTTGCTGTTGTAGCAAAATTTCTTATCAATACTTCATTAGCTTTAGGAATAGGTTTTTCCACCTCTTTAAGTTGAAGAACCTCAGGGGGGCCATATTTAATGCACACAATCGCTTTCATCTTTTCTTTATTCATTTTTTTCATCTTCTAGTGCTTATCTCTGATCATACTTATAATTATTTAACAGAGGAATTTTAATAACCAACAATTAACAACTTTTTCAATGATAATTCATTCTGAAGTACACACTTGATTTGAAAGTTGGCTTTAACAACAATTTGACGAAAGCCAGCTTTAACAATTATAATGTGAGTTTGAAGACATAAAAGGAATATCAATAACTGACAACAGATTCTTTAGGAAATTCTCTTAATTGTCCCATTTTCGAAGTTTGATAGCACTCCTTGAACAGACCCTTATACATGCCCCACAAGCCAGACAGTTTTCTGGATGAACTACAAATGCTTGTTTTCCTCCATGTACAAGTACAAAAAGTCTCATACCACGTGATAGCGATTTGTTTTCCGTTTTTTTTAGTCTTCGTAATAAAAAGACATCTTCAGGACATTCTTCAACACAGTGTCCCTTTCCTTTACAACGGTTGTGATCTATCACTGGTCTTACTTTTGACTTTCTGATAGAGCTCATTGGTTTTTCCTCTTTTTATGACGTTTTTTGGATAGGATTTTAAGCGTGATTTTTTTAGCTGCAACAATTGATGAATTTTAAGAACGCGGAAAACGCTCTATTCTCCTTTTGCATATGTAAATGATTTACTTGATCTAATCGACGTCGGAAGACGAATATAGGAACTATTCACTTCTAAATCTCTTGAATGCTAGCATTTATAGCTATACTTAGGTATTTCTAATTAACAGTTGTATAACATTTTTTGAGTACAATAATTGTTTGACGATGTTCACAGAAGCGAATCTTTTTTCAAAATACTTTTATACCCATTATACTAATATACTCGTGATGAAATATCATGCCAACAACCGTTAAAATTGATCCTGAGTTTAAAAAAGAGATCGATAAGCTTCAGGCTAAAGTCACCATGAAGACAGGTGAAAAAATTACCCAACAAGAGCTATTAGTGCGTATTCTCCAATTTGTCATTAGAAATGAGGAGGAATTCTTCAGAAATTTTATATTTGATTGGCAACCTTTACCTGATGCTGATTGGGAAAAAATAAAGGCATCTATTAGTGACTTTGGGAAAATAACTAAGGAATCTACTATCGACACAGAGCTTTATGGTGAGTAACTTGATTCTGGTAGATACAGGGGTTATTGCTGCTTTTTATAACAGCAGGGACGAGAATCATTCACGATCTTTGGTATTATTAGACAACCTTCGAAAAGGAAAATATGGGACTGGAATTTTAACTGATTATGTCCTAGATGAGACAGTAACATTGTTATATGTTCGATCTAAGAGAGCTGAAATTGCATTGCAAGCAGGTGAAGTAATAATCTCTGAAAAATTAGGAAAATTTCTTCCAATGACATTTGATCTTATCAAAAAGACATGGGATAAGTATCAAAAGCTTATTCGCAAAGGATTAAGTTTTACTGACTGTTCATTATTAGTTGTTGCTGAATATCTGGAGTGTAATGACATTTTGAGCTTTGCTACAGAATTTGATGGTCTAATAAATCGAATCTTTTAATTCAAGTCGTCTACTCTATAGTTAAATTAAAGATACAGTGAAAAAATTTTTATTGAATCGGTTAATAGTAGTGAATAAAAAATCAACAAGGTTTCGATTTAGCAATTTACGTTATTTTTTAATCAGAATTAGTTCTTCTGGGAAATATTCTACTGATTTTTCTCGTCCTCTTAAAATATAGACTATTGAGATATATTCATACTATTTTGAATTAATCTGATTAGTTATTTTGTGTTAGAATATATAAAAAGTTATTTCTTAATTCTAGTTATCTTAATATGTGGGTAAATTAGGAAAAATCTATTTAATAAAAGAAAAGGGATGTTATTTTGTTGTTTAAAGAGATATGGCAAACACATTATTTACGCCCGATTTTGATTTATCTAATCATTTCTATTAATATAATTACTATTGAGCTAGTATTCATTGGTGAAATCTTTTGGGGATTTTGGATATCTTGGTTAGGGTCATTTTTCGCTTGAATCAAGGATATTGACACAATTATGATTTGATTATGAAAACATTAATTAATGAGTTCATTATTATATTACACATGCCTTCTTCTGTTACCATCCCTGATATATTAAGACGGAAAATTAAACAGCTAGCAGCATTCTTTGATACATCTCAAGCTGACATAATAGAACGAGCTATCACAGAATATGAACAGCTTCATGTTCCTAAGGAAGATATTACTAATCCTGAGTTTGTTTTTCATCTAACTAAGGTTTCTAACGAGGTACATCGTAATGATCCTGATCGAAGAACACGGTTTAAAAAATTAACTGCTTCTGGAATAGCCATTGAGGCTATTGCTCCAGCAATTTGGGGAAGATCGGTCGATGAGTGATATTATAACTCTGGACAGTAATGTCTTCCGAAATCAACGCTTTTTTGATTGGTTAACAAGTTCGGAATCACAGCACTTAAAACATGTATTTCCACTTCTTACTTTCATTGAGGTACTGGTTTGGTATGAAATGAGAGGTCTTACTCGTAACGATTTAGAAGATGATTTAACAAAAATAAAGACAGAGATTGTTGAATTCTCGCTAGATTATGTTAATCAACTAATGAGTAATATCCGCTCAAACCCCAAGTTCCTCTTCAGACATCATGCTCGAGATTTCCTCATCGGAACGATCGTACAGCAAAAAGATTCCCTCCTAATAACTAATAACAAACGTCATTTTGCCTGGTTATCCCCTCAAAAAGTCGTTTCTCCTGAAGAATATCTATCTATGTGTCTTTCTCCCTGATTACATCTTTTGGGAATAGAACTATTTTCCCTTCTAGATTGTATAACAGACGCACAACACGTCGGAAATCCGACAGGAATTTATACTAGTTTGACGGATCGTCTAGTTAGAAATAAACATCCGGAAGAAGGCAAATTTTTAGAGAAGAATTCATTACTGAATTAACAATAAATAAATTCAAGATATTAGAAGATGCTAGCACTTTTTTTGGTCGCTATTTAGCTTTCATTTGTAAGCAGGATTGAAACCACTATTATTTTTCTTCACAGAATAAGATTTATCTGCACTGTTAAACTTTATAAAGGCCTTTTCTCTCGGAGATAGGCAGATACTCAAAAACGAGATCTCATTGAATCCTACAGAGGATGTGCAAAGGACGGATTTTAGTAGAATCGAAACTTTAAATGTTATAATAATGTCTTTTGCATATATTGGTTTGTTTTTTTCTGGTTTTATTGTAGGTAATCCATCTTATAATCAAATTGTTAGTCTAGTGGGGTGGATTATTTGGGTATTTGGTTTGGTATTAGCATTCTCTCCAAATATCATTCTTAAGAAACGTGGAGGAGTTCCGAAGGGAAAATCATACATACATACAACAAAATTAGTAACTGATGGGAGTTATGGACTAATACGACATCCTCAATATACTGGTGGTATCGTAATCGCTTTTTCAATGTGCCTCATTATTCAGACGTCATTAACATACGTTTTAGCAATAATAGCTACGGTAACCGCATATTTATCAATGGTTTTTGAAGAAAAGCGTCTAATAATAAAATTTGGCTCTCAATATGAGAACTATAAAATTGAAGTTCCACGAATAAACCTTTTTTTGGGTTTAATTCGAAAATTAAGAGAATAGGATGAAATTTAATCTCTACAATTTCTCAATAGATCATCTTCTGTAAATAAAGCATTCTATAACAGACGTACAACACCTCGGATTTCTGCACTAACATACGAAGGTTTGTGTGTAATACCAACGATCTCAGTCCCTAAAAATTGATTTTGGGATACTAGTTTTTCAATCCTCGATAGAACAAGACATTTGATTTTTCGTATTTATTCATAAAAAATGATTCAATGAATATGCATTCATTGGAACAATGTCTGCGATCATTTATTGGTCTTATGTTTTCCTTTTGCTTCTAGATAATTCTTGTTCAACATAGTTATGAAATCTTCTCTATTCACAAGTGGTTGACTAATGTATGCTAAATCTTCTTTGTCTATTTTTCCTTCTCTGATTAATTTTTCACCAATAGTTTCTAAAGTTGATAAAATACTCTTATTTTTCTCCGTTTCTTCCCTTAAAACATAAGCATGAGGACGAAGGATTGCTCCAGAGAATTCTGTGGAAGTATTCAAGGCTATTTCTTCTAAAATTTTTAATACTACACTCAGATTTTCAATTTCCCACCATCCTCCAGTTATCACTCCTATAATTTTGGAGATTTTCACATTATCATGAAATTTAGCTCTTGTTCTTCCATTCTTAAGCTCTAACAATGGTTCTACAAGTGGACACAATCTATTAATGAAATTTTGCATCATTCCTGGAAGGGGGATATAAACTGGTATTGCTAGGACTAAAATTTCGGTTTCTATTAGCTTTGGATAAATACTCTGCATATCATCCTCAATAAAACATTCACCTATTGTCTCTCCCCAACATTTAAAGCAACCAATGCAAGGAAGAATTTTCTGGTTTTTAGGATAAAGCAGCTCCACTTTAGCTCCAGCTTTGGTCATTCCTTTGATAAATGGAGAAAGAATGAATGCTGTATGACCCTTTTTGGTTCTAGCACTTCCATTAATAATCAGAACGTTGGACAAATTCTATTTCCTCGAGTTTTACTTCCTATGATATTAATCGAATAACAATTTTTTAAGAATATTATAATTTTTTTATAATTTAAATTAAGCTGACGTAGAGTACTTAATATCCAATAAAATTATATTTGTAAGTTTACCACCCAATTTGGAATAATACTAATTATCTATTTAGTGAAAGAAAAGGGATGTTATTTTGTTGTTTAAAGAGATATGGCAAACACATTATTTACGCCCGATTTTGATTTATCTAATCATTTCTGTTAGTATAATTACTATTGAGCTAGTATTCATTGGTGAAATCTTTTGGGGATTTTGGATATCTTGGTTAGGGTCATTTTTCATTGCACGTTATGTAATAAAAGCCTTAGATGAATTATTCAATCAATTTCACGTTACTAATAAATTCAGGAATCTACTAAATCCATGGATCTTTGCGATTATCGCATTCATATACTTTAGTATGATTACTTTTACTGGATATTTTACTAGAACTGAAGGGTCTGATGATGTTATCAGTTACGTTCTTCTTATGCTCTTTATTTTTTTAATAATTGCTTCTATTACTCCAGCAATCCGAATATTTGCAGTAGCATTTCACCGACGGAAGGCTGAGGTTTTCCCCATTAACCGAGTCGAATATGCTGTCATGCAATGTTTAAAAACTGGTAATTACAGCTTTTTAGAGTTAAAGAAGAGACTGAGGAATGTTTTCAATATATTTATTCCCAACTTATATTTCGACGAAGAGACATCAGAATCCGCGATATATCATTTATGCGGGCTTCGGTATGCTGATATTAAGGAAAATATTGTTTCCTTAAATCAGGATGGAAAAAAACAAGTTTTAATTTGGGAAGAGACATTACAAAGGCAAGATGAAGGTTTTAGAAAGATTTTAAATAGCCAAGGTGTGTTAATCAGATCTTTCATATTTTTATTAGCTCTAAGCCTTCTAAAGATCTTTATCGGCTTTTTCAATTCAGAATCATTATTAGCTGACGGTTTTGAGAATTTCCTCGATGTTATAGCGGTAGTTTTAATTGGTTTAGGTATCAAATACGACAAAGAAAAAATGGTTAACATCATTATTGCTGGACTAATGTCTGTTACAGCGATAACACTCTTTTATGATTCTTTTTTGTTGTTATTTCACCCAGAACCTATTTCTAATTCAATCATTATTATTAGTATTTCTATCATATCAATTTTTTTGAATACCTACCTCCGTACTTTAAAGAATTTTGTAGGTAAAAAGAATCGTAACTCCTCTCTTGTTGCTAGTGCCATTGATAGTAAAATTAACATCTATATTTCTCTAGGGGTAATAATTGGAGCCTTCTGCTCAGACTTAGGAACATCCTTTAATATTCCTGAACTCTATTACTTAGATGCTATAATAGCAATGTTTGTTACATTCTTCATCACGAAGGAGGTCTTCGAGATTATTACCGAATTCATCACGGGAGAAGAAGAGGAGATCGATTTCGAAAGTTTTCAAATGAGATATGAACAAACATTTGAGGAATACATCACTAAATGGATATTATCAGTCCTTTATAAAGGTGAAGATGGTGAATTCTCACCTGAGAGATTAAATCAGCATTTTCTAAATTCTTTGAAAAAAGGTGAGGTAATATATTCAGACTTTGCTCACTTTGGGTTATATATTTTTCAGGATAAAGGGATAGTCTTTGTAATCAATAAATTACTTGATCAAAAGATAATTTCTTCATCAAAAGAAAAAACATTGGCAATTAGCGAGAAAGGTAGGTATCTATACAAAGAATTTTATTCTAGACAACTTTTAGAGGACGTAGTAGATCCCTTTGATTTTTTCTTTGAATATGAGTACGATATTCGTAATTTATTCAGAAGAAAGAGAGAACTTTTAACGAAATTTGAAACACAGACCCCTGTGACATCTTAGTTCAAGCCAGTTAATGGAAGATTTAAAAGCAAATGGTGCTCACATTCTCAAAATGGAGGAGGATTCAAGAAAACGAAGATGCACACGTATAAGAGGACATTTCATCCTCATCCATAATCAAGAAATATGATAACTTCAGTCTCCCAGAAAGTTGGGAATCCATAAAATTTTAATTGAGCATCTTGGAAAGTATCTAGAAATGATACTTCCCATTTATCTTCCTCCTCATTGAATGTAACATTGACAGCAAGGTACCCTTCTGATTCTAGCTGAAATTTGAATTTTTTATAGTCGATAGTATCTTTAGCTAGATTAACAATAGAATCTATGGTTGTTATATTCCAAACTGTTTGATTATATGTTAGAGAAGAATAGTTGTATGTCTTAATTGTATTTTGAGTTAACTGATTCACTAAACGAATTGATATCGTATTAATATCCTCAGAGTAAATCCAGCGGAAAATTGGGATTATCTCAGGTTTAGAGGAAATAGGAGAGTGAGTGATAACAGTATTGACTTGTAAAAAACCATAAACAGTCAATAGGACAACAAAAAGAATACAAACTGATCTAGCTGATTTCTTTAGATGCGCAAATGAATAAACACTAGAACTGATAAGTTTATTATAGATAAAACGAAGAACAATCACACTGGAAAGCAAAGATACAAGGGGATCGACTACAGAAATAAGGTTGAAGGTTGTTCGTTGATGAATGAACGGGTAGAAGAGTTGTAATCCACCAGGTGTAATGCAATCCATTAGTAGATGTATAAAAAAGCCAATAACACCCCATAAGAACGTACTGTAATTTAATTCAGTATACATTCCTTGAAAAGGTTCATCTAACCTTTTAATAAAATTAATTCTTTGATAGTATTTTGTTGAAAAAATTAAGCCGATGACAATGAAAGGAGCCATAATAACTGTATGGAATAAGCCACGATGCTGTAAAAAAAATAATTGAGGAATTAGTATTGGAATCCAAGCAATAAATACGTCCATATCAGGAGCTATTCCCCCTAGGACAAAAGCACGCTGAGAATTTTCGTCTTGGCTAAGTTGATTAGCTACTGCGACATTAACAACTATATGTAAAAAAATATCCATGTGTAATAGGTTTTTCCCGAATAATTAATATGTCATTATTCGTTTGGTTGCTTAACAGAAGTTAATATTTAAGCAGACTTTTTCGGCTCGTGGCATCAAGGAGTAAATGAGAAAGGAAGCTAATCATAAAATTAAAAATCTCTATAAATTTTAGCTCTTTTATCAATTTTTAAAATATTTATTTCATTTATCTTTGGATTTAATTCAATTATTATTCGAATAGATCCTAACCTGATTCTATAACTTTTCTTCAACTCTTTAATCTTTGTAACGTCATAATTATATGTTCGTCATTATTCATAATATTCCCATATTAACTAATGAACATTAAATCCCCTTCTTCTTGTCGTACTTCTTTTAGTATTTGTTTATACCAATATCGTGTTAATCTTTCGATTATTCCTGTGTGATAAGGCCCTCCTTCAATCCATGATTGACGAGTTTTTCCAGGATGATCTGGATACTCTTGCTTAAGAATTAGTCTCTCAGGGATGCTTTGATCTCTATATTCTCTTAATATATCTAGGTACGCTTCCATCCATCTTCTAATCTGAATTAAATAATCTTTTCCGACCACTGGCCCGCGACCAGGTATGATTCTATCGATTTCTAACTCTTCCCATTTTCGATATAGATTCACACCTGTAATCGGCCACACAAAAGGAGGAGTAACGCTCAAAATGGCATTTCCAGCAAAAAGGACCTTATCGGAGGGACAGTAAATCGAGAGAGCTCCTGCTAATCTTACATCCATTTCTAAAGGATATGTATCTAGACCTAATCGTTTATTTTTTGAAAATCCAGTTGTAGGGACAAAAATTTTGTATTTCATAAGACTTTCATGGACTTTGCTATCTTCTGGTATTTGTCGTGTAATCCATTCTCTATATGAAACATCGACCCCCTGTTTTATGTTTGTTCGAATACCTGATTTGGTTGCAGAGGAGCTAACAACAGGTACATCTTTAAATGCATCCATTCCCCATATCATATCCCATGATTTACTGGTTAAAATTAAATGTGAGGTTTTCTTTTTAGTCTGAGTTTCCATGTAGTTTCTGAATTTCAAAGCAATATCTGCATGTGGCCCACAATTAACGAATATCAACTCTTCTGGAAGGACAATACAACTCATATTAGAGTATAAATATGGTCTTATTAGCTGATCTGTTTCCTCTGTCATCATCGCAGTCATAGTTATATTTGGTGTAACCTCAATATAGTTTAGATCTGTTGCCATCAGATTCACCCTTACAAATTTCATAGATACTCCCTAAGGTATTGCCCAGTATAAGACTCCTGTACTTTACTTACTTCTTCTGGTGTACCTGCAGTTACAAGATACCCTCCTTCATTCCCTCCTTCAGGCCCAAGATCAATTATGTAATCTGCCATTTTAATGATATCAAGGTTGTGTTCAATTACAATTACGCTATTTCCAGCGTCGATGAGTTTATTTATTGTAAAAAGAAGTTTCTTTATGTCAGCTAGATGAAGACCAATTGAAGGTTCATCAAAGACATACAGGTTATGTTCATGTCGTTTTAATTTGCCCAATTCACTTGCCAATTTTATCCTTTGCGCTTCTCCACCACTAAGAGTCGTTGAAGACTGACCTAGCTTGAGATAACCAAGTCCAAGATCATTCATGACTTTTAACTTATGATGAATTAAACGAACATCTTTAAAGACGCCTAATGCCTTCTCAACTGGGAGATCTAGGATATCTGCAATATTAAAACCTCGATACTCAATTTCTAATATTTCGGATTTGAACCGTTTTCCTTTACAAATAGGACATAAAGTTCGCACATCAGGCATAAACTGAAGTTGCGTGACAATTTCACCGGTACCTTCGCACTCCTCACATCGGCCTGAATCTTTTGAATTAAAGGCCAGTTAACCTATGCAGTTCAATTGTATGAACAAGCATTAAAACAATATTCCTCGTATATGGATGATCCATTAGTGGCTGAAACTATTTTTAATAGTGCATGGGTTCAAAAAGAGCAAGGATTATCAACAAAAGATTCTTCTATCATAGAATATTTTCCACAACCTCTAGACACAAATCTATCAGTGAAAGCTTTTCACAATATGCTGGAAGCGTTATTAGCAGAAGAGGAGAAGAATTGGGGATTAGCTAATAGAGCTTGGCAAGCGGCCATGGATTTCGAAGAGTTACAGACTAAATATAAAGTAATTTGTCAAGGCGCATTGGTTAATCTTGATTTCAGAGATTGGTTAAACAATCCGATTCTCCCTGACCATGACAAGTTGGTACTTAAATTAAATGAGTGGCAAGAATTTTGTAGAAATAATGGCGTTAATGACAGTCTATGTTGGGCGTATCTCACGCATGCGAGGGTCTCGCTTGCCGCAATGCAGTTTGATGAGGCTGAAAAATGGTTTAATGATTGTATTACTACTGCAAAGCAGCATCAGATTCAATATTATCAGGAGATCGCTCAAAGAGAGACTGAGGTGTTTGAGAAACATAAAAAGAAAATCTATGCTCTCACAGGAGAAGGTGAACCTCTATCTCCTGTCATTCAAACCCAATTAGTCCAAGAATATCTTATCAAAGCTAAGGCTTTGGTTCAACAAGATGAGCGAGAAAAACCATCAGAAGGAAGATAGAAAAAAGAAGAAGTTGAAATCAGCTAAATAATGGTTCAACTTCGGGTTTGGTTAAGATATATAACGCAGCTACACCAAAAATGGTTCCCACAGGGATGACGAACAAAGAAAAAGCTCCAATAATCATGGTTCCAATGCGACCTGAATTCTTGTATTGCATCAGTTTGATACCACTCAAAATAGCTGCGATCGAAAAAATTACAAACACAATAGCAATGAAAGCGATAAATACCGCAAGAAAAGTAGTTATAGCCTGAGACGTTAATACACTGTCAGTTTCTGGGGAATCAAACACGCCCTCAGCCATTAAAGCAGGAATAAATGCCGCAAAAAAGGCAAATAAAGCTGATACAAGTAAACCTACTATTCCAAAAACAATCTCAACAACACCTATGATTTGTACATAACCTCTAATCTCTTTAGTTCGAGGTCTTTGTGGACTGGTCAATGCTGTTCCACAAGACTGACAAAAAAATTCATTTGGTTTTGCCACTTCACCACAATTTGGACATTCATTTAGACTCATAATAAATCACCATCAATGTTGAAAGTATTGACTGTATAAGAGTTATTTATGAAATTTAAATAGCTTATGAAAGAGGCTTGAGTATTACTTATTTGTTGAAGTATCTCAAGAATAGAAGATAAATATCCTAGATAATCAAAGAAGTCTCAGTTTCTTAGTTTCAGAAAATATATTAACTGCATTAGAGCCTTATTGTAGTTAAATGTTCATGAAATACCCAAAATTTTTAAGAAAAGGAATTGTATTCGAAAAAGACGTAATTATGCCACATTTTTTAGAGAAAATAATGAACCCAAAATCAGTTGCCTTTCTAGGTGCAAGCAATAATTTTACAACCATGGGCACGGGACAACTATACGTTTTGCGATCCCGATTCAAAGGAAAAATCTATCCAGTTCATCCTAAAGAAGAAATGATCCTTGGATTTACTACATATAAAAGGCTTGAAGATTTACCTGAGGTACCTGATCTTCTTATTATCGTTCTGCCAACACGATTAGTTGCTAATTACTTAGAAATCGCGGGGAAGCTAGGTATTCCTTATGTGATTATTGTTTCTGCGGGTTTTAGTGAGATGGGTGAGACTAAGAATCAAGCTGAACTAAACAAAATAGCAGAACGGTATAAATTGCGATTCATTGGTCCAAATTGTATCGGTATAATAAATCTTCATTGTACAGAGGGTATTTTTAATTGCACTTGGTTTCCTTTCGAATTACCCCTAGATCAAGACGGGAATATTTCTTTGGTCAGTCAATCAGGATCTTGGATTTCCCAAATCCTTATATGGATGGAGAGAAGAGGATTAAGGCTTGGAAAAGCTATTTCTGTTGGAAATGAAGCCAATATTGATGTCACAGATTGTATGGAATATTTATGTGATGATCCTGACACAAAAGTTGTAGGGGCTTATATTGAAGGATTGAAACGTGAAGGACGTCAGTTTGTAAAAGCACTTCGTGAATTGGCTCAAAAGAAACCCGTTGTTGTCCATTATGTTGGAGGAACGAAGGCGGGATCAAGAGCAGGGATGTCTCACACGGCTTCATTAGGAGGCAAGTCCTCTGTATATGGTACTGTTTTCAAACAGGCAGGGGTTATTGAAACCCCTACAATGGAAGAATTATATGAGTATCTTCATGCATTTTCCCTCACCTATCCCCCTAAAGGTGATCGCGTTGGACTTATAACAAATTCTGGGGGACCTGCGGTGACTTTTGCGGATAGTTGTGAAAGGTATGGTTTAACTGTTCCCTCCTTCTCTTTTGATCTACAAAGTAAAATCAGAGACGCTGTACGGTCGACTGCTTCTTCCAATAATCCCATTGATCTTACATTTGATATGAACATGGATTTGTTTTATAGGGTGGTTCCACGTCTTATCTGGCAATCAGGGGAGGTGGATGTCCTCTTGTTATACGGTGTGTTTGGAGGGAATATGATGGAACGGATGTTCAAATTTGGGAACAATGAATTTATGGAAATGCTTCCCGCAACGTTCTTTGAAACTATGCTGAGAGAAAATTTAAAGGATTTCGTCACTTGGATTCACGAGAACAAAATTCCAGTCTTAATAAGTTGCTTGGATACTGCTGATGAAGCAGTAACGTATCTTCAGAATAATGGTATTGCGGTCTTTAAATGGCCATCAATGGCAGCGCGAGCAATGAAGGCATTAGTGGATTACTATACCTAAAGTAGTACAAAGAGGATTTAAGGAGATTATTATTCTAAAGTCTTTCTAGACCAAAAAGTACCTTTCTTTTTGAGCCAGCGTTGATAACACTGAATAACAAAGTGGTGATCAAATGCGAGTTCCATATTAAGAGCCTCTTCTACTGTACATAACCTTATTCTCCCTGCGTCTGATCCTGCTTTTAAATCTCCAGTATAATCACATATAAACACGGTAGAGATCACACGTCCTCTCGGATCTCGTTCAGGATCAGAATATACCCCTAAAATTTCCTCCGGTTTCACCTCTACTCCTGTTTCCTCTTTCATTTCTCGAATTAGGGCTTCTTCAATAGTTTCGTCTTTTTCAACCGTCCCTCCTAGTAGTGCCCAATAGTCATAAAAAGTATCTCCTTTACGTTGAATGAGGACAATTTTTTCATTTTCACTAATCAAGAGTCCGTCTGCAGCATGAATCATTTTGGTAAACATCTTTCTTCGCACTTACAATTTCGTCTCTAGGTTTCTGCCATTTTTTCCATTAACCTGGCAATACAGACCTGCCCTTGTTTGAAATCTTCAACTTTAATGTTTTCATTTGGAGCGTGGGCTCGACTTCCTGCATTACCTACTCCTATTGAAAGTACTGGCATATGATCAGCAAAAAGGTATAATGGACCAGAGCCAGGACTCCATGGGTGAATGATAGGTTCATGACCGTAAACTTCAACCATTGCTTCTTTAAGTAGTTCTACAAAGGGAACGGATAACGGTGTAAATGCTGGACGATACCCTTCAAACCATTCTATCTCAACATTGAAGTTTTTCTTTTTGAAATGATCTCGTAACATCTGAATGACGTCCTCTGGGGTCTGATTTGGCACAAGTCTGAAGTCTAATTTTGCATGAGCCTCAGCGGGGAGTACCGTTTTCCCACCTTCTTCTTGCCACCCCGACCAGATTCCACAGATGGTGCAGGTGGGGCCTAAATAGTACTTTTTAAGTAATTCTTCACCATGTAACCCCCCTATGAACTTCTTAATACCTAATTGCTCTTTCTGTTTTTCTTCATCCATAATGTCTTTTATCTTTGAGATAGCGGTCAGAACTTCCTCAGAAGGAGTAATGATAGGATCGTAGTAATTTTCAATTAGAATTTCATCTGTTTGGTCGTTTCTTAATGAAGCTAGGGCTGCAACTAGATGATTAGCGGGATTCTCAACTACTGCTCCATAGGCAGAATGGAGATCTCTTTTTGGTCCTGTGGTTTTAATTTGTACATAACAGATACCTTTCACCCCTGCCCAAATTTCCTGTAACCCCAAAGTATTAGTACCGCCAAACTCCCAGATACACGAAGTTTGGTCTGAAAATAAATAATCGTGATGAGTATCAACATATTCTTTTAAATTCGGGCTGGAAACTTCTTCTTCTCCTTCAATGACAAACTTCACATTCACAGGAAGCTCCCCACGTAACTCTTGGATCATTTTTACTGCATAAGCTCTAGCAATTATATTCCCCTTATTATCCGCTACACCTCGTCCGTATATCTTTTCCTCTCTTATTTCTGGGTCAAAAGGAGGACTTTTCCATTGATCAAACGGCTCTGCTGGTTGTACGTCATAATGATCGTAAAAAAGTAAGGTTTTTGGTTTATTTACATCTAATGTGCTCGTAAAAACGGGTTCTCCCTTAGTTTCGTTGACTGAGCATTTGAAATCCAATCCATTAAAAATCTTAGTTAATACTGCAATGGCCTCAGAAGAGTGCTCACCTCCTTTTGCGGTTACAGTAGGTATTCTAGTAAGTTTAAATAGATCCTCAAGAGCATTATCAAGATTCTTTTCTGCGAAATCTTCTAAATTTTTAAGTAAAAGCATTTGTAATTCTCCTAAAATCTGATTATTGCTAGAAAACACAATATTTCAGAATTCTTATAGACATTGGGGAGAGTTTATCACCTTAAGATTTTCTCTCCTAACAAAATGGAGGTTTAACATATCATCAAAAAAAGAGTAGATATAACGTAATTACTCCCTGTGTTAATGAGAGAATGAGTGTTCCTATTAAAATAAACATTGAAATTGGCAAAGTAAATTCATGCCGTTTTTTAACCCTTATAAAGTACATGTGGATTGTAAAAGCGAATAAACCTGCGAAGCCCAATAATAATGAAACAATATAGCCTTCAAAGGTTTGTTGATATACCAAAATTAATCCATATATAAATAAAATAATATTGGAAAATGAAAAATCAGAAAACCCATTATTCCCCCCTTCATTTTGAACAACTCCCATTCTTACCAATAAGCACTCTCTATTTCGTGAATCATCAAGAAAATCGCATTGAATAAATAAATCCAAAATAATAATTCTACCAAGTCCCATCAATCTCCAATACTAAGATAATTCTGAATTTGCTAGATGTCAGTTAAGTATTAAAGAATAAAAGAGTTGGTGTACAATGTGCACGTCTTAATGAAGATTGAAATATAAGCCAGGTTAATAAATCATAAGTAAGAAAGAAATCTAAAAATTGCACAAGATACTCTGCGTTTATTGTGAACAAGGTGAGAAATTGAACTCTGATTTTAATAATTCGATTCAGATTGGTTTGGTAGACCTTTCAACATCCAGTATAACCCTAGAATCATATTCATTTCAAGATGATATATTTAAAAAATACCTAGGTGGGGAAGGGCTAGCAGCTGATTATCTTCTCCGAAATATGCCTTCCAAAACGGATCCATTAGGATCTGAAAATATTTTATGCTTCATTACAGGCGTTCTTAGTGGGACTAAAGTTCCATTTTCAGGACGTTTTATGGTTGCTGGCAAATCACCCTTAACAGGCACATGGGGGGAAGCTAATTCAGGTGGACGGTTTGGCCCTGAATTACGTCAAGCTGGATTTGATTTACTACTGATTAAAGGTAAAGCGAAGGAACTCTCAATTCTAAATATCACTAATGATTCTATTGAAATTATCCCCTCCACTTATCTTAAAGGACTAGATTGTGTTGAAACTGAAGTAGAATTGAAGAAGAAATATGGATCAAAAGTTCAAGTGGCTAGTATCGGATTAGCTGGGGAGAATTTAGTTTTAATTACTGGTATTGTAACGGATAAAGCTAGAGTGGCCGCCAGAAGTGGTCTTGGAGCAGTTATGGGATCGAAAAATCTGAAGGCCGTAGTTGTTCGGGGAACTAAAGATATTCCTATTTTCTATCCTGATGGACTTCGTGAACTCCGTACTTTGGTTAATAAATGGGTCTCTAAAGGCCTGAACTTTCTTTTAAAACCTAGTCTGAAAATGTCAACGACATTTGCTCCATGGCTTCGACGTTTCAAAATAAAGAATTATGAATCCATGAGTACAAGCAGTATGATTATTGAATCATATAAGCGATGGGGGACTGCAGCAGGAACAGCAGTATTAGTTGAGACAGGAGATGCACCGGTTAAGAATTGGAAAGGGTGTTATAAGGACTTTCCTTTGAAAAAAAGTGCAAAATTAGCAACAGATAGCGTAACAAAGTATCGAATTCGGAAATACGGGTGTAAGAGGTGCCCAATGGCTTGTGGAGGGATAATGAGTTATAAAGATGAACATTACGATATTCCGGAGACACATAAGCCTGAATATGAAACATTAGCCATGTTAGGCTCAAATATACTTAATGATGATCTTGGTTCAATTTATGCTATGAATGATTATTGCAATCGGCAGGGATTAGATACAATCGCTGTTGGTTCTATTCTTGGATTTCTTATGGAAGCCACGGAAAACGGAATAATATCTGAAAATGATTTAGGCGGTCTCAATATATCTTGGGGGAATTCAACAGATCTTCTTCCTTTGATTAAAAAGATCACGAAACGAGAGGGAATAGGAGACATATTAGCAAGTGGAGTGGGTAGAGCAGCTAAGGAACTTGGTGGTGAGGATTATGCAATTCATATTAACAATCAGGCTATCCCTGCGCATGATCCTCGATTTTCTAAAGGTTTCCTAATTCCATACAGACTTGATCCAAGTCCTGGGCGTCATACACCCTTTACCGAGGTAATGATTGATCTATCTAAATTTCACAAGATGTACCCCTCGTTAGACAAGAAGAATAGGACGCTTGATTATTATTGTTTTCATCAAACGATTTCTACAGTCGGTTTATGTCAATTTGGACTTGTTATAGGGAACTTTCCTGTCCTTGAATTTATAAACTTAGTAACAGGTTTAGATTTATCTATAGAAGATCTTATTGCGATTGGGGAGAGAACTTTAACAGTGAAACATTTATTTAACCTCCGAGAGGGGATTAATCCATTGGATTATGAATTACCTCGAAGAATTCTAGAGAAAGCTGATGATGGACCTAATCAAGACGTATCCTTAATTGAAAAAGAGGGTAAAATCATCAATGAGTTTCTAATAGCGCTGAAGTGGGATTTAAATACAACTATTCCTGATAATGACCACTTAAAAGAATTAGGGTTGGAAGATTTTATAATAAAAACCTAAGAAAAAAAGAAAATGCTTTTAGATAAAAAGACAAAGACCGCTTAACTGTATTTTGCGAGTGAATTTAAATGTCAGAACAAGAAGCGATGGATGCAATCAATAAAATGATGGAAAATTTCAATACTGAAAAAGCCAAAAAAACCTTTCGAAAATGGACAAAGACAATGGCTTTCGAATTCTCTGATTTAGGGAAAACATTCTATACAAACATAGAGCTTGGTGTACCTAGTGACGTGGTTGAAGGAGAACCAGAAGGAAAGGTTCATGTACGAATCACAACTGATGCAGCAACATGGAAAGGTATTATGAGTGGCGAAATTGGTGGAATGAAAGCGTATACAAGTAAAAAGCTTAAAGTAAAAGGAAGTATGCCTGACCTTTTAAAACTGCAAAAACTAATGAAATAGCGAGATATATGCTATTCTTTAGTCTTTCCCCCCTTTTAGAATCAATATTTTATTAGTATCGTTTTATTTTAATGGATGATGTGATAATGACTTCTGATCAAAAAATAAAAATCGAATTATGTCAAACCATGAAGGAACTGTATGCGGAACGTATCCTTACAGATATTGGAGGAAATCTGAGTTTTCGATCTGAAGATGATGATCAATGTTTCTGGATCACTCCTTCTGGATTACAGAAAAATACAGTTGAACCAAAACATCTGATTAAAATGTCAATGGAAGGAGAAGTAATATCTGAAGAAACAGAGATGAGCCCTTCTGTTGAATGGCCAATGCATCTACAAATCTTTAAAGAAGATGAGGATTTCAAAGTAATTATTCATAGCCACGCTCCCCTAGCAACTGCTTTATCTGTTCTCAAAGACCCACCCGAATTCCCCCCTCTAACAGCTGAGCTAGGTTTTTTAGTTCCTGAAATCATTATTGTGCCATATGAGCAATCAGGCTCAGAAGAACTTGGAGAGGCCGTAGCTGATAAACTCTGGGATTCTAGTATTGTAATACTTGAAAATCATGGTGTTGTAGCAGTAGGGGAAACATTTGGAGAAGCTGCGACGAAAACACGAGCGTTGGAGGAATATTTAAGACTTTATCTTAATACGCGACAATTTGGTGGAGAACTACGAAGATTTCCTGGATTTGAGTAGGAGACGATGCTCTGATGAATGAATATTTCTTAACAATTGATGCTGGAACAAGTGGAGGGAAAGCAGTAATCGGTAATGAGAAAGGAGAAATCGTAGGTTTTGCGAAATCTAGATGGAGTCATCTTTATCGTATTCCAGAGGATTTAGCTCCATATGGACATGAATTTGACCCAGATCAGTTCTGGAGTATACTCATTAAAACCATAAAAGACTCTATTAATTTTGCAAAAATTGATCCAGGTAAGATCATCGCAATTTCTGCAACGTCTCAAAGGCAAGGATGTGTTTTTTTTGATAATGATGGAAAGGAGTTGTATGCAGGCCCAAATCGGGATGTACGAGGATTAGAAGTTGATACAGATGAGTATATGGACAGTGATGAGATCTATGATATCACTGGAAGGGGTCTTCCCTTCATTTTCCCATTAGCGAGATTATTATGGTTTCGAGAAAATGAGGAGGAAATCTATGAGAAAATTAGGCGTCTTCTAACAATTGATGGCTGGGTAAACTTTCGTTTGACAGGCCAGTACGCCATCGATGAGACAGGAGCAAGTGAAACACTTCTCTATGATATTACGAAGAAACAATGGTCGGAAAAGATCCTGGAAGCGTTTGAAATTCCTCATGAAATCCTCCCCAAAAAGCTGGAATTTGGTGAACTAATAGCCCCTATTCTCCCTAGTATTGCTAGACAACTTGATCTAAAAGAACAAACGCCTGTTTTTATAGGGTGTGCTGATAGTCAAGCTTCATTAATAGGTTGTGGAGCAATCAAACAAGGATCTTTGGGAGTGGTTGCTGGATCAACGATGCCAATTTATTTTGTCATTGATCGTCCTATTTTGGATCCTGAACGACGGGTTTGGACCAATCCTTTCTTGGGGAAGTGGGTAATTGAATCAAATGCAGGAACAGCAGGAGATGCTCATCAGTGGTTTGTTGAATCCTTTTTAGCTGAATTGGGTGTCGAACAGCCATATGATCGTTTTGAAGAGCTTGTTAAATCTCAAGTTCCTGGAGCGGGAGGAGTCCAAGCGGATATTGGGCCACAAATCTTTAATGCCCAGAACATGTTACGAATCCCAACTGGGGGTTTCATTTTCTCTCCAATAGCCTATCTTTTAGAAGGTAACCTTGATATTAGCGCCTTTGCTCGGGCTGTTGTTGAAAATCTTTCATTTTCTGTACGAGGGAATATGGAACAGATTCTAACAATAGCAAATCTGCCTTTGGAAAACGTGTATGTTGTTGGTGGATTAGCTCGGTCAAGAACATTTTGTCAGATTTTAGCTGATGTGATTCAAAAAGATGTTCACGTTTTTGTTCCCGAGGGGGCCTCTATAGCTGGATTTTTCGCGAGTATGATAGGTACTGGACGCTTTGAGACTGTGGATGAGGCAGTTTCGCAAGTGATCGCTAAGAAAGATGTCTTCTCTCCAAATGAAAATTATGGAGCTGAATATGACAATCTTTTTTCACAGTGGTTAGAGATTTATGAAAAGTCAAGGGAAGAAGATTAAGATGAAAATCTTAGTTACTGCTCCATTCCATGAAAGTGGACTAAAAAGGTTACAAGAACACTGTGAGGTAATATATGAGAGCTGGCGGGACACAGGGAAGATTTATTTTGATGAGGATGAACTCATTGAAAAATTAAATGCTAGTCAAATTGATATCTTCATAACAGAGGTAGACGAGGTTGATGCTTGGGTGATTGAGAAAACCAATCTGAAACTTATTGCATCAGCTAGAGGAACCCCCGTGAATGTTGATGAGGAAGCTGCTGCTGAAAAAAAAATACCAGTAATCCATACTCCTCAAAGGAATGCCGATGCAGTGGCCGATCTCACAGTGGGGATGATGCTTACTCAAGCCCGTAAAATGATTGAAATTGATCGTCTACTTAAAAGTGGTAAATTCAATCTTGCAGAAATAGAAAGTGAAGAGGATTTTGCAGAGTTTTTTAATCGCTTTCGGGGAGTGGAATTAGGTGGATTAACCATAGGGATCATTGGATTCGGAGCTATAGGTTCACGCGTAGCCCAGAGACTGCACAAGGGGTTCGGATCTAAAATACTTTATTTTGATCCTTATGTACTAGAAAATCATAAGCTTGTACTTGAAACTAAAGCAAAATCTGTTTCTCTTGAAACTTTGATGAAAGAATCTGATATGATAACTATTCATACGCCGCCTATTGAGGAAACAGACGAGTTAGTAAGTGCAGAAATGTTTGCTTTAATGAAACCAACTGCACATTTTTTCAATCTAGCTCGTTCATATTGCATAGATGAAGATGCACTATACAACGCTATTAAAGAAAAGAGAATAGCTGGAGCGGGGCTTGATGTCTTTGATGAGGAGCCGTGCGATTCGGAAAATCGTTTTTTAGAGTTTGATAATGTGACAGTTATGCCCCATTTTGGAGGGAATACTATAGATGTTGTTCGTCACCAAACAAATATGATTACTGAGGATGTCTTGAACTTCTTGCAGTCAAAACGAATTAAAAACCTCTGGAATCCTCAAACTTGAAGTGAGGATATCATAACAAAAGAAACAACACCGAGAAAACTGAATAAATGGTAAGACCAGCTAGTATCGTAAAAATAAGTGTTGGAGGGAAACCCCATTTCGAGCGAATAAATGCACTAATAACTCCCAGTAATCCAAATAGACTTATGCTGATCAGATCTATTCGAAGCTTCAAGTAGATCCTCAGCATGGTGGACGGGAACGAGAGGATCTAGCTCACCATGTATCACTAATAAATTCTCAATATTATTAACATAGTTAATCGGAGATCGTTCCTCGAGAGCTGTCAGGTTTGATGGGTCAATCATGGTGTATGGACGATAGGAGATTCGCTCGTTTGTACGGAAATCACGTTCTTTCAACCAAGCTGTTGTATTCGATGGTGCAGAAACAGCTATTGCAGCCATTATACGAGGATCATTGCCCGCAGCCAGAAGACTAATCATTCCACCAAATGAAGCCCCCTAGACTGAGAGAGCACTAGAATTGACTTCTGATCGAGAAACAAGATAATCTATGGCAACTTTTGCATCAATCTGTTCTGCTAGACCTAATGTAGAGACACCACCTGATTTCCCGTGCCCACGAAGATCTGGAACTAAAACAACAAAGCCTGCTTTAACAAAATCTAAGCGATTAGTTAGAATATTTTCTTTTGACCCTCCCCATCCATGATACGCTAGAATAGCTGGTCTCTGATCTTTCAGATCACTTGGATAGAGAAGTAATGCTGAAATCACAACTCCCTCACTATCTAGCTGGATTCTCTCAACTTGAATGTCAGCAAAAGCGAGATTACCGAAGATACTACTACTTATCAGTAATAAAGATGCTGTACCCAAAAGTATTCCTATTAGAGGATCATACTTCCTAACATTCATTGGTAATCATTGGAAGACTCAATCTAATGTCAGAGTTGATTATCTAGCCATTCTAAAAATTCATCAGTTGGAGTAGAGATATCCTCTGGTTCCTTAGAAATTGCATTCTCTTTCCGAGTTTTTTCCCGAATTTTTCTTGTTTTTGTTTGGGGAACACCAGATAGCCAATCCTCAAACGAATCCACCACGGTCTTCCTCTTCTTCCTCACATCCCATTCTTCTACGATTCTCTTCTTTTTTAAAAGCCACTTAGGAGGAGTCATTACTTGCTGAATTCCTTCCATACAACGTAAAGTATGAGCTGTTTTCGGAGGAATGCCATACCCTTGGGACAAAATGCGAATCTCATGCATGATCAGATCTGTAGCAGCACGAAGGGCATACGGGTTGAACATATCTTTACGATCATAATTATAACGGAGAAAAATGGGGTTGCCAACTCGTAGGGTGACTTTTCTCCCAGGAGAAGGCCAATTACCTCCATAAGGTAAAATGCCATCGGTACCAATGATACCAACAGGTACAACAGGTGATTCAGTCTCGAAAGCAAAACGAGCTACTCCAACTTTACCTTCCAACTCCTTTCGGGAATAACGGATATGTCCCTCTGGAAAAATCCCCAAGGCTTGATTGTGTTGTAAAACATCAATTCCTCTTCGGATAGCTTCTTGATTACCCCGTTTTTTTACTGGAATGACTCCAAAATAATCCATCATGCTTCCCCAGAACCTGTTCTTCCAGAGGGCACTTTGTTTCCCTAAAAAATAGATTCTTTTTTCTTTCATTTCCGGTGGAACGACCAGTCCCATCAAAAAAGCATCAATTACACTCTCATGATTTCCCGCAAAGATAACTCCCTCTCGTAACTCGTCAATATTATTAATCAGATTCTCCCGTCTCCCTTCAATTTCTAAACGATAACCAAATAGTGCAGCAAACTGAACTGCCTTCCTAATGACCCCATATTTCACATCAGAAATATTTTCAGCCATTTTTTAACAACTCGTGACTATTAAAGAGAGAGGGATGGATTATGGAATGCTAAACGGGGATTTGTTGTCTTTTCTATAGAACAAATCCAAGATAAAAATCTTATCATGGAAAAAAAAGTCACTCAACAAGTATTCAAAGTTGAAGGTTTAAAGTCTTAAGAATGTTTTAATTAGCCGTGTGCCATAATAAACAATCTCTTCTGTGATATAATCCTGTGTTTGTTCTGACCAATGAACCATTGTTGTATTTATCTAGGATTTACAATCATCTTCTTCTTCGCCAAAAGAATGTTCTGAATATCACAATAATAACGAATAAAGAGTTGACTTTCCAGATCCTACTTACCCTTTCGGTTGTCTGACTTTCAAAATAATCAATTGTGATTCGTAGTATATTGGAATTCATTAACGCCACTAGGTACGAGTGAAGAGAAAATGGGGCAGATAACCAAGAAATTATTTCTATTAAAAAGAGTTATTCCATCTACCTTGCCATAAAACTCTATTAATCATTGTCGTAAAAGGCTGGATTAACATAATTATTCAAGTAAGATACACATTAGATTTAGTTTCTTCAAAGGTTAATTGATGATCAATAAAATAAAATATATTTTTCACACCTAATTAATGGCCCTATTACTTTCATTTAGATCTGAATAATGAAAAAACTTTTCATCTAATTCAAAGTAAAATCGAAAAAAGACGTGGAAAGGTATTTTTCTTAAAATCAACCAGGTATTATCATAGCTTAGGTAGTTGATAGAAAAGAAGTCTTCCCGAATGAAGCACAACATGAAAGAATACTGAGTTTAGGCAAATATTACAATAAAAAAAGTGAATAGGAACTATTTGACATTATTGAACAACAGTTTGATGAGTACGTTTAACGACATGTCAGGAATTATTCATTTTAAAACAGGCTCATTATACGAAAGCTAGCTATAACAATTATAAATATATTTATACGACAGCTAGCTAAAAAACAAATTATATTTGACGACATTAACAATGGAGTAATTATTATTCGTTTCTGACATAATTATTTAAAGATCAGATAAGTAAAACCGAAATTCACATCATAATAATACTCACATGCTAACCAACGACTATTGTTCCGAAATAAAGTGGTATGGGAACAATTATCCTTTCATATCTCAGAAGATTGATACAACCATGGACATGAAATTTTTAGACAATTCATTCATTTTAAAAACAGTATGCAGATGCAAAATTATTACCAAAAAATGCACTTTTTTATTTCTATATTTTTTAAAAAGATGAGAGTTGACCGACTGGATGGAAGAGTAAAAAAGACCACAACAGAAAAAACATATTCAATCTTCTGTATATTTCTTCAGATGCGCATGATGTAGAAAATAATAATATCGGTCATGGAACCGCCGAGATTGCGAACGTCTTTTCATGATCAGCGGAATTAACTTGGAGAAACGCCAATTGCAACCGAACATCCTATTAGTTGAAGATAATAAGGATCTAGTGATGAATATAAAACTCTCTTTGACTTATAATGGTTATAATGTCCAAACCACATTTAATGGGATTGAAGCCCTTGAGGCTCTCGCTGCACTTCCTACTCCCCCAGATCTTATTATCAGCGATATAATGATGCCCAAAATGAATGGGTATGATTTCTTTCAAAAAGTATCGGATAATCCTGAATGGAAACTGATTCCTTTCATATTCATATCAGCAAAATCCTCTCCTGAAGATATCCGATTTGGAAAAAAATTGGGAGTGGATGATTACATAACCAAACCCTTTGTAGAAGAAGACTTATTAGCAAGTGTTGAAGGAAAAATCCAACGTGGAAGAGAAAATAGAAAATTAAGCAAACAAATAGAAGAAAAGCTACTATCTAACTTTAAAACTGAGCTTAAGAGAACATTATCAAAAGACAAGATAGTCCAGACCTCTTTTCTGTTAATTATGTTTTGGGATGAAGATTGGGGCCCTAGGTTAAGATCTTCTTATCCGAGAGAGAAAGAGATTTCCTTTCCTTTAAGTGACATTGGAATACAATTGTTCCAAACTGCTGCTTCGATTTATGGGCAGAGAAGTTATTATGCAGCTGAAGGTGTGCTATTAAGAATAGCAAATATTGACATGGATGGATATCTCTTTTTTGACACAATTGATGATGGTAGAGTTCGAGGAGGAAAACGTCAATTTATGCTTGGATATCTATCAGCAAAGATAAACTATCTAGAATCTATAAGAATAAAGGAAATTTTAGAGGATCTTGCACACAAAATAAAGAATAATGATGATTGGATTATAAAATACTACTGGAAAAGAATAACCGAAATTCTATTGACATCTCCTATGAAGTAATCTATCTACATTTTGATAGATTATAAAATTCAATTACTTA
The DNA here is from genome assembly GCA_016840285.1 of Candidatus Hodarchaeota archaeon. Next base: position 16,713 of record JAEOSR010000129.1, on the reverse strand, counting down.
TAGGATTTCCCAACATAATCAAAGAAGGCTTTTCAAATATTGAAATTTAAAAATTTCAGAATAAACTAAAGAAGGAAACTAAAGAAGCAATAAACGATGAATCTTACGAGATACCGATCAAATTACCTTTAATAGACAATAAACGATTTAGTAAGAAGCTACTACCAAATCCATTGGAAATGTGAGAAAAACTATTATGAATTCCTCCCCTCAATCTTCCATTAAACGTGTATCAATTATAAACGTTGATACTGGAATCGAAATATATCAGAAGAATTATGAACCATCTTTTTTTCTTGAACACGACAATCAGCTAATTTCTGGATTTTTATCAGCGCTAATTCAGTTTTCTAAAGAAATTGTTAAAGATGATATCCAAGAGTTAGTTTTTTCCAATTCTCAACTTTATGTAAAAAGGTTCCCGATTGTACTAATTGTGTTAATGACACCTCTTGGATTAAAAAATAGAGAAATAACTCCTATCATTGATTATCTTGGAGAAAAGGTCGAAAATGAATTTGAATCAAGTCAATTGGATTTTGTAACCCCTCAAATAGCTCAGGAGATTGAGAATCTAGTAGATAGAATATTGGAGTTTGATATAGTATTTCCAGAAATTACTTCAGAGCTGAAAAAATCTCCAAAAATTATTGTCGCAGGATTGAGGAAAGCAGGAAAAACAACAGCTATTCGTTTTTTCTTTGATTCTTGGGATAGAGAAAAATTAAAGTCAATAACCCCAACTGTGGATTACTCTATTTTTCATTCCTTTATAGATGTATTAAAGTCGGAATTAACAATTTTTGATCTAGGAGGGCAGACTCAATATGTCAACCAGCATTTGAAAGATGAAGTAAAATGGAGAAATGCCACAGCCTTAATTTTCATGGTCGATTTACAGAAACCAGAAGAATTTAACGAAGCTTACATTTACCTTCAAGAAATTATAAAAATTTATGAAAAATTAGGTGAAAGTCCTTTTATTGGGCTGTTAGCCCACAAATATGATCCTAATAAAGTAGGAGACTTACAAGCAAACATACTGAAACTTTTGAAAATATTTAAAGGCCTCTTTAGATGGTCCCGTTATTCTGTTTTCTTATCTTCAATTCTTGATGATTCTCTTTATCTGGCTTTCATGCGGACTTTGGCTAGAATAATCCCTCGTGATTTACTTAATAATGTTTTACAAAGTTCGATCTTCTTTGAAACACAAAATCAAGTCTGGAAAACAATTTCTAAGGAAATATCATTTGACACAAATATTCAAAAATTTTGGAATAAGATTTTGAAATTATCAACTCCATATGGAGAAAATTTAGCAAACAGGATTTTTCAAGATTGGCTACTCGGAGGCACGAAAAAAACCATTTCAAAACCCTCCTTAGATTTAATTGATGTAAAAATTCAAGATATTTCAGGAGGAATGCAGGTTAACGTTAATATGCCGAGAGAAGGGAACTCTTTTTTAATAATAGCTGTTGTAGAAGGTTTACTAACTGGTTTAGGTAATGTCTTTGGTTTTTCACGAATAGTTAGACTACTTGAGAGCCAAAGTCCTACAACAATATCATCAAGTTGGGGACTTTATGAATTTTGAAGGAAAAAAAGATTATTCCCCTGAAAACTTCTTTTCGATCATGTCAAGCAAATCTTCATCCTTGAATGGCTTTGTAATGTAATCATTTACTCCCAAAATCTTCGCAAAACGAATATCATCAGGTGTAGCAAGAGCAGAGAGAAAAATCATTGGAATATCTTTATATGCGGGATCATTTTTAATAAATTGATAAAATTCGTATCCATCCATCTCTGGCATCATGATATCACTAATAATTAAATTCGGGATGGCTTTTTGATCCTTTCCTGTCAACAATTTGGCTGCTTCTTTACCATTAGTTGCAGTTTCTACTTGATAACCATTAGCTTCTAGAGTAACAAGTAAATTGAATAAAACATCTGGATTATCTTCTACCACCATAATTAATGTTGAAATCGTGTTTACCTCCTTTAATTAGCTCAATAATATATGTTTAGTTTAAAAATATTTCATTGTTGAATTAAAACCCTTTTTTCCTCATGAGATGGTTCCTTATTTAGTCTTGGAAGAAATACTATTACATTTGTCCCATAATTCAGTCTACTTTCAATGAAAATTTCCCCTTTATGCAAATGTACAAGTTCACGAGCGATTCCCAATCCTAAACCTGTCCCTGAAATATGACTTACCCTTTTAGATCGGAAAAATCTATCAAATAACTTTGGTAAATCCTCTTCTGAAATTCCGATTCCTGTATCAGAAAACTGTAGTATGATACCATTCACTCCGTTTGTATTATATTCTCCTTTGTAATCATCACTACCGTTAATAGTAATTATATTACCTGTATGTGAGTATTTCATACTATTATCTAATATTATCCTGAAAATCTGAGCCATCCTTTTAGGATCACCAAATAATGTTGTTTCAACCTTTATTGATTTAGAAATTTTTATGCTTTTAGCTTTCGCTCTAGGTTCCATTTGTGCAATAACATCACTTAAGACTTGTTCTATATCATAATCTTGCCAATGAAATTTCACTCTTCTTTCATCAATCCTTGAAACTAATAATAAATCTTCAATTAGTTCATGTAAAAGTTTTGCATTTCTTGAAATAGCTGAAAAAAGCTTAGCTTTTGTATTTTCGGGTAATTGATCTCCATATTTTTCATAATTATTAATCGATTGAGTTATTACAGTTATTGGAGTGCGCAATTCATGACTAACGGTGGAGACGAACTGTTTTCTCATATTATCAAATTCAATAAATGGTGTAACATCTCTAAACTCAATGATTGTACCAATAGAAGCTAATTCTGGATAGGTTCCTTTCGCAGAAACAAATTGTAAATGCAGGCCACTTTTTGGTTCGATAGAAATTTCTTTAGGATCTTCAGATAGGAACAATTCTTTAACTGTATCATAAAATAGATTTCCTGTGCTTAAAACTAAATTTGTGCCGATAATTAACTCTTGATTGAAAATTTGATAATACAGCTTACGGGAAATATCATTTGTCAATATTACCTTTCCAGCCTCATCTAAAACCAGAACTCCATCTTTTATTGTATTAAGAATCAACTCAATTTTTCTTTTTTCTATAGTCAGATCCTTTGTTTTACGTTCTACTTGCATCTTCAAATAATCACGAGATTTCGAGAGAGTTTCTTCTGTTTTCTTTCTGAAAACTGTGGTTCCCAGAATGTCTGCAAATAATCTTATTGTTCGAATATCCTCCTCTTGCCATGTATGGTAATTAAGTATATTTACAAGAATAAATGCCCCAGCTAAATACTCGGGAGTAAAGATAGGAAATGCAATGAGCATTTCAACTCCTAATTTCTTTAGGAAATCAATTTCTGCTTCTGCTTCTGGGGGAAATTCAAATTCTTCATGAAAAATAAGTTCTTGACCTTCTTTTATTTGATTTTGGAACCATATTAAATCTTCTATAGGAAACCCTTTGAAATTAATACCTTTCGATTTAATTCTATCTGAACTCCATTCAAGAACTAAGGTCTGGTTGTTTACCGGCTCATCAAATAAACAGACTATGGCTCCATCTACAAGGTAAAAATGGTAAAGTTCTGCAATCTCTGAAAGAAAATATTTGATAGCCATCTCAAAATTACTAGAAAATACCAAATAAGTTGATATATCCCCAATAGTCTTTTCGACTTTTAAACGAAAATTTATTTTCTCTTCTAATTCCTCAAATGAAGTCTCTTCAGATATTTTCATTATGATTTCGTTTTCCTATCCTTTCTTGTTTAAATTGAATTCAACATGATGAAATTTTTCTTTCATCCGTGATAAATTTTAACAAATAGGTCATTTTCAAATATTGGATTACTTTTATATAACTTAAGTATTTATGATAGATTTATATATTATGATATATTTATATATTTTATTTGACTTATATATTTTATTTGAAAAAATTCTGATGAAAGTTTAGGTATGGAAGACATTAAACAAATATATAGTATAAGAGTTATTTATTTGCAATCTGGACGTACTCTCATTCAACGAGACTTCATCGAAAACGAATCAAAAAAAATTTATCCTGAAACCTTCTTTTCGACTATTTTATCCTTTTCACATGAAGCACATGATAAAGAAGGAATTGATACTGTTATAATAGAGAATAAGAAAGTCGTAATAGAATCTGCTGAAAGTTTTGTATTTATAGCCGTTGTTGCTCTTGGTTATGAAACTCACGATGCTAAAAGGGTATTATCTCATGTTAGAGCGGCATTTTTACGAAAATACCAAATAAATAACTGTAATTGGCAATTTGATGAAAAATTTAATTATTTCAAAGATTTTGAACCTCTCTTAAACGATATTGTTAAGCATTTTGAAACAACAAAGGTTGTTATCAAAATCGTGTTAATGGGTATTGATCACGTAGGAAAGACGACATTTGGTCATGTTTTTGCTGGTACAAGCTATCTCTCTTATCTCCCAACAACAGGATTGGATATTCTTAGGATTGAATATAGAAATAAGCATATACGACTTTGGGATCTTGGGGGACAAAAACAATTCAGAAAACTATGGCCAAAATTTGCTAATGAAGCTTCTGGAATAATTTTTGTTATAGATTCAGCCACAACACGCTGGGTGGAGACTAAAGAAGTTTTTGAAATCTCTAAGCTCTTTAAAATACCTTTTATAATATTTGCTAATAAACAAGATATGGTAGAAAGAGTTCAAAATATTAAGTCAATAGCAAAGCAATTAGAAGTTCCCAAAGAGAAAATTATTAAAGGTAGTGCATTATTGAATGAAGGGGTATTTGAAACCTTGGATAAATTATTGGATGAAATAGGATAATATTCTTCATTGTTATTCAAAATGGTTTAATGACACGATAAAGAAAAAGGAATTTTTTGTTTGTACTAAGCAAAATTAGACAAACGATATTGATTGGTGAAGATCATAGAGACTTTCTATTTAATCTAAAATTAAAACTGGTTAGAGGTTTATTATTTTCTTAAAACACCATATTTTACCTGAAGGAGTCTGAGAGAAATTTTTTCCAATAGTAGTACTAATTACCTAGATTTAGATAAGATGTTGGATGTAGAAGTTAAAATCATCCTTTTAGGGGATGGTATGTCTGGTAAGACCCAACTTATTATCTCATTTAGTAAGATTATTATGGAATACCTAAAAAATCTTTATTTACTCTATTTAGACAATGATATTTTATTAGAAGAAAGAAAAAAATTACAACACGGTAATTATTCGCCAAATTATTACAAATGGGTAAAGATTCATGGATTCAATGTTCGTTATGGCGATAATCTCTGGGATTTATCCACTATAAGCCTTGACACAGAAACAATCGGCTTAGAGGATTTTTCTTTTGTTTTTCCCTATTTTTACGAAGATATTACTTATCGAATCAATCTCAATGGGACTGATCTTGGAGGTCAGAACATTTATGATCATTTCAGAGCTGTTCTAGGAAAAATTGCTAGACCTAACGATAATATGATTGTTGTTTTTGATAAATCCAGAAATATGTCGTGTGTAAATAGTATTCGACATTTTCAAGAAGTCGTGGAAGAGATTTCATCCGATAATAATATTAATATTCATATCCCCAAGTTTTGGTTTATAAGTAATAAAATTGATTTAGAGGAACATATAAAATCGCAAGAGTGGCAAATGAAAATATCCCAATCATTCTTAAATAAACTACAAGAATCGAAATCGTTTTATTTACCCTCTCTAATATTCCCAGAAAAGGAGGAGAGATTAGTTCAATATAAAATCGAGACTAATATGATTTCTTTCCCTGATGTAGAAGCTCTAGTGTATAATTCAATAAGAGAGTCTGATGAAAAGTATAAAAGCAGTCTTATGAGTGATGTGAATACCCGTGCTTTAGCACGTGAAGTAACAGCACAACTTGTCTTCTTTCAGAAATTTAAATACGAGGGGATTGATCCCCAAGGTCAATGGTGGGAGGACTTTATGAACCTTATATATCAACAGAGACCATTAGCATTACAATACGGCAAGTCGATTGGCATTTTTCAAAATATTGATTATACAGATGATTCATATAATGGAGTACGTGTAACTTGGCAAGATTATAAATTACATTTTCAAAGAATTCGAGAAACAATACAGGATGCAATTAAACTAGTAGGAGAGACTGATTCAGTAATAGGATCAATAGGGAAATTTTTCTCAACAAATGCAGTAGAAGGAAAAGGAATAGAAGAGCTCTTTAATGCTATTATCCAAGATTGTCTTAAGGAAGAAAAAGACCCAAGCATTACGGGAGAAGTAAGACGTACTCGAGATAGAATTAAGAGATTTTAACTCAAGGAGTGCTAAAAACATATCGTTTAAGACTTGGTAACTTTATTAAAGAACATTCAACGCGTTTTGAACTGCATATTACTCTATCGGATGAATATAATTAGAAAGAGGACTTTAAATGGATAAAAAATATGATAATAAAATAAAAATAGAGTCACCTGAAAAAACTGAATCATTTTACGAGCTTTGGGAGCGTATTAAAAACACTAATCTATCGAAGCTACCAGAAGAAGAACCTGATGAAAGTATTGAAGAGAAAATAATAATTGACGAAAGATCAAGAGAATATTTTCTGAAAATTGTCTTAGCAGGGGACGGTGCAGTGGGAAAAACTTCTTTGAGAAGGTGCTATTTGGGAGAAAGTTTTTCATCAAAATATCAACAGACAATTGGTGCAGATTTTGCTATTCATGAGGATCAAGTTGGTAGCTATAAAGTTAAATTTGTTATTTGGGATCTTGCAGGACAATTAATGTATCATCAGGTACGAAAATCATTTTACAAAGGTTCTCATGGAGCCCTTATTGTATGTGACATCACAAATCCTTCATCTTTTGATAATATTAAACATTGGATAAATGAATTATGGAGAAATAATGATCTAGGACCAGTACCATTTGTTATTGTCGGGAATAAAAGTGATCTGCGTCACCATGGATTCCCGAACGTTCCAGATAAAAAAATTCATAATATAGCTAAAATTGTCAATAGTGAAACCTTAAGAGATCATGGGTTCGGTGTCAAATCAATTATTACTAGTGCAAAAACCGATGAAGGAGTTAAACAAGCATTTAAGCGACTGGCTATTCAGATTTTTGCACATCGAAACTTTATAGAAAAACTGAAACAGAAATACTCATAACCTGAGTGGTTATTTCTTTAAAAAATCCCTCTACTCCACCTCTCACTGCACCGTGAACGATCGTTCTTACCGAGTTGTGAGTTAGCTTTTTCGGCCAGCGATCGAATCCAGAAACCGACTCACTCTGAAGTCAGTTAAAGAAGTCCGTTAAAAGTGATTTTATCCCGTATACCAAGGAGTATTATGACTATAAGAAATGTAACAAACAATATCTGTTCTGTAGATGGCTCTTTTTTACTTCTTCAGGATATGATGTATTGGAGAAGTTGATACCTTATAAGCCATCATGCCACAGGTGGGGTACGTACGCTCACGGAGGATCATTTACTCAAAGAATCTAAAATTTTTTACCGCATTTGATACAAAATAATCCAGTGTGATCAATGGGTTCCATACAATTAGAGCAACATTTGAAGGATAAGCTAGGCATAGAACTTGAGGTTACAGGGGGCTTAGTAAGCGCTAGGGGTGAATAGACAGCTCGTCTTCTTGATTTCCTCATAATAATAGTAATTCAGCTAATTATCCCTCCACCGACTATAAAAATGATTAATATATCGAAAAGGGTACCTTGAAAGAGAGACGGGTAAATGCTGCTTTTAACCTCACTAGTCGGTATCTTATCCGTAGGTGTCTGTTGGGTGGTAACAGTAATCAAGGCATTCAAGGGATTTTGATCACTCGTCCCAGCAAAGCCAGCTATATCATAATTTCCCGTTCCAGAATAATCAGACCAATAATTCCCCTCCTGTGTGGTCTGAACGTACCATAGATTATTCATCCCAGCATCATAAGCTTGTGATCCTCCATACCCATTATCAATGAAGTTGTTGTGATGGAGCCCGTTTTTCTTTTTTACTTCATCCGAACAACAAGTAAATCTTCATAAATAGGGCCCTTTGGTGTTAGAGTACTTTTCTTGAGAATAAATTTATCTATCATTTGAACACCAATTGAAATGGCTTTTGAGTCTTGGATAACAGCAGTTAATTGTTTTTTATCTGCGTTCCGTAATTTTTTAATTCGGGCTAGAGTCAAGTGGGGAGAAAAACCTCTCTTCTCTCTAGGAAAGCCTATAGGATTTAATTTTTTCTCTATCATGTTGGTGAGTTGTTTAAGGTTATCACTTCCTTCTCTTATCCCTATCCATACAACACGGATATAATTAAGATTGGGAAAGCAACCTATACCTTCTAATAATATATTAAACGAAGGAAAATCAATTGATTGAATTGCCTGTTTGATCGAAGCTATACGTGATTCTGGTACTTCTCCCAAGAATTTTAATGTCAGATGTAATTGATTTGATTTGACTGGGCGAACCCCTTCAAATCTGGTTTTTTTTATTTGTTCTTCTATCTGTCTAACTACTTCTGCATTATTTATCTCGACACATATGAAAGATCGAACCATTATTTTTCATCTAGATTTGGTTTATTCGTAATTTCCTTTTTAAATTTCTTGTTATTATGAAAAGTGTTGATACTGCAGCTGTGTACATTATAGCTGTGAATGTAAAAGACAAATAAAAATCTTTTGTCTCATCTATTATCATCGCACTTATTGAAGGACTGAAACTACGACCAAGTCTATCAGACACTCGCATTAACGATTGAATCCGTGCGCGAAACGCTTCTGGTACATAATCTTGTACAATGGTAGTCTGCGCTGGACTACTCATATTCATGAGTACAATTCTAAATAAAAACGCCATTATTGACAACGGTAGAAATGTACTATAAGCTATAATTAATATTAAAGGTATGGATATCCCTTGTGTTAAATAAATCACCTTGGCATTACTACCTAATGCAGAAGATAATAATGGGATAAATCCCATAAATATGGCTGTAAGGACTTGTGCAGTACCCATAATGATATTGACCTCAGAAGGCCCAAGTAAAAATCGCTTGACAAAATATGGTTGAGCAAAAGGAACTAAAAAGCCTGCTCCAAATCCAATCATAATAGAAATAGAGAGAAAACCAATAATATAGGTTCCTTCTGGGCTTTTAATCATCCTTTTTATCTCTGCTTTTGGTTGAGACTCAACATTATTCCTCCATTCTTCAGCATTCACTAATAACAAGGAAGGAATTACCGCACATGTTGCAACTAAAAACGTGACAAACATTGTCTGTTGAAGGTTTCGATAGGAGAATTCATTTTGGTTAAGAATGAAGAAGAAGGATGATAGAAAATATCCGAGAGCCAAATTGCCCCATCTCATTGTCTCATTTCTTGTGAATACATTAATTCTATTGGTTGGATTATTATGCGCTAGAATAGCGACCTGAGACGGTAGAATCATGCCTTGTCCGAGTCCAACCCCAAATCCTCCTAATAATAAATATTCCCAGTGTGGGGGTGGGGTAAACGCAATTAAGAAATAGGATAAAGCGTAAATCACAGAACCACCTAGTATCAAACGTCTGTGACCCACCTTGTCAGCCAGAAATGCAGCTGGAAACAGAAATAAGAGATTTGAAAATGTTTGGATGGATTGAATGAAACCATAATTAACGATGGTTCCCCCTAAGACTTCAACATAAGAAGGAAAATTACCTCGGGAAAAAGACTGCCCTAAAGCGAGAAAGGCTGTCCCAAGATAGATTAACATGTTATTTCTTTTCATAAGCGATCATTATTCTCTTTTATTTATGCTTTTATTCAGAATTTTGTGCTGGAAACCTGTGAATTGGTAGTAATAGATTTTTTGAAGATCCTATCCTAATGTAATAGCTTAATTCGGTTTGATAGAGCAAATAAAAGAGATCTGAGGAACGCGTTTAAAGAATGGGATAGTTGCTGTAGGGACTAGTGGAATTGTACAATCTCATGAACATTCCCGTATGGGTCATTAAAGGCATTAAAAATCCCCGCAGGAAATTCTTTTGCCTCGGAATAGAGGAATTCGACTCCTTGTTCTGTTAACTCCTTCATCATTTTTCGTAAATCATCAGTTCTGAATATAATAAGAGACTGTGCTTCATTTGGATAGTCAATCACTGTAGGTTTTTGAACTTTGTATAATAGTAATCGTATTTCCCCCTTTTGGATTAAATCCACTGCTTGAGGAGGGTAATAGTACTCCTTTGAGAGTTTAAATCCTAATACGTCTGTATACCAAGCGATTGCTTCCTCGAGATTAGTAACATTAATTTGATTCATAGCAATTTCAAGCATAGTCATACCTCAACTTAATATCTTGAAGTATCTTCTTAATTTTAGTCAACCCCATTGTCTAAAGGGTGTGAACTTCAGTATATCTTTCTAAGTAACTATGTGTAGCAATGTCTAAATTAGGATATTTTGTTTTTAAAATGTATAGATAGCTTCAAAGAGCATGTTTGACGTATCGTCAGATCTATACTCCTTCAATATCAAAGGATAATCTAGATAGTTGGTATCTACAAATCCACGACATTCACCATAGCCACAGATTTCCCCAGTAGAATGAATAAGGAATTTAATATGTTCAGGTGTGAATATGGGAACCCTTGCATGAATAGTTTTGATATTTTCTGTTGAAAGAATTGCAATTTCAGGCTCAATTTCTTTCATTACCTGATTGAATATAAAAACCTGTGAATCTTCATCACCATCTTTAAAATCTCTTATCGAGTAGTTTTGGTGATTCATTTTTAATTCTCCTTTGTTTATTTTCAGTTAATTCTGATAGTATAACGTTTCAAGATTCTTTTGAAGCGTTTAGAAATTTATTTCAAGTTCAATTTGAAACGTAAAATCTGATATATAGTTTTCGAATGTGGCTAACTGAAGAGTATATAAATACCATAACAGATCATCCATCTCGTAAAGAATCGAATAAGTGAAATGTGATCTTAAAATGACTGATGAGCGTGAAATATTGTTTGATCATTGGGACAAGATCCCCTCCTTCGCATACATAGATGTACCTAAAGATAAATATTATTCACATCCTGTGAAAAGTGAAATTGTTGGACTATTCAGGGAAGGGATTGAAGAAATGTCTCCAGAGGGTAAATCTAAAGTACGACATGCACTTAATGTGATTGAAATCAAAGAATTATTAGAGAAAAGAAAAGATATTGTCATGAGTACAACAAATCTTTATTTTCACTTAGATGTTCTAGAAGAGATTGGATTAATTAAGGTCGTTGCAACGTTACAAAAAGGGCCTCACGGACGTATTAAAGTGAAGTATTTTGGACGTGTGGCACGAAACCTTTTCGTTGGAAGTGATAAAATAAGTCTCGCGAGTTATACTAAACGATTCGAGGAATTTAAAAAACTTGCAAGTATCTTGAAATTATCACTTCCAGGGGATTATTCAAATTTACCGCAAAAATTGTTAGAAACTAAGCAGCATTATTACAAGGTGTTAGGTACCTGGTTAGTGGATCATGAAGACTTAATCGCAAAAGAAAAACTGGATATGGGAGTGTTGTATGATTTTCTAAAAATGATCAATGAGATTAATCCGAAATACAATGTTCTTTTCAATGAAGTCTTTACTCTTCTTCAAAACCAAATTTCAGGATTGTAGTATGTACAATAATGGAAGTTTTTAGAAGATGCAAGTAGCTGGAAAACGGAATAATTGATACGAGAATGTTTGGATTGAATGAATGAAACCATAATTGACGATAATTCCCCCCAAGACTTCAGCCTGATTTCTTTTTATAGATGGGTACTAGCACTCCTAATAGAATCACAAAAGAATACAAAAAACCGCTAGATGATTGGGAAGTAGATGATTCTTCTGAAGATGAAAAGGGTTTACCATCAAATTCATCATTAATAATTTCTATTGTGAAGCTTCCAGCACCTTCAAGTCCAATTACTTCAAAATAGAGGATAGATACATTATTGGTGGAATTATAATTCAAAGTAATAGCTTTTCCATAACCTGCTGGTTCAAAAGAGAAGATTTGAGTCCAAGAGTAATTATATATTGTTAATTGATAATTTGCATCTTCTGAATTCCTGAGAACAATCGTATAATTTCCATTTCCTATTTCAACTTGAAAGTAATGATATAAGTCTTGGATGTAATGTCCGTTACTATCTCCTTGTTTTGTTCCCCCAAGAACACTATAAGGGGTATTGTGAGAGAGGTTTTGAGGAGTAAATTGGTTCACCTCAACTGTACAACTAGAATTAGGACCTTTTCCTTTAAGAAAAATGTAACAAGAACCTCTTGGAAGATAAAAACGACAACATTCAGTTGAACCATCATCAGGATTAATAAGATAACTTCCACCAATATACCCCTCAGAGCTTAGTACTAGCATATCTATATCACCCGAGGATATTTGACAAGTGAATTCGTAAATTGTTTCTTGCCAAATTCTTATTCGGAATAGTTTCTCTTCAGCTTGAGTAAGAGAAAACTCATCGGTTTGGTCTCCTAAAAGAAGCCGAGGAGGATCTGGTTGGACAACGTAATAGCTCTGCCGCCAGTATAGTTCTAGAAACTCATCCCATTGTGAATCCCTTTGCCAATCCATTCCTTCGAATACTCCAATCTGATTCACATAATTATTCAACATGTAAAATATCTCTTGTCTATAACTATAAGGTAAGAAGATACTTATACCTCGTGCAGCTCCCTGATGGGAACTCTGTTGCCAGTTATATGCCACTAACTGTTCCAAAAAACATACAAGTTCATTAGTAACTCTTTTGAGTGGCTCATAATTAGTGAAAGATTTTATTTTCTCCGTAAAAGTAATTAAATCAACGAAATCCCCTCCAAAAAAGTCGTGACTAGTTTTTCTTATCCACGAAAGCAATGTTTCATAACCGAATTCAGTCAAGACATAAGTTAGTTTATCCGCGAAATTATTGATATAAGGTATAACATCAGTAATTAGAGATTCGTTAATAACAGATAAGCAAGTAAAGTCCCATGAATCGAATTCATTTGCATATGTGTCAACCATTAATTTACATAACTCAAAAGCAGTCATTTCAGGGGTATCCAGCAGCCCTCGAATAATAGGTTCATATTCATAGCCAGGTGTTACATCTTCCGTAGCTATAAAATACTTACACAAATTTCTTAACTCCCAGGCAACCTCTAACGTGTTCATATCACACGCATCCATAGAAATTACAGCAATTTCAGTTCCATAGGTATCAGTGGAATTCGTTATGGCATATTGTAGAGTATCCAGTGATAATCCATTATTTTCCTCATTAAAATCTGTTTCATCGGTACACATACCATAGACTCCCCAGCCATGATTCCATAGATCCAAACAATAATTCTCAGCAGGATAATTTTCAAAACAAAAGTTGAGGAAATTAATGAGAGTGGTGGGATTACTCATATCCACTTCTCCTAAGTCTTCTAATAAAATGGAATCAAATTCAATTGTTGACTGATCTTCAGAGGCTAAATAATAACGGCTGCCACTCCAATTCCCATGACTATCGTCATATCCAGGTACCCTATCAAATAAAATAATAACATTAATTTCGGAATTTCCCCCTCCACCACGTTCAATCTCTTCCAAATCGTAAACAGCATCTGCTTCTATATCGTTATCAGCATCCAGATACAACATATAAGTCCAAGATTTTTTAGAAGAAGAATTATCAAGGAATCGATCTTTTTTTCTTACAAGGTCAAATCCCAAATTTTGAGTTGTAGATAGAGAACTAGCACTTTTTAATTCCGTCAATAACTTTGAATCATCTAAAATGCTAAAATTAATGCAATAAAAAAGTAAAGATGAACTTAATAATATTACAATAGCACTTAAAACGAATACATTCTGCTTTTCCAAACTTTAATATCCACCTGAATGCTGCCAGTATCCTTACTTGTAGGTTTCATCAGTTTTATTATTCTCTTTTCATTTATTTAAAAAATAGGTTGAGGAGAGCTAGATGAGATTATCATTAGAAAAAGAATAGAAATAGTGTTTTAAAATCTTGAGATCAATGCATACAAGGTTTGTTATCAAGTGTTTCTTCTAACTTCTTTAGTGTTTCATCATCCAAATTTACCTCACACACTCCAGCATTCTCTAACTTGTTCAGGTTTCGGAATACTCTTGATGAAATTGATGGGGGAGTACTATATGATTTTCTGAAAATGATTAATGAAGTCAATCCAAAATACAATGACCTTTTCAATGAAGTTTATTCTCTCCTTCAAAATCAAATTTCAGGATTCTAGCTTGTCCAATTACATATGGAAGTTCTTAGAAGATGCAAGTAAATCTCACACCAGATTTAAGAAAGAAATATCCCGAATCAAAATTTGGAAGCTTAATTATAAGGGGGGTTCCAAATAAGAAGACACATGCAATACTAGAAGGACGAAAGCGAGACTTAGAGGAAAGAATCAGAGAAGATACTAGGGGAATAAAAAACCTTGACATGATACGCTATTACAACAGTTATTTTAAGATGTGGAAGAAGATATACCCCATAGAATACCAATTAAAGACAATAAAGAAAGGTGGACAATTCCCACGAGTTTCAGTACTTGTTGATAGTATGTTTGTAGCTGAACTTTATAATATGGTTCTGACTTCTGGACATGATCTTGACACAATTCAAGGGGATTTAACATTTGATATCTCAAAGGGAGGTGAAAAGTATATGAAAATCGATGGTCAAGATCAAGAATTGAAAAATGGGGATATTCTACTTAAAGATGAGGAAGGGATTCTTGCATGCATTCTTTACGGGCCTGCTAGAAGAACATCCATTACTCTAAGTACAAAAAATGCTTTGTTTTTTGCTTGGTACCCTCAAGCCATAAAAGAAGAAAATATCAAGGCCCACTTGAAAGAGATTCTCATGAACGTTAACAATGTGTTTACAAATGCTACATCCGAAGTTCATGTGACCCATCCTTAATCATATGATCAGAGAAGAGTATAAAAAAAGCCTTTTATCCCCTAGAAATAATTATATTAAACGCAAGTTGAGTTCAATGGAAGAAAAGTACTCATTTATTCCCTATCACCTTCAAACTTATTCTGAAGACGAAATGGTTGAAAGATCTCTTAAAATGTTTAATTTAGTCAATTCTAGAAGATCTGTTAGAGATTTTTCCGATAAACCTGTTCCTAGAATTATTCTAGAAAATATTATTAGAACTGCTGGTACAGCTCCATCAGGTGCCAATAAGCAACCCTGGACATTTGTGATTGTCAGTGACTCTGATTTAAAACGTAAGATTCGAGTAGCTGCAGAATTAGAAGAAAAAGAGTTTTATAAGCACAAAATTTCGGATGAGTGGCGTGAAGACTTAGCTCCATTAGGTACTACTTGGGAAAAACCATTTTTAGAAGTCGCTCCCTATTTAATTATAGTTTTTCAGCAAAAATACCGTTTGGATGAGAATAAGAAAAAACGAAAGAATTACTATGTAATAAAAAGCGTCGGAATTGCTGTTGGAATGCTTATTTTAGCCATTCATAATGCAGGCTTAACAACATTAACACATACACCTATCAGTATGAATTTTCTACGAGATATCTTAGGTCGGCCTGAAAATGAGAAAGCATTTTTAATAATGCCTGTTGGTTATCCAACAGAAGACGTTAGAGTACCAGATATAAAAAGAAAACCCCTCTCTGAAATTTTAATCTGGTGTTAGAATTTATATATATAAATATGTGAGTGCCATATGATCATAGAGGAGTATAATGCCAAAACTCTGATGCGAAAGAGCTCCCCTTCACTTTTCTCTTGGTCTGAACACTATCTCAATCCTTATCAAGGATGCTATCACGATTGTCAATATTGTGATGGTAAATCTGAAGTTTATCACATGCATGAGGACTTTGGTAATCGTATTCGTGTCAAAAAGAATGCCCCTCATTTGCTTGAACGGTTTTTAAAAAAACAAGGATTAGTATCTGGTACTACCTTAGATGACCATTTACAATTAGGAAAAAGGCTTCCCAAACCAAAATTCATTCTATTCATCGGAGGAGGCGTGTGCGATGTCTACCAACCCGCAGAGAAACAGGTGAAGATGACTCGTACATTATTACACCTTGCCCTTATGTATAATGTTCCTGTACAAATTTTAACAAAGAATGCACTCGTATTAAGAGATTTGGATTTATTCAAAAAGATCAATGAGAGGACGTATGCTGCTGTTAATTTTAGTATTACTTTGGTTGATGAACAAGCACAACAAATTTTCGAACCCAGGGCTAGTACAACTTCTGAACGCTTTGATGCAATCCAGAAACTGAGGGAAGAAGGGATTCATTCTGGAGTTTACTTTTATCCCCCATTACCGTTGATTGGGGATACTGATGAAAATATGCGAGGGATATTTCAGATGGCGAAAGATGCTGGTGCTGAATTTGTCTACGTTTGGTCACTAACCCTAAAACCTGGAAGAAATAAAGAGGGATTTTTCAGGACAATCCAAAAATACTATCCTCATTTTTTGTCTAAATATCGACAGTTATATGGAAATAATAACAAATATGGAACATTGG
>JAEOSR010000128.1 GCA_016840285.1 Candidatus Hodarchaeota archaeon | reverse complement strand
ACCTTCTTTTTATTGACAGCATTGAAGCACTCAAATTATTCTGATAAATGTTTTTATCTTCATTAGGTTATTAAAATTCTTGAAACTTATCTCATTTTATTTACATGAGGTCATCAACTAGCTCATTACTAGTCTCCATCGTGTGGGCTGTAACCCGACAGCCTCTATCCCATTTGCTATGAAGGCATTTGGGACTGCCTTCTTCAAGATATTGTACGCCCCGTTCACATCAGCATTGATAATAATGCCTTTTTTCGATTTGAACAAGCCTCGACTAATCCGTTTTCCAAGATAGGTGTCGTGATGCATTATTGACTCATTATCTAAGAACGAACACTTACTTGAATGTTTTTCCTCCTGTTTTATGAATGTCATTCCCTGCTCCTCAGCTTTGTAATTTAGTTGGTGAACGAGTTTGTAATACGGAATAGTGACAAAGTTTTGAGTATTTTTCTTCCCAATCTGACATTTTTGCTTCCAATCGGGATTATAACCAATTACTATCTTTCCTAGGTCGTTTTTCACACAATATTCAATTATCCGCTTACTGATCTTGTGAAAATAATCGTTGAGCTTTCTATTTCGCTTAACGATCAATTTTTGTACAGTTTTTCCTGTTTTTATCCCCTGTCGGTCATATGTTGATTGAATTTTTGCTCATTCTTTGTTGAAGTATTGATTGATGGATTTAACAACCCCGCCTTTAATAACAAATGGTTTTAATCCATTGTTATTGACCACAGTTACGAGATTGCGTACCCCTAAATCAATCGCAATGATTTTATCTTTATTTAAAGACTTTGGAATAATTATTTTCTTATAGACAATTTCTATCATATATCCTACCCCTTTTGGTACAACCCGTACTTCCTGAATGTCAGTTTTATCTGGAAGTCTCGTTCTTAATTCTATTCCAATTTTTTTGGGAAATCGGAGGATTCCTTCACCTAATCTCACCTGTTGATTCGTAAAAACCAAGATAAATTCCCCATTCTTTGGTTTGTATCCAGGAGGTTTCGGTTTCCCTTGAAATTTTGATTTGTCCTTCTTCCAAGCTTTGATAGCGTTAAAGAAGGCTTTCCAGCTCCTATCAAGGATTTTCAGCACCTGTTGACCAGTCTGAGCTGGTAGTTGTCTATAATTATTAGAAGTCTTAAGTAAATGATACAGTGCATTATACCGAATCAATTTTGTGTTCTTGAACAATTCCTGACGAATCAGGTAATTGCTTTCATTGTAGAGGTTCTTTGATATATGACAGAGCCAAGAAAAGGTTTTATTTGGTTTTATCCAGATTTATTCTGCTCGAGTCGTTACCATGCGTTGAACCTCTCTTCGTGTGCATTTCCTGAGAGAATTTTCGTTCTAAGACTCTGAAAAAATTCCCAAATAACATCATTTTTTGGGAATTTCTAATAATTCAGTGGCTTATATCCTAGGAGCCTCTCAAAAAAATCACTTGTCAAAGAGAAAACCACAAATCCCCTTATAACCACCTAAAAAATCATTTATCTTCGTTATAGAAATTTCGTACCCAATAGCCCATAATTTATCAATTAACGACGAACTTGAACTGCAACTCCACGATTAAACGCGATCATTTCTGGAGCTGAGAGGGCACTTTTTCCAAAATTCAAAAAAGAGTCGTTTTCATCAACAATGAATACTTCTTCTCCACAAAGGATCTCAGAATCAACGTCTAGTACAAACTTCGCTAATAAATCTTTATTTTTAGAAATATATGGAATACTTTCTCTCTTTGCTACTACCCTTAACCGTGGAACAGGAATATATTGATGTAGTTTACGAGCAAAGTCCTTTGTTGGGATTATTACAAAATCTGAAGCACGAAAAGTTCCTAGGGCTCCTGATTCGTTTGAAAAATGGCGCAAAATTCCTGTTCTTTTGGATCGCTTGAGGGATAAAGATTGATCGCCTAAAACTAAGTGTGTTCCACCCCCAAATTGGTAATCTATTATAGCTTTGACGATATGATCTTCATCTAGTTTCTCCTTCGTTTTAATTCCGTTAAAAATACTGAATTCTTGTAATACTTCTACATCAAGGTCTATAGAAGGATGAATTTCGACATGTTTAAACCTTCCTTTGTATTTTTCAAGAAATTGTGAGATATAACTAATTATTTCTGGTGAATAAGTCATTGGGACTCTTTCATGCTGTACTAAGGGGAAAACTCCTCGTAATTCATCTGGAATTATCCCAAAAAGAGGGGACAATCTAATCACTTGGTAGGAAGATGAGGAGCGTAAGTGTTGGAAATCCTGTCCTATGAGTAATCTAGAACTCCAGAAATAAAATCTTTCTAGAATTCGTTTCCTATATCGTAATAATAGAGGTTGGAATGCAAGAATGGGGTGTGTAATAAGTAGAGATCGAGATTTAGATATAGGTTCATATTGTTCAATAAATTGAGACGTAGAAAAACCAAATAAAAAGTTAAAAGTTCTAGCTAAGGAAGGATGATTCATCACACGTGCTAATACAAGCTCATATAAGCGGCCCTCGATGATGGCTTGCTTAATTCTGCGTATTTCTTCTAAACTAACAATGAGATTGTGTTTTGCAAGTAAAATGGTTCGAGTTTCTTGATCTAGTTGTTTTAATTCAGCAACAGAATAATTTTGGCAAATCTTACATGAACAGGGAAGATATTCCAGATTCTTCAGATATTCTGTTCCAAAAACTGTAATGTATCTGTCATCTTTTGCATATAGAACATATGCAGCTGAATCAAACATATCTATACCAAGAAATACTGCAATAGCAAAGAATATTGGATGACCTGCTCCAAATAAATGGATTGGACGATTAGGAGGTATATGTTGTTTAACAGTAAGTATTATTTTCACTACGGTCTCAAAATCATATGTTTCTAACAGTGGCACAACAGATCCAATGGGATGTAGAGTAAAGTCCTTCTGAGCCATTTCCACACACGAGGTCTCTATTAAATCTAGATATTTTCCTCCTTGAATCGGTCCAGCCCATAAAATTGAATCTGTTAAACTTCTTTGACGAATATGATCATCTGCTCTTTGAAGTGTCTCCTGCAATGTTATCTGAGACTCCTCATACGTCCCCTTCTTCATTGGAATATCTAAAAAAACACCTATATCAGTACCGATGTCTTCTTGGAACTGTGTTATTTCCTCATTTGTGATTGATACCTCTCCGTATTCCATTAACTGAAATGCGCCTGAATCAGTCATAAGTGGACCAGAAAAACCAATATACTCGTGTAAACCTTTGTTAAGGACTTTTTCTCGATTTTTAGAATCTCTATATAGCAGGTACGCGTTTGTGATAAAAGATTCTGCTCCACATTTCACCATTTCTTCAGGATGAATTAGTTGACGATTTGGATTAATTACAGGTAAAAGAACGGGTGTTGAAATTTTCCCATGGTTTGTCATTAATGTTCCTATTCGTGCTAGACCATCTTTCTTCCTTATCGAAAACATCTAGTTAATACTCCTTTTCCTAAAGTTCTTCTTCACAAATAATTTTATTTTTCAATTATAGATATTTTCAACAAGAAGCTAAATTGAAGCTTTGCGTCTTTTTCTTTGACAAAAAACCTCTTAATTACTTAGAATCTCGATCTTTCGTGACAACCTGAGAAATCTCTGTTAAAGAATCATCAACAAGCTTACTATCGTCTTCCTCCTCTCCAATGATCTCTATCACATTAGAGACAGTTTTAAAAATTAAATGTAAATCTTTCACCTTGAATTCGAATTCCTCTTCCTCGAATCCTGAAGGTAATGAAACTTCAACCCAAATCTCTGTTCCAGAAAATCCTGTAAAAGCGGAAGATTTTTGAAGCTCTTCTTCTACGATAACTGAGTCTTTCAAATTAAGATTTTTAAATTTTAAATTAATAAAATTACCTTCAACTTCCAGGTCTATTTCAAGACCATAAGACTCCGCTAGAGTTTCAACAATTGAATGAAACATGCTTATACTGTGGATACTAGTTTCTTGGGCATTTATTAAACATAAATCTAACTTTGGCCAAAGAATGAAGAGTTGATCTCGTAAAAAATGAGTCTCAAGGACTTGATCCATACTCCCCATTGGTAGAACCTCCTTTCCCTTAATAATCGTTCGTTTAAGAATATCTGAAGCCGAAAGACGAGTTTTCGATTGTTTTTCATGGATTATTTTCCAATAATCATCGATATAGACATAAACGTCAGGAAGTAGCCTTTCTCCTTCTTGAAATGATCTCATAAGCCCCTTTATTCGTTGAGAATAACAAAACATTGGCATATTCTTTCTAGACTCGCGCTTCAATAGAAGGACGTCTAAATAGCGCCGATCGGTGCACTTAGGACGTAACATATTGACTACTTTATTATTTTGGCACTTATGGAGACAGAATTCCCTCCGATCTCGAATCATCTCTTCCCACAAAGTAACACCTGAAACGACATTCAATATGGCCATCGCAGTCTTAGGGGCCTCTTCATCGTTCCATTTCACTTATTAAGAGCTCCTTGAAGTTCTGTCTTGAAATCTTGAGTAGAAACCTTGGTTGCTAGAATTTCGACTTCTTCTACCCATATCTACCTAGTAGCGGGAATCTAGCTCTTCGGGCCTGCAATGATCTCTAAAAACATCCTCATTAAAGACCTTACACTATTAAATTAGCTATGAGGAGCAAGTGGTTCTTTAAAGAAGTATGTCCATGCTCTAGTAATTCAACTAGCATAGTTAACCTT
>JAEOSR010000127.1 GCA_016840285.1 Candidatus Hodarchaeota archaeon | reverse complement strand
GTTCGTGTAGCATTAATGCTGCAAGTCCATAAGTAGTTCCTGACCACACTTCTTGAGATTGCATACCACTCTTATCGATTTTCCCTGAAGAGAGCATACCATTCACTGCACCTAGCTTTCCTTCTCCAAAAGCCTTGACATTATATTCATGAATGGTTTCAAGTGCTTTCTTTACGTTTTCATCTGGAAGATATGCTTCTTCAAGATCACAAGCTTTGGCCCACCACTGGCCGCACAATTGATCTGACATTATCACCTGGGCATTTTTCTTTTGAGTATCCAATCTGTAATATTCCCCATTCCATAATATTTTATCAAAATTTGACTTTGCTATATTTAGTCTTTCTCTGTATTGAATGAATTTCTCCTCGTCTCCAATCATCTCAGCCAGTTTAGCTGCTGCCGCTAATGCAGTAATCCAAAGACCACCACAATACGCGGAAACCCCCTTCATTTTCCAAACATCATATGTCTGGTCAGCAAATCCACCATTTTCGATTAAGCCATCCTCATCCATATCGAATTGTTCTAGATGTACTATTGCCTTTATTACTGCAGGCCAGTTTGATTGAATAAAAGAAGAATCATTACCATCTATTAATGAGTCTCTATATACTTGCAGAACAAATTTTGAATTGAGATCCTTCCATTCAGCAATATTATGCATCGGGTAGCTGTTTACTTTAATCCAAGGATCTTCTGACGACATTCCTAAATCGTGAGGCACTACTCCTTGAGGCTTACGAGATACTTTTTTACCATCAAAGAGCATCTTTCGTATTTCTGTATCCTCTGTTAAGACCGATAGCGCGAAATCTCTAGTAATCGATTTTTCTATGTCTGGGAATAGCATAGCTAGAGCAAACGAACTATAGAAATGAACATCATACGTGTTGTACATAGGATAATCGGGACATTCCAAATAAGCCCAACGTCCTTCATACGAATCAGGTACAAATTCTGTATCTACCTCTCCGTGTTCCCACACTGTTAACCCATCAGCTAGATAATATAGCTCATTAAATAATGCTGTTTTCAACCAAAGAGGCAACAGATCATCTCTGATAATTGAATTTTGCCATTCTTCAATCCTCCCATTCCATTCAGGAAATTTCTCTAAGGCATATTTCGCAATTCTGAGTACATTTTTTCCATCATTGCCAAAGTACTTTGTATATCTTTTATACCATTGACGCCCTTCTCCAAAAGTCATTATTGGAATATCCCATGCAATGACAAAAGGAACTTGAATCTTTTTACCAGGATCAAGCTTAACAGAGACACAGATAGCTCCTGCAATTGTTACCCCTTTTTTTGAGGGTTCATTACTATCAATATTTTGGAGTCTACCATTACGACTGAATTCCTCCCACACCTCAATTCCATCACTAGAACTATCAAATGTTGAATAACATGTTACAGATACATCTGAATTTTTTTGTGAACCAATAAAAAAGCTAGCTGGACCATTCTGATCTGTGGGTAGATTGTATGACATGGAGATTCCCTCTATACTTCCATTTTTTTCATAGGTATTGAAATGACCACCCCTCAAATCATTGGTGGAACCATCCCCGTTTTGCCAAGTGAGCATTAAACTAATTTCTACCGTTTCATCTTCATTGTTTTCTATTTCCCAGTTGAAAATTCCGCAAGGAAGACTACTATCTTTATATTCATGGGGGATTATGGGAGTAATTTGAGAACATACCAGAGAAACATTCGAAAAACCAGGGAAATTCTCATATTTTGTCCAAGCACGAGGATAAAGAGCATAATAGGTACCAATACCAGCAGGTAGGTTCCATTTCCAAGTTGATAGGTTAATATTTTCTGGTTCATTTGGGAAAAGCACGTTGGTAACTTTTGTTTTAGAATTCCGAATGAAAACCGAGAATTGGTTTGTGTATAGCGTTTGATAGCGTCTTTTACCAGGATACAGTTGCCATCGAATGAAGTCCCCTCTGTAGCTTCGTCCAATGGTTCCAGCTCCCATTCCTCCAATCGATACACCTTGATAATACCCATCTTTCATTGGAGAGAAAGAAAAAGTTTTTTTTCCCTCTTTTTTCGCTTGACGAGCAATTTTCCATATACGATACATCGCTCTTATAGGTATTGATCTCAACACCGATAAAGAAAATCCAATGGGCTTGGGGGGGTCTTTTAATTCGAACTCAATCGGTCTAGTCCAGCAGCATTCAGGAATATCCATTTTAACTCCTCGGATGAGCAAACCAACTTCTATAAAATACAAAGTTGTTTAAACTAGGTTAATAGAACCTGTATTAGATACTAAATAGAATAATATGAGATCTCTTTATTAGACTTCAGAGAACATATATGGTCGAAGCCAAGGGAGAGGTTCACCTAGAGTTATATTATCGGGATCTAAAAAGAATGCGACAGCAGAAGTTGAGCTTAAGAGAGAATTGCCATCCTGGGGAGTGTACATATATCCAACAATCTCTACTTTATCCGTAAAGAGCTCACTTTGCCGAACCATTAAACTAGGTAGGACAACTACAATTTGGTTAAGGATTCTTCCAAAATGGCCATATTCTCTGCCAAAAGAAAAGATCACGTTAGCATCTGTCTTATTGGTTACAGCGACGTATGGATCATCATGAAATGCTTGTTTAACCTCATCTAGGGAGAGTGCTTTCTTTTTGTCCAATACTAGATTGAAAAATGATGTGTGCATATATTGAGTATTAAGTTTAATTGCACTAGAAAATACATTGAGATGATGACCCAGCGTCGAATATAAACGATAGACATCCTTTGCGTGGTGTGTTCCAAATGTATGATCCTTATGTTTCCCAACAGATGGCCCAGCAATAAATTTACCCGTTTGGGAGACATCAGTAGCTCTTCTCATAAAAACAAAGCGTGCTTCACTTAAAATACTATTCTCATTCTTGTCAAATGCTAGATCTTTTAGTACTCTTGATGCTGCATGGGTATTACAGCTAACAACTTGTAGAAACTGTGAGTTCCTTCGATGAAGGACACGATCATTGAGTCCGACTCCATACGGAATACCAAAACCATGTTCTGATCCTTGGGCCAAGAATGCCCGTACATCCTCTTTAACATTTTCATAGAATAAAAATCGATTCCTAACTCCCATTCCCTCAGTTGAACAATCCACAACCACAGTTGCTTTTGCGAGGGCATCCTCAAAGGTATAGGTTGGTTCGACTCCCATTTCACGGAATTTATTTGTTTTTTCTATCTGGCAGCACATGTGGGCTCCTTTGGAAAGTAAACCACGGATCATGGGACGATCTGTTAACCTAGGTGTGTGTTTATAAAATATTAGTTCGTCTATAGCTAATTCTTTAGCTAACGCTGCTAATAATCCCGTTAATGGTTCTCCAATAGTACCAGTACCCACAATTAAAACAACATTCCCATTGAGTGCCATTGATAAACCTCAATAATCGAAAAACGGGTATTTTTATCTCTTAACTGCGTTAAACTTCGTTAATCTAACACTCAGAGAGGATTTAACCAACCTTCTTAAGCATATGTATTCATCATAT
Organism: Candidatus Hodarchaeota archaeon; assembly: GCA_016840285.1. Next base: position 68,753 of record JAEOSR010000127.1, on the reverse strand, counting down.
GGGTGAAAAAATTGAAATTATTTTTAGGAATTGTTTCCCTAAAAACTTGTTGTTTTTTCCTTTTCTCACTCACTAGTTAAGTTACTAAATCATAACGGAGTGTTGATGTTGAAAAATTGATAATGTCTTTTAATGAACCAATTTTTCCTGTTGAAATTTGATAGGCAGCAGCTGCATTAGCAAAAACTGTACTATCTGGGATGGTTAGTCCTATTTGCCATCCTGTTAAAAAACCTGCATGCCAACTGTCTCCTGCGCCCGTTGCATTAAGAACAGATATTTTAAAACAAGGTTCAATGGACAATTGTTCGCCTTTTTTCCATATTTCTACTTTAGTCGACATGTGTAACCCAAACATGATTTCAGGGTATGTGGAGGATAATTTATGGATGGCTTTCTCTGGTGCGCTGTTGGGTTCTTGAGCTAATAATTGAAATTCGGTTTCATTTCCTGTAATAAATGATGGGGGTCTTCTAGGATGTTCTAAAATGCGGTGCTTAAATCCCTCAATCCGCTGAAGATGGGGTGTTAAGTCTGAAAAATCAACTGAAACCACGACAGAAGGTGGGACTTCTCGAAGGATGTTCTCAACAAGATCTTCCATTTGGTAATTTTGAGCATTACATATTGCAATAACATGGCTATCCTGAAGAACATTCCATTGTTCGGGTGTTAACTTCTCTGAAGAGAAATCTGCAACACTACCAGAAGCAGAAAACATCACATTATGCTTATCTGATCCATGGGGAATTTCCAGAATTATTGAACTTGCCATATCCCCTGAAGTAGATATAAAAGTCTTTATTCCAAGCGGGTGCATAAAAAATTCAATAAGCTGCTTGCCTAGTTGAGAAGTTTCGCATATGAAGGTGGTTGAAGCTCCCAAACCAGCTAAAGTTTTAGCTACATTTCCTCCATTCCCCCCAGGGATAAATCGGGCTTCTGGTCCAAGAAGATTTCCTCCTCCTCGGGAGTACACAGTTTTGATCTCTTTAATTAACTGTTCATAAGACATTCGTGGATCTATAATGACATCAAGGAAAAAATCGGGAAGAACAGTCATTTTCAACTGTTTTATCTTGTTAAAAGCCGTTTCATAGTCTATTGAGAGCATCCCTGATCACTTAGGTCATCAATGTGTGTGGTGTATAATACTATGTTGAAGATAATTTCTTTTTTTAAATTCTAGAGTAATAATTCCTCATAATCCATTGCCTCTTCAAAATAGTTGTTTTTTAGTCACTTTCGGGTTTTGTGGAAAAAATATAAATAAAATTGTCTTAACATCAGAGTAACGTTGGAATCAATGTAAATGAGGAATTTTTATGGGAAATAAAGAACTAAGAGAATGTGTTGTTGTTGATGCAATTCGCCTACCAATGGGAAAATCTTCTCGAGCTCAAATGGCGAAATATGGGGGGTATTACCGGAATATGTCGTCACAAGATATGTTAGCAGGTATTTTAGAGATCTTGGTTGATCGGGTAATAAATCAATCAAGTTCATTTGATCCTCGTGAAATAGAAGATGTACATGTTGGTATTTTAACTCAAATTGGTGACCAAGGAGGTAATCTTGCTCGGGTTGCCCAGTTGATGGCGAAAAATATTCCAGACATAGTAGCAGGTGCAACAGTCAATAGGTATTGTAATGCAGGATTACAAGCCGTTAATACATGTGCAAACGCAATTAAAGTGGGTGATGGGGATATTATGATAGCTGCAGGAGTCGAAAACCTGACACACTACCCCATGGGAATTGATATTCAAGTCGGATTTATGTACCCTGTTGATAACATTTATTGTCATATGTCAGATACTCGTATGACTGATCTTCAAAAAAGAATGAGCTTTGTTCAAGGAGAGTCTGCAGAGCTGGTCGCAGAAAAGTATAATTTAACTAGAAAGGATTTGGATAAGTTTGGTTTATGGTCACATCAAAAGGCAACCAAAGCAATGAGAGATAAAGAAGCATATGAGAAGCGTATTGTACCTTTTGAGGTCACAATTGAGAATCCAGACGGGTCATTTGAGACAAAAACAGTAACAAAGGATCAATCAGTTCGTTCAATAGCTGTTGATGACCCTGATACAGCATGGGCTCAAATACAAGCACTTCCCCCTGTTTTTAGACCTGATAATGGTATAGTAACTGCAGGAAATTCATCACAAATAACGGATGGTGCATCAGCAGTGATGCTTATGTCTCGTGAAAAAGCGGATGAGCTAGGATTAAAGCCAATGGTTCAGATTCTATCAACAGCTGTTGCAGGTGATGATCCAATGTTAATGCTAACAGGTCCTATTCCCGCACAAGAACGTGCACTGGAAAGAGCGGATCTTGAAATGAAAGATATGGATTGTATTGAACCAAATGAAGCCTTTGCTTCCCCCTGTCTTGCCTTTGCTAAGCATTTTGGATATGGATTTGATGATCCACGTGTTAATCCTTATGGAGGAGCAATAGCCACTGGTCATGCCATCGGTTCATCAGGGACACACTATTTCTGTGATATGGCTCATTATTTAGTCAATAAAAATAAACACTATGGGATCCAGACGCTTTGCGGGGGTGGTGGCGTTGGTATCGCTACTGTGGTCGAACGCGTATAGGATCCTATCATTTTCTTCCTTTTCTTTCTTTCAAAGGTGATTTCTATTGAGAATATATCGCTAAATGGAATTGACTTTATCACATGAACTTCTGATTTCACGAGGTTAAAGCGTCGACACAAGAAAAAATCTTAAAAAACGGAATCGTGTGATTTTAACTAATTAGCCAAATCAAATTGACTTCAACACTCAATACTTATTGGACTAGTAAGGCTAACATAGTGAAGATTTAGGTCTTAGTCGGAGCCAACCGAAATAATATGTCTGATGTTGATATAATCGGTTTTATTTTCGCTTTAATCCTTGCCTTGATTCTGGTATTACTGAACGGTTTCTTTGTTGCAGCCGAATTTGCTTTAGTAAGTGTTCGTCCCTCAAGAGTGGAAGAACTTGTACGAAAAACTGGGAGTAGAAGAGCGAAAGCCGTACAACTAGCCATAAAAAATCAAGATGAGGTAATTAGTGCTACTCAACTTGGAATTACAATGGCAAGTCTTGCGTTGGGATTTTTAGCAGGAGCCTCTATAGAACCCGTTATCGAGAGCATATTTGAAGTAGTAGGATTTATAACGTTTTTAGACGAACTAGGAATTTTGGTACTTTTAGGTGGACTTTCTCTAGGTGCTTTGTTAGCATTCTCTATGACTACATATATGCATGTCGTAATTGGTGAATTAGCACCTAAAAGTGTGGCCCTCCAGTATCCTGAACGAACAAGTTTATGGGTTGCGAAACCCTTACATTGGTTTGCCTTGATATTTAAGCCAATAATCTGGATATTTAATCAAACAGGCTGGTTAATATTATCGATCTTTGGTATAAAGCCAATTGTTGGTCATAGAAGTGTTCACTCCGAAGCAGAGCTGAAGTTACTTATTTCTCAATCTTCTGAGGCTGGTATTCTCGAGGAGCGCGAGAGCGCTATCTTAAAACGAACCTTTGACCTGCCTGACACTCAAATAAGAATGCTAATGACACCACGATATGAAATGAACACAATCACTATAACTGATGACTTTGACGAGATAGTAAAGTTTGTAAATAATACAGGCCATTCACGCTTTCCTGTTTCTGATGAATCACGAGAGAAAATCGTTGGGTTTTTATACGCTAAAGACCTATTGAATCACTTGGAGTTATTCTTAGATACCGATGAAATTACTAATAAGAAGAATAAGATTGATATTTCCCAATTGTTAAGAGAAGCGGATTATGTACCTGAAACAATGCGAGCAGATTTATTATTGGAGAAATTGCAAAACACAAAACGACATTCAGCTATTGTAGTTGACGAGTTTGGGGAGGTGGTGGGGCTAATAACATTGGAAGATATTTTAGAGCTTTTAGTTGGGGATATTCAAGACGAATATGACTATGAACCTGCAGAAATCACACCATCGGAAGAGAACGAAGGTGAGTCAAAAGTAAGTGGTCAAACCTCATTAGATGATTTTAATGACTATTTCAAGACAAAATTTCAATCAGATATCTCTGTAACTCTTGGGGGATTTATTCAAGAAAAATTGGGACGACTACCCAAAGAAAAAGAAGTTTTCAAAATTGAAGGAATCGTCTTCACTGTAAAAGAAATCACAGAACTACGAATTGAAACTTTAAACGTCCGGGGCTTAAAGAAAAGTGAAGAAACAGAGGAAGAAACTGCGGAGAAGACCGAAGAAAAAGAATCTTAAAACCTCTTTAATTTATTAGTAAACTTGAATTTTAATATTTTTTCATTCTCTTTCGTATGAGAGTAATTATTAATTCCTTTTTACCAGTATCAAACATCAGAAAAATACTTTTGGTTTACTTAAATGAAATCGTATAAACAAATAATAAATCTTCTCCAAATGGGAGAGACAGAGGGAATCGCCAAGCGTTATATGGTCATGAACAGTTTTGATGGAGCTCTTACAGCGCTAGGTATCATTATAGGAAGTTTTCTTGCGAATGTTGATGATCCCAGAACATTGATCCTTGCTGGTTTAGGAGCAAGCATTGCGATGGGCGTTTCAGGGGGTTTTGGTGCTTATTTAACGGAGAGCGCAGTAAGAAAAGAGGAATTGGCCGAGATTGAATCAGCAATGCTTGAGGAATTTGAACATACAATCGTAGATCAAGCAGCAACGATTTCATCTTATTTTGTAGCTGCTGTCGACGGCCTTAGTCCTTTTGTAGCAGCATCTATCTCATTTCTCCCCTTCTTTGGTGCATATTTTTTGGGATGGCCCATTCAATTTGCTTATATTTCATCTGTTCTATTGACTGGCCTATCTTTGTTTATTTTGGGAGCCTATTTAGGCAAGATTTCAAAGGAAAATATTATCTCGAATGGAATTAGAATGATCATTGCTGGTGTAGTCACGGCCATTCTAGTAATGTTTCTTGAATTTTTATGACAGTAGCTTTTGAAACCGAATATAATCTTCAAACTCAAACATTTCTTCAAGAAAGTAGAAAAGGTTGTGAATCTGAGGAATCCCTTTCTTTCTCCCCCAAAAAGATTCAGCCTTGAATTCGTCTTCCAGTAACTACTTTCCCTTCATAAATTCGTTTAAACCTTTTGTGGCGGCATTCGTTAGTGATAATAGTTCTTTGGACGGTAATCTTTTGAGATTCTTCTTAATCTCAACTCCGAGTTGACGGAGTCTCTTAGCTACATTCAATGGGTACGTGGGGTCGATTTCCTTTCCTTCTGGAGTGATTAAAAGGTATGGAGGGGTAATATCAGCAATATATCCCAGTTTCTGAAAGAATTCCTTTAATAATTCCTCTATTGTGGAAATTTCCTCTATGTCAGTAGGCAATTCTTTATAGATATCTAGAATTTCATGAAATCTTTGGATTATATCTAATCATTTTTGCCCATTAAGAAAATAATGAAATAATTTTTCACTTTCATGTCCATCAGGGAACGCCCGATAATTGATCTCTCTTATATATTGAATTCGTTCAAAGAAGTTGAATTTATTAGATTGTAAACTTTTAATAACCGATTCAAATTCCGACCAATCATCATTCCAAGAGTTGGGTATTGTGATGGTTAGGAACTGGTTTAATTGATCAATCTCCTTCCAACTGAGCTTTTTGTCTTTAAAAATTCTTCTAATCGTTGAATAATCCCTCTTCAGATTATCACTTGATTCGTACATATTTTCCAGAGTATTAAGTAATTCTTTGTCAATCGAAAAATGATTTGCAGCTAGTGATCGACAAATTGTTCTTAAATCAAATTCCATCTGATTCTCAACTTCTATCTTGGAATAGATGATTAAATTAGCAATAGAATCTTTATAAACCTTTTAAAAGAGGAAGAAGAGATTTATTATTGAATCGGAGAAAACGTATCAATCATTAATTTTACATCATCAGAGAGCTGATAGAGGACTGGGCAAGTACATCCACTATCAATCCACTGTGATACTTGTTCAAGACATTCATCTGGTTTCCCACTGGCGGTAATTTTTTGTACAATCTCATCAGGGATATGTCTCATTGCTTTATGGATTTGCTCTCTTGTTGCGGGCCAAGTCAGTTCCTCGTGGATTTTATCAAGGATGTCTTGAGGCATCTTACTTGCCTTCATTAAATGTGGCTGTTGGCCCATATATTGAGTGAGGAGTTCACGGGCTTCATTTAATGCCTTTTCTCTATCGAGATCCATGGAACAGACTATCAATTGAGGTCTGTCAATGTCTTCAAGCGAACCTCCACCTTTCTTTGCTCCAATTTCTAAGTGTTTCAAAGCTGTATGGTTATAATCGGGAGATACCATATAGTTGAGTAGTGCACCATCAGCTAGCTTTTTTGCGCAAAGCTCCCCAGTAAGTTCTATCATTTTCATGCCTGTTGCACCAATCAATATTGGTACTCCGCGTGGTTTATCGGGATCCCCATGAACGATGTCTAATCGTATCCCATCCACATGCACAAACTCACCATCAAAAGTAACAGTTTCCATGTTAAGGAGCTTTTTCATCACTGTTGTGTACTCTCTCATCAGTTTCAATGGCTTTTTACGAGGTGTACCTACCTTACTTGCAAGAGGTTCCCACCAAGCACCAATTCCACAAATAAATCTCCCAGGGGCCATTTGATCCATTGTACTAAATGTTGCTGCCATTAGCGCAACATTTCGAGTCAAGTTATTAACAACTCCTGTACCCAGTTTGATCCTCTTTGTGACTGCAGCCATTGCAGAAATAGGAATAGTTGCTACACGAGCTAATCTTGACTCAGCTTGCCAAACAGCTTCAAACCCTTTTTCTTCCGCATATTTAGCAAATTCTATTGACTTGGGAATGTCGTGTTTATCTTGTAAATAAAGTGCTATACGTGAATATTCAGACATGCTTCTACTTACTCCACATCTTCTTTTTTTGTAGGAAAAAATTCTTTATCCTCAATAATCTTTCCTTGCACATAGTCATTTGAAGACACTTAATTGGTTTTTGGCCAAAAGTCAATTCCAATGTGGTATTCATTCAGTATCTCCCAGACAGTAACGGTGAAATTATGGAAAAAATCGAAAAGAAAAGACAATATCGTTCAATTCTTCAGTCTATAGAGCATAAACTGCTCCAAAAAGAAGAAATTACAGCTGAAAAGATGTACATGATTGTGGTTGACCAACTCTCAACTATTCCTTATTTTAATTGGGTTGGTATCTATCTTCTCGACAATGCGAAAAATAAGCTCGTGTTAGATTATTATGTTGGAAAACCAACAGAGCATACTCATATCCTGGTTGGCGAAGGTGTTTGTGGTTCTGCTGTAGTGGATAAGACTGACAAGATAATTGACGATGTTACAGAAGAGAAAAACTATTTAGCATGTTCTTTGGAGACACGGTCTGAAATTGTGGTATTGATTGAGAGTAAAACCAGGATAATAGGGCAAATTGATGTTGATTCCGATGATGTTGCAGCTTTTGATGAGACTGACCAAAAATATCTTCGTAAGGTCTCTAATTTAATCGTTGAAAAACTCAGTGTATAGTTTCATTAAATTCCTAAAAAGAGGGTGTTGACCCTTCTCTTATTTGGTAATAAGGTCTGCCATGAAATACAACTGCGGTACAATCAATATTTTTGACCAATCTTTCAGAAGGTCTCCGCCCTAATCGAGGTTTGCCATATCCAAGAATGAGAAGCTCTAAACGGTCTTTCTTGACAATTTCGGCTATTGATCTGACAAAATCATGGCCTAAGACATGTCGTTGCTCTATAGGTATTCCCATTCTAAGAGCCTCCCCTATATTATGTAAGAAAATTGAAATATTTTCCTGTACTCCAGGGGCCTCAGACATTACTTCGGGTGTTATTAGCTTAGGAACATGAGTCCAATGATATGCTACTAAATCAGCAATTCTTGTTGATGAAACCATCGCAATCCCAAGCTGTAATAAGAAGGGATCACGCTTACTACCTGGAGTTAAAGCGCCCACATGTTCGAAAGTAATTTTCTTTTCGATTATCTCCTTCTTACTCGGAAAAACTTGAAGGCCTGGAATTGGCATTTTTCGGAGTGCATTATGAGAGATACTGATTTGTCCGTATTTTCGTCCACGGGGGGAGGGTAAAATCGCTAATTGATATTTTCCTGTATTTGCTACTTCAATCATATGTTGAATAATATCACGAGGAGAGATATTTTTTCGGGGGGGTTCAACTATCTTTACTTCATAAGGGATATGAAACCGTTTAAATTCGTCTGTATAATTCCTAAATGCTGCTTCGACTTTGAATCCAAAATGATAGAGTGTTACTTTTGGCCCAAATTCGTGGGCGACATGAATTGCTATTCGAATTGTGTCCCATTCAAATGGTTTTCCTCGTACAGGAACTAGGATATTGTTTAAAACAGTAGTAAAAAACGCTTCTGGGACGTAATCGGCTCGAGGACGAGCATGTTTAGCCAATTTCGAAGGAACTTTGAGTGGAATTCTCTTACGAGCATATCCTTCATAAACAAGTTCCCCAATTAATAGCCAAATAGAGGTGGCTAAAAAGGCTTCTAGATGCAAAAATAAAGTTAACAAGAAGATGATTAATAACGCTATTCCTCCCAATAGAGGGATCAATGGAAATAAAGGAGTTTTATATCCATAATCAAGTTTTTCTTTAGAAGTTCTGACTTTTCTTCTAATCAAAATTGCTGCTATCATAACTTGTCCAAATAGAATCATAAACATCAAATCTGCTGATGTTGCTACAGCTTCAATTGGAATTAATACCGCCATTAAGATCACAACTAATCCAGTCATGTATATGGAATTGACTGGTGTATGTGTTTTAGCTGACACTGCAGCTAATTGTGACGGTAAAGATCCATGCCGTGCTAAAGCAAACGCTACCCGAGTGGACGAAAAAATAACAGCATTTAAAGCTGATAACGTTGATAATATTCCTCCAAAAAGAATAACAACTAATCCCAAACCTGGAAGCATTTGTTGGGCTGCAAAAAGAAGTCCTAACTCTTTATTTTCACTTAAAAATTCCCATGTAGTCTGTCCTTCTACAGTAAATGCTCCAAGAGAAACCATACCCACTAATAGGTATATTGGTATTACGATTAATACGGATAGTATAACTGATTTAGGAATACTAGTTTTTGGATCATATATCTCCTCCCCAGCTTGGCATACAACTTCATAGCCCTCAAAAGCAATGAAAGTGAACCCCATTGCAGTGAAAATAGAAAAGAATCCCCTAGGAAAAAAATCAGTAAAATTTGTTGACATTAGTGTAGGATTTGAAGTTATGATTATCAAACCGGTTAAGATAAAAAAAGCAAGAACTAGTACTTTGATACCAGATATCCAGGTTTCTGCTTTTCCCATGACAGAAGATCCAAACTGATTTATGATTAAAAATATAATAATGGCAATTACAGCGATAATTTTTTCGATGAAGAAAACATTTTCAGTGGGTATAGCTACTCCAAGGTTCTCAAGTAAAGCAACAAAATAAGCAGCAAAACCAAGCGCATAAAGAGACCCTGCAACTGCAGCTGCGAACCAACTCATCCATCCTGTTAAAAATCCTTGACGTTCTCCTAGTCCAGCTCGGGCCCAAATATATCCTCCACCCGCTTCTGGCATTGCGGATCCTAGTTCTGCATAGACCATCGCAATTAAGGTGGCAATCACTCCGTTGAAAGCAAAGGCAACTAATAATCCAGGACCAGCAATCCCTGCGGCAATCCCTGTAAGCACAAAAATACCCGCACCAATCATAGCTCCCACTCCAGTCATTGTTGCTTGAGTCACAGTCATGTCTCGTGAGAGATCTGCGCCACTTAAGACGGCATCCTGTCCTTTGTACGATTTAGATCCGATAATATAACGTTTCCTACCCAAGAATACTATTTGAATCAATGAATAAATTGTTAAACCTAGTATGATGGATACAGCAAGGCCTATAAGGATTATACCGATGATATGATCAGGGAATGTAGACATTATTATATGCCCTTTATTATGAATATTTAAAGTTCTTTTAAAGTTCTTTTTTTAGGCTTTTCTGTTCAAATATTAAACAATTGGTGCAAATACTATCTTTAGACCTAAAATAATTCAATTTTGTATGAACGCCTGTGTTTCTGGTGATATAGAATAATGGTTATACCTTTATTAACCCATTAAAAAATATTAACGGAAAAGAGTTTAATGAATTCAATAAATACTTCAAGCAATGGATAAAAGGGAAGAAAAATGCAAAAACAACCAATAATCAAAGTAAAATTTGAGGATGTACCGAGTTTCGCCATTTCAGGATTTTTTGGAGGAGTAAACCCCAATGAGGGAAATATTAGCTTTTTTCAAGATCAGCTAATACCCCGCGAAAGTGATCGACCAGGACAGATTATCTTAGATACTATAGAACACCAATTTGTTGCTAATGTAAAAATGAGTCCAGCAGTTTTCAAAAGGATGGCTTTATGGATGATTGAACATGTAAAACGTTTTGAAAGCATGCATGGAGAGATCCAATTAGGTAGTCCTGTTAAAAAAGAAGACAAAGAACCCCCGACTTTCTACGGTTAACTTTGTTAAATATTTTTTTTTTCAACAGCAAAAAGGTAATCGTAACTCATCATCCCAGTTGCTCTACCATGATGTGTTGATCGACTTGAAGCTGCACGATCATCACTTAATTTTACTTGAATGGTGGTGATCAATTCAAAACCAATCGCAACTAATTGGTCTCTAAAGTACTCGTAATCAGATGAGTTTTTGAAACCAGTCCAGTAAAAAGCATATCTATGAGGCTTAAGCACTCGGTAGCATTCCTGTAATGTTTTCAAACTGTTATCCCAGTAATTTGCCCCTGATCCACCACATAAAATGTTCTTGGGGAGAGGTAGTGTCCCTAGGATAGCTGATATTACATTGGAACGTTTTGATCGGTGTAAAGTTCTTCGCTGAATTTGGATTTGTTGATATTCGACATCCTTGTCTTTATAGGGAGGAGAGGTAATTATTAAATCAACTGAATTACTTTCTAGTTCAACTTGGTGATTGGACGCTAATTTGAACACTGGATTGAATTTTAGATTCTTGGGAAGAGAGGAAATTTCTCGTATCATCTTTCTTGCTTTACGTTCGAAGATAGGAATAATAGAGGCAACCTTCCAATTTTCCTTATTTTCAAAATCACGTCTACCTACAATTTTAATTGCATGGATAAGAGCTAATTCAAAAAATCGCTTAAAAGAGGAGTTCTGTGAATTAATTGAAATACTTTCAACAATAGAGTTGATTTCATGTGATATTGTTGATCCTAGACAAATTTTGTCGTCTTTATCTAGTAGATCAATTTTTGGTTTGTCAATCTTCTTTTGTTGAGTAAGAATTGAATCTAGGTGAAGTTGTAAAGTATTAGGATTTAAATAGGTTGTCTTGACGTTTGAAACAAAAATTGCGAAAGGATTCAAATCATAGCCAATAAACTGACGTTTTAATAACATGGCTTCTAATCCAGTTGTTCCTCCACCAACAAAAGGATCAAAGATTATATCATTTTTCTTGGAATATCTCTCAATTAATCCGTGAGGTAACTTTGATAGAAATTTTGCTGGATAGGAATAAAAGGTTCGTGTATACCCTTTTTCACGCTCAGGTTGAGCCAAATTCGTGATCCAAATAATATCATCATTGGAGAAGGTCATAAATCAAAAAAAAAGGAAAAGGTGAGATGTATTTAAATTTGAGTGAAGGAGTCCACAGTTTTTTGATCAAGCCTTTTTACAACTTCCACTAAGAGTTCAACAGCTTGCTCAACATCTCCAAGATCTAATATACCATTATGCGAATGGATATGTCTAGTAGGTACACCAATCACTAGGGAAGGGCAACCTGCTCCTGTAATGTGCATTACTCCCGCATCTGTACCTCCTGCTAATACTATTGAAAGCTGATGGATAATTCCTTTTTCCTTTGCGATATCTAATACAAAATGTTTTAAGCGGGGATTAGGTATCATAGATGCATCTGCTGTTACAATTGATACTCCTTTCGACATTTCTGAGGGAGCTTTGGTTTTATCAACCCCGGGAACATCTCCAGCAATGTCCACTTCCAAAGCAAATCCAACATCAGGTTGAATGACATGTGCTGAAGTACGAGCACCGCGTAATCCTACTTCTTCCTGAACAGTAGCTACTCCATAAATCTGGTTTGGATGTTCAATATTCTCTTCTTTCAAGCGTCGCATAACCTCTGCGGCGATAAAAGCTCCAATTCGGTCATCAAAACCTTTAGCCATAGCTAGAGTTACTTCTTTCTTTTTTTCCTCCTCTTTTTCCTTCGTTATCTGAGTACGTTTTAGAAGCTCAAATTTACTATCAGGTACAGCTGGATCACCGATTTTGATACCTAGGGTTTCAACTTCTTTTTTGCTTTTACATCCAACATCAATAAACATCTTCGTTTTAATCACGACTTTCTTTCTCTCTTCGGGGTCAAGTATATGAGGTGGTTTGGCCACAATAATACCTGTGACTTTAGTACCATCTCGTACTCTGATAATGACCCTCTGACTAAGGAGAGTTTGATCCCACCATCCACCAAGTTGATTAAAAGTGAGATATCCTTGCTTATTGATCCCTGTAATAATGAAACCTATTTCATCCATGTGGCCTGCAAGCATAATTTTGGGCCCTTGATCACCTTTTCGGAAAATAAGTGAACCTGTTTTATCTTGAGATACTTCATCAGCAAAATGGGTGACATATTTCTTAATGAATTTTGCTACTTCGAGTTCAAAACCCGATGGGCCAAATGCATTCGTCCATGCTTCCAATTGCTCAATATTTAGCTTCATTTCGTTTTTCCTCTTAAATTATTGTAGATTACAATATAATATGGCGATTATTTCAATGTTTACTGAGAACCAGGAGAATTTTGGAGTAAAAGCAAGAATGACTTCATAGAGTATAGTATGAGCTCTCTCATTTCGAATAAATGAGTCTATAAATTTATGAGTTTATCACAAAAGACATCTGATGAAGCATGATGAAATTTACTGTTATTGGGAATACAAATGTAAAGGCCTCCCAAATTGGTTTAGGAACATGGCAGTTTGGATCTAAGGGTTGGGGGTATGGTACTGATTTTAACAAAGCTGATGCTATTTCGATAGTTCACAAAGCATTAGAATTGGGGATAAATATCATAGACACCGCTGAAGCATATGGTTTTGGGAAATCAGAAAGAATAATAGGTGAAGCAATTAAGGGGTATGATCGTGAAAAGATCATTATTACCACTAAATTTCTTCCCATGGCAATTAGACCTTCTTCAGTAGTAAAAGCTTTGAATAAGAGTCTTAAAAGACTAAATACAGGTTACATTGATATATACTTAATTCATTGGCCTGCTCCTTGGCTAGTTGGTAGAGTTCTCAATCACATGGAAAAAATGGTGGATGAGGGCTTAATTCGTCTTATCGGGATAAGTAATTTTAATCTCAAAAGGTTACAAAATGCTCAGAAGAAAATGCATAATCATAGAGTGCAGGTAAATCAGGTCAATTATAGTATGGCTAGGAATAAAGCTGAAAATGATCTTCTTCCATATACGCAACGTGAAAAAATAACATTAATGGCCTATAGTCCCCTTGGTCAAGGATGGTTGACTGGAAAATACACTGCTGGTAATTCTCCAAAGGGTATTCGTCGTCGTAATAGGTTATTTTCAAAAAGAAATTATAAACGTGGAGAACGCTTATTATCTATTATTAGAGAAATAGCTGAGGATCATCAGGTCACCATGGCTCAAATTGCTCTTAACTGGGTGACTAAGAACCCGACTGTAATAGCAATTCCAGGTGCGAAAAATTTAGCACAACTGGAGGGAAATGTAGTATCGACTGAATTTGAATTAAGAAAAGATGAAATTGACCGTATTAAAAAAGCTTTAAAGGGATTTCATCCTAGACTTTTACTGTAATAAATAATAACTAAACTTAAAGGAAATAATAACAGAACATCCTATAATTGTTTGCGCTATTACTAATCATCGAAGTGCAGATTCTTCACTTTGGAGGCGTAATCATGATAGAAATTAAAAATTTAGAAAGTGGACTAACTTACACAGACTTTGTCCCAGGAATTACCCCTAAAATACCTACTTGGCTAATTTGTAGTAATCCGAATGAAGATGAGCTTCGAATGATTCAACAAACTTTTCATATTCCCTGGGAAGACCTTATCGACGCATTGGATGAAGATGAACGACCACGTTTGGAATTAGAGCCAGATCATGATCCACCATTTCTCAAACTCGTCTTACGTGTTCCAAGTGCTGAACTTCGAGGTGACGGATCATTCCCTCAACCTACCACAGTTCCTTCGGTTGTATTTTTGACGGAAAATCATCTGATAACAGTTCAGAGTGCTAAACTTAAAGCAAAACGAATCAGAAAACCGATTGGATCTCGTAGAAAACGATCTACACCCACAACCCTTGTATTACTCGACTATCTCGAATCTGTAGTTAAATCGTTTGAGCTAAAGGTTGATATAATTGATAGAGATCTAAAAAAAGTCGAAAAGGTGATTTTCCAATCTATCAGGAGTTCCTCAATCGAAGAGGTGTTCCATTTGTCCCGAGACACGACTTACCTCGACGCTGCACTACGAGGTAATTTGCGTGCTTTTCAAGATTTGAAAAAAGCACCTCAATTTGCTGAACGTAGTGAGTTACTCGATGATCTTGAGGATCTAGCCATTGACCTCCAGCAACAAGCTGAACTTCTACTAATTTATCGGGATCTAATTGAATCTAGTCTTGATGCTTTCGCCTCTGTAATTTCAAACAATCAAAGCGATCTATTAAAGGTGTTAGCATCAATAAGTCTGATTCTTATGGTTCCTACTCTCATAGCTTCTCTTTATGGAATGAATTTAGGAGTTGATTTTGGCTTTTTACCTTTAGCAAATAATCCTTTTGCATTCTGGATAATTCTAATCCTCAGTATCATTTTGATTGTCCCAATATGGATTTACTTAAGAAAAATAGGTCTATTATAGTAATAAAATCCTTTTACATGTCTGTTAATGTGTTTTATTTTAATTTCATATCCATAAGTGCAGCCTTATAGTTCCCCCGAAGCATCAGCTTTTGGAATTTTTTCAATCCTATGAGCGAAATGTCATCCTTTAGATCATTGGTTCCCTAAACACAATTTATTTTTATATACAACAAGCGATCTTTTTAACTATCAACCAAGTTCTAATTCTTAATAAAAATCTAGAAAATGTCTAAGATTACCCTTGCACCTTCTAACAAACTCACAAGTTAACAATAAGTATCAAAAATCCTGTCAAAATAAAACTAACAGCTAAAATGAAAGTGGTGATTTCAGAGAAAGCCATGCTCATTCCAAGAGACACAATGACAATCACCAAAGCAAGAGGGAGAGGACGATTACGATCTGAGTGACGAAAAAGTAAAAAACCAAGTGTAAGACCAACTAATGTAATACCAATTGGAAGAATGAGGTTGACATGTTCAGGAACAACCATTGCAACCCCAAGGGTGAGGATCAAAAGACCAATTGATAGGAGAAGGAAAGGGTCTTGTTGAGAACTTCTGGCGATTAGAAATACTATCAGTAGACCTATAATAATGATCCCAATGGGTAAGATCATAGGGGGAACTTCAGAAGAAGTCGAATTAGCATAGATAGAAATCACTCCAATAATTACAAGGGATCCACAAACTATTACTGGAAGAAGACGCTTCAATGTAGCTAATTTGGATGACCTCGCCTTGAAAGAAAAAACTTCGTGCTCTAACGCATTTTGGGTTGCATTAACTTCACTCACTGTCGTAGGTTTTGGATCAAAACCACCCATACAAGTAGAGCAAAAAACGGCCCCATCCTCAATCTGTTTTCCACATTTCTCACAATTAGCCATTCAGCAGTCACCAATTAACAAGGAAATGGTTAAAACTGATCACATTCTTTAACCTGCTGTTTGAATAATAGGGGGAAAGGATGAATAATTAGTGATGATAGTATCAAGGACATAACCTGTGTGTTAAGCAGGGTTGTTAGGATTCATGCTATCAATCAATTATAGTTGGGGATTCGTTCGTGTAACACTTAGTATCACCATTAATCCAGTGTTCAATCCTGAAACAGGGAGTATAACGTATTTTATCACCTGGGAGGAAAATTTTCGCATTTTTTCAGAGTTCTGGCCTTAATCGTTTAAATTCCTTACATGCCACCCGTCACTGAATAGTACCAGCTGTATTATCCTTTTACATATCTTTTTTAGATTTTGGAAGAGATTGATTTCTACTAAGGAGATCAAAGAATTTTTCTACTTGGTAATTGGAACTTTTCGCACTAGTTAACCATTGGTCTATTACTAGGAAAATTCTCTCAAGTTCTCTACTAAGATCCTTTTCATTCTTTAAGTCTGAAACAAAATTTATTATTGAAATGATGAATAACCATTGAACTAAATTCTCAAAGGCTTCTTGATTGAACCATAAGATATTCTGATATCGATTTGTTTGTATGTATGATTGAACTTCCAGATCAGACATAAGAATCCTCATAATTTGGACAGCTTGATGATCAGATTTTATATTGTGCATATACCAATTTTGGTGAGTTGTTAGAATTTTTATTAGGATTAGTGCTTCTAAAGCATCTTCTAGTTTATCGTAAAAACCTTTAATTGTCCATTCAATGATTCTACTAAGTCCCCACTCATCGAGCCAGCTTCTACTCTGAAGTTCATGATGAATTGGATCTAAAATCTTACCAAGTAAGTGGACAAATATCCAGGCCAAGATAATGTTCCAATCAGCGTTAGAAGGAAAGTTTGTGTTATAGTATTGCATAAGTTCCCCTGAAATTTCAGAAGATAGGGTTAATTGATTAACAGACTCTCTTAGCTGAATTAAATTACGAAGCTTACTCATGATAGTGTCAATCAGCTCTGAATCAAAACTTTCTCCTGAAGAGTATTTTACTACCTCCTCTAAGAAGGATGGCAATTTTAAGCGAATTTTCTCAAGAATTTTACTTAGTTTTATATGGTCATGAGAATTTAGTGCTCCAATAATTTCTTCAAAAACTGATTCACTTACCAATTCTTTGAAAGCTTTGTGAAGAGAGTGGTATATTAGCTCCTGAAGAGTCTCATCAATGTTATCGACCCCTTTACCTCCTAGAAAATCATGGAGAAGAGCGAAATGTTGGGATTCACTGTCTTGAATCTCTCGAAAGTCATGAAAGACTACTGATTGATACGCCCCTAATTCCAAAAAGAGACCTTTCTCATGAATTTCTTTGCTACCACGGATATATTCCAATCCACTAATATGCTCTCGAAATATACAATAGTAATCTCCTTCATTATGTAAGTTTAATCCTTCTCCTAGCGTTTTCTGTATTAATTGTGTTTGATTTCCAATTTTAGCTGAAAAAGCGGCTGAAGTTTTTATCCAGCCATTAGTGTTAGCAAATCTATTATGATAAACAACCATAGCTTGATCTTTACCCCTGCGATTCGAATAGGCAAAAACATCCTCATTTACAGAACCACTGGACGTAAAAAAATCAAAAAGAAGGAAATTAATAACCTCAGCAAATAGATCCCTTTTTTTAATCAATGGGAAGATTATTTGTTCGTGATATTGGACAAATCTATCATCAACGGTCTCTTCCCAGTAAGCACGACGATATTCCATTCCATATTTCTCTTCAAGCCCCTCAATCTGTCCATGACCAAACATAGGGAGGCCTGGCATGGTAACGAGAAGAATACATATCCCAAAATACTTATTTCCTTTTCCAAATTGGTCTACTGCAGTTTTTTCGTCAGGATTATTCATAAAATTCACAAAACGCTTTAGGATTTCAGGATCGTACTCGAGCGTATTCTTGATTACAGAGCGATATTTTGCATTATCTTCATCTCTAAGCATATTCATGAATGCTGAATTGTAAACTCGGTGCATCCCTAACGTTCTAACGAAAAATCCTTCTAATAACCAGAAAGCCTCTGCTAGTAATAATGTATCTGGAGCTTCTTGGTTAATTCGGTCAACCACTTCTCGCCAAAATTCTCTTGGTATTGCTTTATCGAAATCCTGCTTACTTATTCCATGTTCAGCTCGAGAAGGGATGTCACCTCCACTCCCAGGTGCTGGGAACCATAATCTGTGATAATGTTTCTTTGTCAAGGTCATGGCCGCGTCAAATCGAATAATAGGGAACATTCGAGCAACATGGAGAATTGTTTGAATGACTGTTTCACGTACCTCAGGTTTGAGAAAGTTTAATTGCGCCGTATCATTCCAGGGCATTGAAGTTCCGTCATTTCCATGATAGATGTACCGGACATCTTTTGTTTCATGATCCATCCATTTGAATGTGACTGCTGCATCCGTACGTGAGAAATAATGATCCTCCACATAGATTCCAATTCGGGGATTTCTAGATAGACTGTCTCCATTATAAGAATAAACTGGGAACGGGCTATAAGATAGGGAGATGAACCAATCAGGATGTTCCATCATCCATTTTGAATCTATTCCAGTATGATTGGGCACCATATCAGATGCTAGACGAATTCCCCTTCTTCTTGCTCTTTCTTTTAAATTCTCAAAAGCTTCTTGGCCTCCCAAATCCTGAGCGATGACATAATCATATAAGGAATATGCAGACGCTTCCGCTTCTGGATTGCCACACCATCTTTTTATCGTCTTAGATGCAGAACTTCTCTCCCAAACACCAATAAGCCATAGTGAATTAAATCCCCAATTCGAAAGGTGGCTCAATTCTTCTTCAGGAATTTGGTCTAATCTGTGTAAATGTTGATCATATTTCTTTGAGAGTTGACTCAACCAGACATAAATATTCTTGGCTATCATTACAACTTTTGGCATCCAATCTTTATCGGGTGTGTAATTTTCTTCCAAGTAGTCGTATTCATAAACTTGGGCTTCTCCTGGCCCTAAACCTCTCATTTTCTCTTCTTCTCTTAGAAAATCAAGTGCCAACAATATTTTAAACCGATATGGAGATATAAGAGAACCCCACTTTTCATTAATGAACTCCAACTGTCTTTTGACAGAATAAGGTTCTTTTAATGCTAAAGATTTTAACATTTCTAGGAAATTCTGATTATCAGGGCCAAAACGTGGTTTATCATCAAAAAAATCGAAGATTTTTTCGATTAATTGCAGGTATTTTGTTTTCTTTTCCAAATCAGAATCATCAAATAATTCTAAGTTACTTGAAAAGGCAGGATTAACGTTAGATAACCATAAATTGATCATACAGGAAATAGTAACGTATTCATTCGGAACTTCATCTGTTTCTTCTTCTAAATAGGTATCAATGTCAATTTCACCAGAATAGATTGAAGGTGGAGGAAATTCCTCTAGCATTAGCCTAAGGGCATCATTAAGTTCCTCTGATCCAATTTCCTCCCGTAACCATTTTGGAAGCTCTTCAGCCAAATCAATATCATTCTGTTTTTGATAGATATCGAAGAGATAATGAAAAATTTCATTTTCAAGAGCAATTCCATTAATTTCGCTTCCTTTTACTGCCATTTCTGGAAAATTTATCAAATCGCGTTTTTGATTGATTTTTTGGGCAAAAATACGCACATTATGTAAGTTAGGAAAAACAACATCTCCAGTTGAGCTGAAGAATGAGTTCTCAAAATTATACATGTCCCTGGCTTTTCGATAAACTCTCATAAGATGGCACTTTCTCGGTCTGGGTTAATTAACCTTTATGAACTTTATTCTTGGCAATGGAGCTTTTATTTCAAAACATATTCTAATTATAGAAAAATAGAATATTATAAATATAGATAACCAATATTGACGAAACGGCGTATTACAGGTGAGGATGTCTCCTCTTAAGATTAAAGATTTAGGAGTAATTTACTCCCCAGAAGAAATTACTACATATCTTTGTCGAAATACCATAATCCCATATATTCTTGATCAATTAAATGAGTTCTCTGGATCTCAGGTTAGATATCAGGGAATTCTTGGCGATGTATTAGAGAAATTAGACCAAAATCAACTTCAATATTTACTAAATGTTATCAAGAATCTTAAAATCCTCGATCCAGCGGTTGGTACAGGACAATTTTTACTAGAAGCATTATCTACGCTTAAAACAATCTACGATTACATGGTTATCAAAGGAATATGCGATTGGAACAAATATCAGATAATAGAATGGATTATAACGCAAAACCTATATGGTGTCGATATTTCTCAAGCTGCAATCGAAGAGTGCAAGTCTAGACTCTCCTCTGTATTGTTCTCAGTGGGAGATTACTATGGAACCACTCCAGATCTAGGGGTAAATATTCGATGTGGGAATTCGTTAATTGGTTTTGTTGTAGGAAAATCTCATCAGAAGAAAATAATTGAAGATTTGGGTCTTAAACCTTTCCATTGGAATCAAGAATTTCCTGAAATCTTTACAAATGAAGGATTTGATATATGTTTAGGTAATCCTCCATGGAACATCTATAAACCATTGAGTAAAGAATTTTTTGCCCAATACGATTCACGATTAACAAAGTATGGTGTGGGCAAGAAAGAAGCAAAGGAAATAATAGCTAAGCTACTTGAACATGATCATATAAAAGAACATTGGAATGAGTACGAACAGTTAATTCGTCTTACTGGGAATTACTTTCGTAGTGAGAACTATCGCTTTCAATCTGATCAAATAGTTGGAGTAAATGGTGTAAAAACAATAAGTGGGGATCTTAATCTTTATAAACTGTTTCTTGAGAGAATATTTCGTTTAATGAGACCTAAGGGATATTGTGGAGTTATAATCCCATCTGGATTTCATACTGATGCTGGAACAAAGGGATTAAGACGGTTGTTATTTGATAAAAATACAGTTAAAGAGCTTTACTGTTTTGAGAATCGTAGGGGGATATTCCCTTCGATTCATAAGTCCTTCAAGTTTGATTTATTGATTTTCAAAAAATCTGGCCAAACTAAATCATTTAATGCAGCTTTTATGTTACATGACTCAGATATTCTCAAAACAGTCGTTAGTTCGACAATTCCGATATTGTGGGAAACCATTAAACGTTTATCCCCATCCTCATGGTCAATATTAGAGTTTAAGACTCAGGAAGACATTGATCTTGCCAATAAGATGTACAAGCACCCTCCTTTAAGAACCAAGGTTACTGGCTCTTGGAAAGTTCGTTTTACAAGAGAGCTCGATATTACTCTTGATAATAAGTTATTCAATACAGAACACCAGGGTGTTATAATTTTCGAGGGGAAGATGATTGAGCAATATACTCACCAATTCAAGAAGCCGAGGTATTGGATCAACAAAGAAAATTTATTGACTAAGTTTGGTTTTCAATACAAAGATTTTAAAGAATATAGATTGGGTTTTCGCGCCGTAGCAGCAAGTACTAATCGTCGTACAATGATTGCTACAATTATCCCTCAGATGGTCTGCTGTGGAAATTCCTTGATTGTAACGAAAGTTTTTCATCAAGAGAAAGAGAAGCGATTAATAGACCTATCTGATTTGCTCTACTTATGTGGTGTATTCAACAGTTTTGTATTTGATTATCTACTTCGTTTGAAAGTGAGTACAAATTTGAACATGTTTTTTATCTATGATATGCCAGTTCCCCGACTATCACAGCATGATAAGGTTTATCAAGAAATAGTAAGTAAAGTTGCTTCTCTGTTTCCTGAATTTGCGCCTCTTTCCAAACAGTTCGCAAAAGGGTGCAAATGCATGTCATTTCTAGACCGAATCCAGTGCCAAGCTACAATTGATTCGTTGGTCGCTAAGATTTATGAACTAGATAAGCTCAGCATCGAGTATATCTTGGATCAATTTCATCAGAAAGATCCAAGGAAAGAAGAAGTATTAAATATTCAGAAAAACGCTATTCTTGCTAGGTTTAGCTGATGAACCAATTTAAAAGGATGAAAGACAAATTCCTAGGATCTATCTTAGGAAGTGTTGTCGGAGATTCATGGGGAGCGAGATATGAAGGATCGTATCATGGATCTGTCCGTGTAGAAGATTTTGATCTTGTTGGAGGCAGGTATACAGATGATAGTGAAATGATGAAAGGTGTTTTAGAATCCATATGTGCCAATAAAGGGAAGTTTAACGGACCAGATATGGCAAATACGTTTGTACGAAATTTTGACCATACTAGAGGGTATGGGCCTGGTGCTATTACAGTTTTAATGAAAATTAAAGACGGAGATCCTTGGGATACACCTGCAAAAGAGGCTTTCTACGGTGAGGGGTCATTAGGAAACGGCGCTGCAATGAGAATTTGTCCAATAGGATTACTTTATCACAATGACCAAGAGAGATTAATAGAAATTACTGATCAAATCTCCATGATAACACATTCACACCGTTTAGGAAGGCAAGGAGCGATTCTTCAAGCTTGTGCAGTCGCTTTGGCTGTTGAAAGTGACCCTAGAAATTTTGAACCTCATGAGTTCATTGAAAAATTGAAAAACATCCCTCATCAATTATCTCCAGTTTATCAAAAGAAACTAGATAAAATTGAGACCTATTTGAATTCTCCCCCGCCTCCTGATAGGATAATTAAAGAGCTGGGGGTAAATGTAACCGCTCCAGATTCGGTACCAATAGCAATTTATAATTTCTTAAACAACTCCTCTAATTTTTATGAGGCGCTTTTCTCCTCTATAAGCTGTGGAGGAGATACTGATACAATCGCTTGTATGTCAGGCGCGATTACTGGTGCTTTTTTGGGAATAAGGGAAATTCCGAAGAACTGGATTGATATTGTTGAAAACTTAGACGTTTTTCAAAACTTAGCAGTGAATCTTTATGATTTATGGCTGGAAAAAGCTTCTAAGTGAACAGCTCTATCGGAAATCATCCTTTAATTCAAAAAATAATATGTTTAATTCTGACGTGTTCTTTATTAAAATAGTCTCCTTTCTTGGTTGGTTAATATTATGAAAAAACATTATGAAGATTTACTTGAAAAATATAATGAAATTTACCTCCTTAATACTCTCCGAGGGGTATTGTACTGGGATTTAAACACTTATATGCCCAAAAATGCTCTACAATTTCGAACAAAACAATTTAATTGGTTACAACAGGCTATTCATAAGCGTTGGACAAGCCATGAGTTTGAGTCATTAATTAAACAATGTGAGGAAGACCAAGAGCTAGATGTTGTTCAAAAAAGAAACATCGAACTCGTAAGGAGAGAGTATGAAAACAAGACAATTCTTCCTTTAGAGCTAGTAGGAGCTCTGGCGTCTCAATCTAATAAAACATTAGAAGTATGGAAGAAAGCTAAAGCTAAAAATAATTTTCAGAGTGTGGTTCCTGATCTAGAAGAGCTTTTTGCTTTGAATTTAAAGCGCGCTGAGTTATTAGCTAGATCCAAAGAATTAAATGATCCTTATGAAGCCTTAATCAACAATCGTGATCCTAGTTTTTCAGTTAAATTATTAACCCAGATATTCGATGAAGCAAAAGCTTTTCTCATACCTTTTGTGAAAAAATGTTGTGACTCACCTATCCAACCAGATGATAGCATTTATTCTCGCCAAGTTCCAGTAACAAGTCAAAAAGAACTGGTAAAAGATATTGCGAGATTTCTAGAATATAACCTAAATACTGGAAGTATCGATGAGGTTGAACATCCATTAACAATCGGTTGTGGGCCTGAAGATATCAGAATCACTGTCAAGTATGAAAACCAGATCATGTCCGTCGTGTCTGCAGCTATACATGAGTGTGGTCATGCATTAGATGGTTTGCAACGGAAGAAAGAATGGATGGGACAGCCCATTAATTCTAGAAGTTTTCCTAGTTTTGGGGAGAGCCAAAGTCGATTTTTGCAGAATATTATTGGAATGTCAAGAGAATTTTGGACGTTTTACTACCCACACTTCCAGAAATTAACGAATGGAGTTTTTAAAGATATTTCTTTTGAAGAATTTTATTTTGCTATTAATGCAGTGAAACCAGGAGTTAGTAGAATGGGTGCGGATGAAGTTACCTATTGTCTTCATATTATAATCCGATTTGAGATCGAGCGTGACCTTTTTGCAGGTGTGATTAAAGTGAAGGATCTACCTCACATCTGGAATGCAAAATATGCTGAATATCTTGGTGTGGAGGTTCCCTCGGACACATTAGGAGTGATGCAGGATTTACATTGGTTTTCACAATATTGGGGGTATTTCTATGGTTATGGAATAGGAGACATCATGGCAGCACAGATCAGCACAGCAATAACTCGTGAGCTGCCAACGTGGCGAACGTCGTTACAAAATGGTAATTTCTCACAAATTAGAGAATGGTTGGCACAAAATATTCATCAGAAAGGCGCGCAGTTTGATTCTTTAGATTTGATCACGCAAATAACAGGGGAACCACTTTCAGTAAAATATTTCACAAATTATCTGAAAGATAAATATTCTGAATTATATCACCTAGTATAATGGGATCGGTGACAATAATGACTAAAAATGAAATAACAGTCCAGCAAGGAATGATGACATTTCCAGGGTTTCCAATTGTATTAGTGTGTGTAAGAGACAATATAATAACAGTTGCAGCAGTCAGCTTTTTCTCTTTTGGGGACAGACAAGAAAATCCACCAATGGTCATGGTAGGAATCGTACCTACACGACATACATTCGAGCTACTCAAAGAAACCGATGATTATTCAATTAATATACCCACAACTGAACTGCTTGAAGCAATCAAGGTGTGTGGCTCAAAATCAGGAAGAGATGTCAACAAATTCCAGGCTGCTGGTTTGACACCTAGAAAGGCTCAAAAAATATCTTCTTTGCTCATTGAAGAGTGTCCAGTAAATTTAGAATGTAAAGTGGTTCATAAAGTCGATTTACAAGGTAGTACTCATGTTTGGTTTGTTGGGGAAATTGTAGCAGCTTACCAACACGAAGATTATGAACGTTCCCAAGCAATTCTGTATTGGCCACGAGAATATCGTGAAGTAGGGAAAGTAATCAAAAGGTAAGAGTGAAACTAATTGAAGAACCAGTTGATGAAATAGCTGAACTCCTTCAGATCAGTGGAAAAAACTTGAATGATTCTTTATCACTTTTGGAAGAAAGTCAACAAATTCATATCAAGAGGGTTTCTAAAGGGAAGGGGCGCCCCCAAGAAAGGATATTATTAGTGGAATGAAAGAAATGATCATTGAGGACAAGGATCTACGTAATAAATATTATATCTTTGATTCTAGAAGACGTGCTGGATTCCTATTAGGATCTTTTATTTCTCTAGAGGAATTTGATGTTATCTATATTATCCCTAATGGTGGGGTTCCAGTTGGGCTAGGTTTGCTTGAGTTCCCATTAGTTTCTCCGCAAAAACCATTTGACCTCCTAATAGTGCGTAAAATTCAGATTCCAGGAAGTACAGAGGCAGGTATGGGAGCAATTACTCCTGATGGCCAAATTTTTCTGAATGAGCAACTTGTTAGTCGAATCTCAGTGACCAATTATCAACTAGAAACACAAATAGAAAGGGCGAAACATGAAGTGGAAAAACGAAGACGTAGCTTTCAACTACCACCTTCTCCCAAAGTATATGGTAAGAAGGTGTTACTAACTGATGATGGAATTGCCTCTGGCTTTTCTATGTTAGCAGGAGCGAAATGGTTGAAGAAGCTTGGAGCGGAGGAAGTATTAATTGCTGTACCAACTGCACCCATAAGCTCAGTCAATTACTTAGAACCCCATGTTGATAAAATAATCTGTTTAAATATTAGAGATCGGTACCCTTTTGCAGTAGCGGATGCCTATAAAGATTGGTATGATTTAACTGTTCTGGAAACGAAAAAATATCTTGATGAAATGAAAATACTTCAAAAAGTGAGTTAACTAGGTTAAAATCCTCACCTTATGGGTATTTGAATACGCCCAATCCTAAATCGAGCTCTAAATTTGTCCCTTATTTCATCATTTTTACTAGTTTTTGACTTTCTTTAAGATAATCAACTATTTTTACTTGTTCAAGACGTTCATACACAGGTGCGTTCGACTCGTATAGTTTTTTCCATTGATCCAACTGAGTTTCTAGATTTAATTGCTCCTGCTTAACTATTAAGTATTTAGTTAGTAATAAACTAGCTGAAAGAGCATTTATATTGTTCAGAAGAAGAAGAACTTGAAGCATGGAATTTTAAGAGTAATTTTCAATCTAAGGAAAAAAAAAAGAAGAAAAGGGGTGGGATTAAATTCAAAGGAATGGGTAGAATGTGAAAAAAGTTCCTGCTAATAAGATATTTAGAATCAACATGGTAATTATTGTTGAAGCTGGTAAAAGTAAATTATCAATATCTGAAGGAGAAAAGGCTTCAACGATCATCGCAACAAGACCCAAAATGACAATCACCATCATCATTTGAACAAGATCAATCCCAGGATCAGGAAGTAAAGAGGGTTCGACAGATCCACCTATTACCCCTAATAACACATAAAACACTAAACAGCCTACTACACTAAACACAAAGACGCTAATCGAGCCAGTGATTGTCTTCTCGCGTCCAAATGTTTTGTAAATCTTTCCACCATATTTTTTTCCGATGTAGGGAGCAATACCATCGCCCCAACCTACAATTGCCATCATAAAAACGCCAACCCATGTGTCCAAGAACAGAGTACCAGCCAACATCATTACGATGGTGAAATAAAGTGGCCCCTTGTGTAACTCTTTCGGATCGCCTGTTCGTGTCATTGTTTTAACATCTTTATCATCAGGAGTCGCTTTAAAGCCTTTCATAAGGAATGTTACGAAGAACAAAAGTGGGACAATAATGTTAAACATAGCAGAAAGATCAGATGTATCAATAAAAAGCCATACCCAAATATAGCTTCCTGCAGCGATATGAATCACTTTTCTAGATAGATCAGAGGAGAGTGTTCCTGCATCAACTAATTTTTTCATAATTATGATTATCCCTTGAATATAAATCATCATAACAATGCCACCCATTATGAGATTCCATAGCCAAGGTAAATCAGGTAAGAATGTAATGTAACTCAAAATTTTTCACCTAATTCATTGTTTGCGTATGAACCTATTTTTTCAATAGTAATGAAAATGGTAAAATAAAGTAATTTATAAATATGTCGTAGAAATCAAAAGATCAATTAGATGAACGAGACTGATTCTTAACTTTATATTTTTGGTAGCTGTAGATATATAATTTTGAAATTAAAGTGCTTTTTCTTCTCATCTAAGCAGAAATTCAAATGTAAAGGCATGAACTCCATAGCTCCCTCTATTTTAGGAATTTACATATTTAATCTTTTGCTATTAAGATATGCCACTTACTCTCTTCAGGATAGTCAATATTTTCTATTAAGGGCTGTTTAAGATTCGTTACTGCGATAAGAATTTCTTTTCGGGATACTTCCTCCTTCCCTGATCCGATGAATTTGATTGTCTGACCTTTTGTGGCGTTTTTAATCGCTCTTCGAGCTTTTATCAACGGAATTGGGCAAGTAAGACCAGTAATATCAATAAAGAAATCAGGTTCATTCTTGTTCATTTCAGTTCTCTTATTCCTCTAATTCTTCTATTGACCTTCCATTCTTCTCAAGGTGATTAATTATTGCTCTCTGG
This sequence comes from Candidatus Hodarchaeota archaeon, assembly GCA_016840285.1. The sequence continues at coordinate 40,975 of JAEOSR010000127.1, read as the reverse complement.
AGTGCATCAACAGCTAAATTTGAACAATGCATTTTTTGTTTCGGGAGACCTCCTAAATTATCTGCAACCTGCTTCTTAGTTATTTGATATGCCTCTTTGAGCGTTTTATTCATTGCTAATTCTGTTGTCTTTGAGCTTGTAGCAATAGCTGCCACACACCCAAAAGTTTTAACCTTGATATCCTCGATCACATCTTCATCATTGACCTTGATAAAAATCCACATTACGTCTCCACATACGGGATTTCCTACTTTTCCGAGTCCGCTGGGATTCTCAATCTCTCCCATGTTTTTAGGGTTTGTAAATAGTTTCATTACTTCTTCCGAGTATATATGAGCCATTTTAATCTTCCTCTGTATCATCAAAATCGTGATGATGGTCTTCTTCTTCAACTCCCTGTTCCTTCATTTCTTGCCATTCCCTCATAAAATCAGCATTCATTGGGCTAATTGCTCTTAATCGTTCAACAATACTAGCCAGGTGCTCAACAAATTGGTCGATCTCTTCTTTAGTATTATACTTGCTTAATCCTATTCTAACACTCCCATGACTAACTTCAGTTGGTAGTCCAATAGCAGAAAGGACGTGACTTGCCTTTAATTGTTTCGATGAACATGCGGATCCTGTTGCAATCATAAAATCTAACAAGTCTAAATGGAGCAAAATAGATTCTCCCTCAACGTAGTTAATTACAACTGAGTAATGATTGGGCAATCGATTGTCTTTATTAATTGGGCCCGTTATCTTGAAATCACTGATTTGTTTCTTGAATATTTGCCACAAATAATCACGTAATTCTTTAACCTTCTCATTGATTTCTGATGAATATATCTCCACTGCTTTAGCGAAACCAACAATCCCAGGAAGATTTTCAGTCCCACCCCTTTTTCTATTTTCTTGCAGACCCCCATCTATTAACCTTTGAAGCTGAAGTCCTTTCTTGAGATAAAGGGCTCCTACTCCCTTAGGCCCATGAATTAAATGACTGGCAATCGTGGCCATATCAACTATTGATGCATCCAAAGGGACTTTACAAAAGCTATAAGTTGCTTCAATATGAATCGGGACATTGTATTCATGGCAAATGGAGGCAAGCTCTTTAATATCCTCGACAGTCCCAATCTCAACATTGCCATGTGGAATTGAAACTAAAAGAGGGGGATCATCTGTATCACTCAAAAGTTGTTGTAAATGATCACGATCAATAAATCCCTCTGAATCAACTCTTATTAGTTTAATACTGAAACCCAGATTTTTTAAGGATGATAAGCTGTCTAATATAGTTGAATGAGACACACTTGAAGCCACAAGAGTTTTTGTTTCTTTCTTGAGATTTGCGAGTGCTATTCCCTTTATAGCAAAGTTATTTGATTCTGCTTGGCCCGATGTGAAAATAATTTCTGACGGATCTACGTTAATTTTGGTGGCAATGATCTCCCGTGCTGAATCAAGAGCCTGTTTTGCTTCAACTCCAAAAGAATGACCATAATCAGAACTCGGGGGGCTTATTATTTCTGTAAAATAAGGCGTCATAGATTCAATAACAGATGGATCAACGCGTGATGAAGCATTATTGTCAAGATAGACCTTCAAAAAATAACCACCATCATTCATTAACCGTTAAATCGGAAAATGAGTCTAATTTACAATAGTTAAGTTGGATTTTTAACTATTCTTATCATGAAAAAGCAAAATTTTTAACGTCAGAGGTATAGAATTTTTCTCCTCGTTTCCTTAAATCGCTTATATTTTTAGTTTAATATTCCAAGGGTTTCTTTTATAACTTTCGCTGTAGCAAAAGCTGTGATATTGGACTGATCATAAGCAGGGGAAAGTTCCACAACATCAAAAGCGGAGATAGGTAGATTTGATAATTCTTGGATAAAACTCACTAGTTCCCGTGTGGTTAACCCTCCTGGTTCTGGATTACCTAATCCCGGCGCATAAGCAGGATCTAGAATGTCAAGGTCAATAGATAAATAGATGCGGTCAACTGATCCTGCAAACTTCTCTTTAATCATATTAACTATATTTTCAGGTTTTTTTTCTAGGAATTCGTTCTTAGTAATTGATTTTATTCCTGCATTAATTGCGAATTCTCTTTGTTCTTTAGTACTAGCACGAATTCCGATTTGAATAATATTTTTGGGATTAATCTTTGTCTGATCAAGGATCCTCCGTAATACACACGCATGGGAATATAGATTTCCCTTATACTGATAGTATAAGTCTGGGTGAGCATCTAGATAGAGAATTCCAGTAGTATCTCCATGAAAAAAACCTAATTCTGAGAGGGAATAAATGCTAAAATATGTTATTAGATGATCTCCTCCAAGAAATAAAAATCGTGGATTCTTTTTTGCATCATATATTTCTGATAATGTGGTCAAAACCTCTTTTCGAGAGTTCATTGCATCATTTGAGGAGATTTCAACATCTCCCGCATCAAATATCAGCCATTTATCTTTGATGTTAACATTATTTTCAGTATAAGGGTTATATAGTTCTCCTGACGTGGCTTGACGAATTACATCAGGAGCTTTTGCTGAACTCTTCCTATAAGAAGATGAGGCATCCCAGGGAATCCCGAGTACTATTAAATTGGCTTCATCCAAATCGTTAATGGTGGCCTCAAAAAACGATGATTTCATTTCTTTTAAGGGATCCATGTTTTTAACCATTACTAGTTTTAAGAATTTAGTTCCTAAGATAGTCTTATTTTATTTGATAATTTGTCTTTCGATAACGTAATTCTTCAGGGAGTTTTTTTATTGGAATTCTCATTTGTTCCATTGTGTCTCGATTTCTTATTGTAACTTGATTATCTTCTAAAGTCTCAAAATCGATTGTGATGCAAAAAGGTGTTCCAATTTCATCATGCCTTCTGTACCTTTTTCCTATTGAACCACTCTCATCATATATCGCTGTAAATCCTTCACTCCGTAGATTTTCAAATATTTCTCTTGCTTTAGTGAAAATTTTTTCATCTTTCTGCAAAGGAAAGACAGAAACATCATAAGGTGCTAGTCGTGGATGGATTTTCAAAACAATACGTTTACGTCCTTTGACAACTTCTTCAGTATAACCTTCTGCTATTACAGTGAGTAAGATTCTTCCTAAACCAACAGAGGGTTCTGCTACAACATATGGAATATATCGAATTACTCCGTCTTCAGATTGTTCCATGAACTGCATTTTCGATTTAGAGAATTTTTGATGCTGAGTTAAGTCAAATTGGGTTCGATCTGCACACCCCATGAGTTCCTTCCAACCAAAAGGATACTTATATTCCAAATCCCAAGTATCTAAGGCATAATGACTTAATTCAGTTTCTATGTGCTGTCGTAGCCGTAATCGTTTTCCTCGAATCCCTAATGAGTCAATAAACCAACGGATAAAGATAGCAAGCCAATAAGCTTGCCACTTATTTTTGAATATTCTTTTCTCCCATGCTTCTCCCACAGTTATTATTCTATAATCCCTCTCATAATTTTGATTTTGCTCAATTTGGGAAAGAATATTAATTTCATAATCAGCAATATCATCAAAATATGGACATTCATTTGTTTTTTCAGGATTAGTAAAATATTCAAATTCCATAAGTTCATATTCTCTTACTCTAAAAAGAAAATTACGGGGAGAGATTTCGTTTCTAAAAACTATTCCTGAATGTGCTATACCAAATGGCATTTTCACACGAGTGGAATCAATAACATTCTTAAATCCAGAGAAAATAAGTTGAGCGTTTTCTGGCCGTAAATAAGCGAGAGAAGATGAGTCTTGTGCTGGACCAACATGAGTATTAAACATCAAATTGAATTTAACTGGTTCTCCAAGAGTTCCCCCACATTCAGGACATTTTATTCCTTTTTCTTTGATGATTTTGCCCAATTTTTCAATATCTAGGTCTTCTGTACGAATTTCTAGGTAGTCTTCTACTAAATGGTCCAACCGATGTTTTTTCTTGCATTTACCTCGACAGAAGACTAATGGATCATTAAAACTTGTTAAGTGGCCTGAGGCCTCCCAAACTTTTGGATGAGTAATTATTGCACCTTCATAACCTACAATATCGTCACGGTTACGAACAAAATCCGTCCACCACGTATCTTTGATTCGATTTTTTATTTCAACTCCTATAGGCCCAAAATCCCAGAAACCTGCTAGGCCACCATAGATATTTCCAGTGATAAAGGCAATCCCCGTCTTATTCGCAAAAGCCATGACTTTCTCAAGAAATTGCTGCATTTCTTTGTCATTTTGTTTAGTTTTCAAATAAATCGCCTGGAGTACTCTTTCCTGTTGTATACAGCTCAATTGAGATATAAATTTCTATATTTATTATTAGTACTTTCAATATTTAGTGATATCATCATTTTAAGGTTTTTTACAATAAAATTCTTACTTTTTATGCTATTATTCACTTAAAATAATAGAGTTTTGCTATAAATCAGGATTAAACTATATCTTCTGTTCACCATGTCGGGTACCAGTGGCTAGACTTGATGCAGCACAAACTACTCTTCGGTCAGTAAATAAGGTAACTCACGGTCTTGATTAGATCCAGCCTAATACAACGGCAAAAAGTCCTATAGCAAGTAGATCAAAGATTAAAATTGATGCGACCACAATTATCTTATTTTTAATTTCTTCCATGTCATGTACCCAGAAAGAGACAATCATAAAGTGGAGATAGCCAAAAACGATAATTGGAATGACACCAATAAGGGTCGCATTCCAAAAGGGATATTCCCAAATTAATGCTCCCGCTTGGTTCAGGATAACTTCTACAAAGACGCAGAACACCGAATTACCAACCGCAAATACCCAACGGTTAGGAATTTTCACTGGAATTTTTATTAAACTCAGATCAAATTTCATACTCTTGTCTTCAGGGAGCATTTTGGTAAAAGCAATTCCAGCCATTGCAAACATTAGAGAAATCTCAATGTTTAATCCAACAAAAATTAGAAATCCAGTTTCTCCAGCACATGTCCAGAAAGCAGAATAGTCAGTAAAAAATAGAATTAATGCGTTCCAGGTTTCATTGAACAGATCCATACCAAAAAACGCAAGACCAGCGAGAACACGACTCCAATTTTTCTTTTCAATTTCAACTGCATACATATAAACCACAATTGCAAATAACGGGATTAAATACCACTTAAATTCAAGTGGAAATACTCGTAAAATTTCTAAAGCGGCTTGAGATTCTAGCGTGGGAGGCATTTCTCATTACTCCATTTCTTTTTAATTTAATATCAGATGGTTGCGTTAGAAAACAGCTATTATATAGAAATTTCCGTAAAATGTGAGAATAAGTTTAAAACTTTCACAGGTTAATTTCTCCAAAACGAGGTTTAGGATCAAGAAAATACGGATCAAGGTGGATTGAACCTTAAATCCATGATAAATTATGTTAGAAATGTTATACTCTTGTATTGTTAATTCTTCAGGTATAATATGAGGAAACTAAATGTTAAATCGAATTACGGAGCATCCCATTCTCTCCATTCCTAAGTTGAAGGAAATTACTTTTTTTTGGGACGGGAAACCTATGAAGGGAATAGAGGGTATGGTTATTTCATCAGCATTATTCATGAATGGTATTAAAATTTTTGGGCGTCATCCTAAGGATAACAGCCCTCAAGGCATGTTTTGTGCTAACAACCAGTGTTCACAATGTACTGTCCTTGTTAATGGAAGACCCATGAAGTCCTGCATGACTCCACTAGAAGAGGGGATGAAGGTAAAAAGCTGTCGGGGTTTACCCGAATTAATAACTGATGATTCACCAACTACGTTTGGTATGACCTCAATTGTAGAAACTGATATTCTAGTAATTGGTGCAGGACCTGCAGGCTTATCAGCAACAAAAATTCTAGGTGAGAAAGGATTAAAAGTCATTTTAGTTGATGATAAAGATCGTATTGGAGGAAAACTTGTCCTTCAAACTCATAAATTCTTTGGTTCAACACAAGATGTATATGCCGGAAAGAGGGGCATTGAAATTGCTAAAATCCTCGGTAAAGCAGTAGAATCCTTACCCACTGTAGATATATGGCTATCAAGCACTGCTGTTGCAGTGTTCAGTGATAAATTGGTTGGAATCGTGAAAGAAGATGATTATATTTTAGTAAAACCACATAAACTATTTATTGCTACTGGCGCAAGAGAGAAAATGTTGGTTTTTCCAGGTGATACTCTCCCAGGGGTTTACGGAGCTGGAGCGTTTCAAACATTAGTAAACCGTGATTTAGTCAGGGCTGCTGATAAGGTATTCATTGTTGGAGGAGGTAATGTTGGATTAATTGCAGGATACCATGCTTTACAGGCTGGGATTGATGTTATTGGGTTAGTTGAAGCGTTACCTCAATGTGGAGGGTATAAAGTTCATGAAAACAAGCTTCGTCGTTTAGGTGTTCCCATTTACACAAGTCATACAATTCTCTCTGCTAATGGTGATGATAAAGTAAAATCAATTACAATTGGTAAATTGGATTCAGATTGGAATTTGATCAAAGGGACGGAAGAATCATTTCTCTGTGACACTATTTTAATCGCAGTTGGATTAGATCCTGTGAATGAGTTCTATAACAAGGCTATAGAATACGAAATGGATGTTTGGATGGCTGGAGATGCCCAAGAAATAGCAGAAGCATCTGCAGCAATATTTACTGGTAGGATGGAAGCAATTAAGATCCTATATTCATATGGAATCGAAACAGAGGCGAATCTTGGAGAACTTGATGCAAAAGCACAGATATTGAAGGCTCCACCTCCAAAACCTAAGATGAGAGAAGTTCCATCACAAGAAGAGGGAATTTTTCCCATTTTTCATTGCGATCAAGAAATTCCATGCAATCCTTGCACAACTGTGTGTCCTCAACATCAAATCATGACTGAAAATGATCTAATAACTAGCTTACCTTATTTTAAAGGGGAAAAAGAGTGTACAGGATGTGGAAGATGTGTCGCTGTTTGTCCAGGGCTCGCTATTTCATTAGTGGACTATAGAAAAGATAATGAGTATCCTTTTGTAACCTTACCACATGAAATGATTGAAACAAGCGTTATTAAGGGGGATAAAGTAATAGTGATGAGTGATACGGGAGAATTAGGTGCATTTATTGTTAAGCGGACTAGAAAATTAAAGGAGTATCCGCGAACTCAATTGGTTACTATCAAATTACCCCGAAATGTTGCTAAATGCGCAACTGGTATAAAAATTCAAGCCAATGAGGTAAGTGAACCCATGTCGATCTACCACAAACCACCCTTGGCAGATGAAGCAATTGTATGTCGCTGTGAGCGAGTATCAGCAGGAGAAATCCGTAAATGGATTCAGCAAGGAGTATCTGATATTAACCAACTAAAGGCTCTCACCCACGTTCAAATGGGAGCCTGCGGTGGAAAAACGTGTACAGCTTTGATTAATAGGATCTTTCGTGAGGAAGGTGTTCCATTTAAGCAAGTCACTCAAGGCACCCAACGACCTTTATTTGTTGAGGTTCCATTAGGAATTTTTGCTCATACCAAGGAAGTGAAATAGTCAGTGGCAGATTACGACTGCATTATCATTGGAGCGGGTAGTGTAGGAGTCCCAACGGCATTTGCAATGGGTAACTATGACGTTAAAACTTTAGTGCTCGACAGTGCTCCCTCAGTAGGTTGTGGTGATAACAAACACGCTATTGGAGGGATTAGAGCAACTCACTCTCAGAAAGGAAAGATTTGGACATGCCAACGATCAATAGAAATATTCTCGGCATGGGAAGAAACATTTGGTGATGATATAGAGTGGATTCAAGGGGGTTATTCCTTTTTAGCTTTTAATGAAGCTCATGAACAGTTGTTAAAGGACACTGTACTATATCAGAAACAAAATGGTTTAAATATAAATTTTGTTGATCCAGATAAAATCAGAGATCTAATTCCAGGAATTAATGATGAAAGGCTCCTTGGAGGGACTTTTTCACCTGAGGATGGTAATGCTTCTCCATTATTAGCTATAAATGCTTTTTATCGTCAAGCACGGAATCTAGGGGTAGATTTTAAGTTCAATGAAGAAGTTATTGACATACAAACAATTAATAACCAAGTAACGGCTGTAAAAACATCTAAAGAATCATATCAGTCCCAAAATATAATTAATGCCGCAGGGGCTCATGGAAGAGATATTGCTCAAATGGTTGGAAGCGATGTTCTAGTAATACCCGAATCCCATGAAGCTGGTATTACAGAACCAGTTAAACGATTCTTTTCGCCAATGGTTGTTGATATACGACCTTCAGAAGGATCTAAAAATTATTATTTTTATCAGAACAGAGAAGGAAAGATCATTTTTTGTCTTACACCTGAACCCCCCATTGTTGGGAGAGATAGAAGGGAAACTAGCGTTTTTCTACCACAAGTCGCGAAAAGAATGATTAATTTACTTCCAAGACTCAAGAATATTAAAGTACGTAGGACATGGCGCGGTATATATCCAATGACTCTAGATGGGAATCCCATTCTGGGTCCGATAAAGGAGATTGAGGGATATATCAATGCGGTAGGTATGTGTGGTCAAGGTTATATGATTGGCCCAGGACTAGGTGAACTTCTTGCTCGTGTTATAGCTGATAAAAGTACTTCTAGAGACAAGGAAATACTTGAAGAATTCTCTCTATATCGTGATTTTGGTCAAGAGGAGAAGCTAAAATAAAGGATTTTGTGAATGTTATATCTTGGTTCCTAATTATTCTTTATGTTCTGACTTGGTGGTTCTTGTACCAATTGTACATGTTCTGAGATAAAGACATGAAGGTTCTTAGGAAACATTAAGGATTTCACGGAGAGATTGTGCCAACATATCGCTTCTAATAAAAGAGAATTGTAAGGGAGCGTCTTTCTTAGCGACTGTGGTCAAAAGTAGATCCACACCAATGTCAAAGAAAAGTAAAATCTGATCGTCAAGATGAATTGTACATGTTAGTGTGTGTATTCCAAAAGCTTCTTTCAATCGCTCATTGGTACCAAGCCATAAGTTGGCAGGTAAGATAACAAATTCTACCTTTTCCCCTACTTCAATAATGGGTAGTCCGTCTGATGAAAGTATTGTAACACCAAAAAAGTCCTCATTTGTTTGTAAAAACTCGTTAATTTTATTATGGGCTTGTTTTATTTCGAAAGATGACTCATGAATTATTTTCATAATCTGTGCCATCATTACTAATACCGAATCGTCCTTTATAGACGTATAGTAAAAATCCACCTGTCCTTCAAGATGTGCTTGAAAATCATTCTTTAAAGAATTAAAGAGTGTATTTTTATCTTCTACAGTGACTAAGTCTGTTTTATGAAAGCAGACAAATTTTGAAGCAAAGGTTGAATATTCCTTCAAATAATCCAATGCATTTTTCCAATGAAATAGAGAGGTGGAGATAGTTCGCTGATCACTAATATCCACGACCCATAATACCACTTGAACATTTGAGAAGATACTTTTAATCTCATCCTTTGACAAAATTTCCATTGTATTTTCTTCATGGAATTCAATCTGAAGAACTTTTTGAAGGGATTTAACTTTAAGTATCTGCTTCATATATGGATTATCCTCTGCACCAGTTATTGATTGATAGGACTCTCGATAAATTGAGGATATTCCAGATTTTGGTAATCCAAGAATTAAAATCTTACCCATTAGAATCTCATCTAGTCAGGTTACTCCTACTTGAAAAACTCACATTTACTTAAGTACTTTGTCGATTTGAATAATTTCTAATCATTATTTGAAATCTAATTAAGAATGAATTCGTTGAAGAATTTTGCTAAGTATTCGGGGATTTCATTCACTTTAAAGCTTCCTGCAAGACGTTCAGCCACAGAGGCCTTATAACGTTTCCCACCCAAAAATCTCTCTGTGATACTTCGTGTAATAGTTTTATCAGAAATTCCTCTTTCCCTGTTTCTCTTAATAAATTCTTGGATCTCAGTTATGGAGGTAAGAGATTCATTTTTCTTTTTTAATACCCGTTGAAAAATTACAGGATTATTTAGGAATAACGATTCAATACACTCTTCCTTTAACGAGAAAAATGTGTTCTCGGGAAATACTGAAGTCCAATTCTTCTTTATTTTGAGATAAGTCTCTGAATTATAGATATCTCCGTCAGTAATCGCTAGAGCACGGCTCCGAACGAATTTACTCTTTAATAATTCAATAGAAATAATAAACTTCATATTGGTCCACCCTCCTACTCCAATAAAAGAAACTCTGTTTCGAGACATTCGGTCACCTTGTAAGAGGTTCTCAAAAACTCGAAATACTCGAGTATCTGTTTTTCCCTCAACAAAAACCACAACATCCGCACCTAAGGAGTCTGAAGGTCTTATGCCTAACAATTTGACTACTTTTTTCATCGTTTTTTCCCCTCGGATTGGTCGAACCTTAGTCCAGCCTTTAATTAGCTCTACTAGGTACGCATGACCAATGAGTAACCGAGTTGAATGAGTCGAGAAAAGGATTTGTCTCTCATTTGAGAAATTTTCCAGCTTTCTGGCTAGTCTTCGTTCGCTTTTCGGATGCAGATACAATCCTGGATCATCAATGATAATAATTTGATTTAGTTGGCTTGCAGTCAGAAGATAAGCTAATGAAATAATTCTTAGAGTACCAGTTGACATTCTCCAAAGAGGCGTAGTAAAAGCTTGTTCAATTGTAACTTCAGCCATCTGACCGTGTCCTAACTCAAAGACAAATTCTTGACCGATAACATCTTTTAAAAAACTCTCAATTGCTGTAATTGCCTTATAATCCTTGTTCTTTATTATTCGGGAAATATTTTCGTTTAGGAACTTATGTTCTGTCGTTTCGTCAAAATGGCGAAGAAATGCTGTTCCAATTGCTTGTTGGATTATTGGAAGGTTATTTGCTTTGAAAGGCAGTAATTCACCGTCTTTAAGTCTTAAAAAGCATTCCTGAACAATAAACATTAGTTGCTCCTGGGAAAGAGTCATATCAAACTTAAAGGCAGAAATATTTGAAAGACTTGTCTTTGTTTCTAAGTTCTCAAGAAATTCGTTGAAAAAATCATATGATTGTTTTTGAGTATGAAGAAAAGCAGTTTTCGTGAAGATATCACGAAGATAGCTACTCTCGCGCCACGAATCCAAGCTTTTATCGATCACAAGTTCAAACATTCCCCGAATGTTAGTAGATTCATTAATATATGAAAGGATTGGAGGAGCCTGCTGCATAATTTGGCCTGTACTTTCTTCCTTTAAATGGTCTTGTTGAACCCTAGCTCTGATAAAAGGATCCCAAAAGGCAGAGATCCCATCTAAAATATTAGTTTTCCCTGAATTATGAGCCCCAATAAAACAATTTAGATTTTGAAGATCTTCAAACCTAAGATGAGGGATGCTACGAAAATTTTGTAGACTTATTTTGTGAATCCGCATAGCAAATCAGATCAATTGCCCTTTGGTATTGATTCGAACTTTAATTAATTGGTAGACATAAATCGCCTTCAGATCATTATTTCCAATAATTTGGGAAGAAATAACCTTTCAGACTTAAAAAGTAATAACAAATGTTTCATTCCACCTCTCAAAGTAATCTAGTATCTTTCCTTTTAGTATCCCCGAATCTAAATCAGAACTGTTTTACAGCCTTGGAGCCCTGAAAAAGATGCCCTATTACTCTCGTGATGGTTACCAACTATATTATCATCACTCTGGGGATGGTCACCCCATTGTGTTCATTCACGGTTATTTGGGGAGTTCTCAAACCCATTGGGGACTCCAACTCAATGATGTCCATTTTTCATCTAATTATCAGCTAATCGCACCTGATTTAAGAGGTTACGGTAGATCTAGTGTCGGGAAAAAGGTCGAAAAGCATCAAACTTCTGATCATATTCTTGATTTGCAGGATCTCTTAAAAAATAAGCTCCAACTTCGACGTAAGCCAATATTTGTTGGTTATAGTATAGGGGGCACCCTAGCCTTAATGTACGCAATAAAATATCCAGAAGACGTCCGAGGTATTGTTCTTGTGAGTCCTAGACCTTTTCTTGGTGAGATAACAAGATCATGGAATTTTTTAGCGAAAGAAAAGCGAAGTGGGGAGAATAGAAGCTTGATTATATCGGTTCTATGGAGAATTGTAAAGAGAATTCAGAAATTTAAAACATTTGTCTCCATAAAACGACAGTATAAACGCTCAAGTTCATACCTTCAACAACTTGAGCAGATAGATGTTCCTATCATGATGATGCACGGTAATCAGGATACCGTCAATCCTACTATAACATATAAAGTTCTGAAAAAGCATTTACCTCAAGCAAAAATAGTCGAACTTGAGGGCGATCATGGAATAACTCATGAACATCCAGAGCAATTTAATGAGCTTCTCCATGAGTTTCTAATTCAAGTAACGAAGAAAGAACACAAAATGTTGTAAATAAGAGAGAGAGATACTAACTTTCAGTACACTCAGATTTTCGGAGCTATGGAACCCAGTCTAAGAGACGAGGATAACCTTTTTCTACAAAATCTATCTTAATAAGCCGAATTTTTTCAAATATTGCACTTTTCATTGTTTCATCATCGAGTTGAAGATCAGAAAGCACTTTCCCTACGTCAGGTCGGATGGTTTTTAGACCAGCTGTAATTTTGGAATAATTTTCTAATTCTTTTTCCGTTAAAAGTTCATTTGTATGAAGAGAGATCTGTGAAGATAGTCCACCTGAAAGAATCTTTAATCCATCTTCCTTGATTAAACTATCGGGATTGCCACAGATTGAAGATAAAAATTGATTGAAACAATCCTTGTAAGGGTGCAATACATTTCGGGCAATAACCCCCCGGAGATACATTTGTGTTGTTTGTTTTGCGAGTAACAAGGAGAAAGGAATTGAAATCATATATTCAGTCATTGCTAGCTTTTCAGAATTAACTATTGAACCAGAGAGATCTTGTGCTTTGTTATAGATCTCCAAAGGCAGCACGATCCCCGATATTTCACGGTAATCTGTAATAATCTCGCCTGGGGACAAACCAAACTGCACGTAATACATCCCAACTCCTGTGATAAAAATAAAAGGTTTTCCCGTGCTCTCTTCTTGTCCTGTTAATACAAGATCTGGTAATAGGATAACATTATCTTTATACACCTTGTGAACTGGTTGATTTAAATATGAGCCTAAATATGATTCAGACTGAATTAATCCGCTCCATGATGGAAAGAACATGATTTGTGTGAGATTTTCAAATAATTTATCATTGCTTATATCATTATTATCTCTTTGCACCCTATCTAACCTTCTTTGTCAATTTTTGGAAAGATTATTGTAGCCATTCAAACTGTGAATCGCTATAAACTCTTTTTCATTTACTTTTAGGTGAATTATTAAATGAATAATTAATTATCATGATTTTGTATAATAAGAATTCCTGAACAGGATTTCCTAGGAATGGATTGATAGGTGAAAGAAAGGGTGGAATCACCTGATATAGGTTTAATTCATGATATACTCTTAGAAACAATTGAAGAAGATCCTGATATTCAAATAAAAGCCCTTATTGCGTCCCATCTTGCCCAACGAAATTCACATCTTATAATACAGAAGTTGATGTCTTTATCTAAATCTCCCACTCCAGAAGTTAGAGAAATCATTGCAATGAGTCTCGAAGGTCATTTTGAGGTGCTTGATGCAATGTTGGACTGGTTTGAAGATGAAATAAATGAGGTGACACTTAATAAACTTTTTATCACTCTCTCTTCAACCCTTCGTAAGGTATCAGAGGAAAATGAAGCTACCACAACCTCTCTTCGATTGAAAAAAATGATTGATGACCAACGTCACCTGAACTATAGTCTGGAATTAATCGGATACTGCAATGATAAAATTACGGAAATAACACTATTGGAAGCTTTACATAAATATCGTTTCAAGGATGATATTAGAGCTTCTATTCTTCGAGGAATTCTACATCTTGCTCAAAAATCTCAAAAACTCTCTGAAGATCTACAGAATTATCTGATCGATCTTGTTGAAATTACTTATGAGCTGTCAGAACTCCGAAAAATTGGATTAGATGCATTAGGAGAAACTCATAATGCTGAAATAATTGATTTATTAGAACTGATTGTAGAAACGGATCATAATCCCGAGTTACGAAAGAAAGCCATTGAAATTATTGGTAAATGGGGAGTCATTGAATTATCTCCTTTGTTAATTGAAAAATTAAAATATGATGGAATTTCTGTGGTTCGAGCATCAGCTGCTAGTGCACTGGGAGCGATTTCATCCTTTGATGCTCTTCCTGAGCTGGCTGAGGCACTAGAAACTGATGTAAGCTTTTTTGTTCGAGAAGCTTCTGCTGAAGCGTTGGGTAATCTAAAATCTCAACAAGCATTAGCTGCTCTTCTAAAAGGATTAGAGGATCAGGATTCATATGTCCGATCCATTTCTGCCTGGTCAATTGAACAGATCCAACCCACATCTCCAGAGCTTATTCTAAGAATCTGCTCTGCAGCTGGATCAATTGAGCAAACATCAAGTATTCGAAGTGGAATGGTGGCATTACTCGCTCGGATGAGTTCTATGCCAGACGCAGCAACATGTTTATTAACAATATTCAGAAAAGATAGAACTCCATTACGTGAATTAGTGATTGAGGCGTTGGAAGAGTTCGTACATATCCTCAAAGACGACCAAAATTTTTTAGAAATTGACCTTCCTCAAATTCAGGAAACATTAGCAACTTCACAATCTTTCTCACTTCGTGCAGCAATTTGTTCATTTCTTGGACATTTAAAAGAAGATTCAACATTTCCCTTTCTCTTAGATAGGTTAATAAATGATGAAGATGCCTTTGTGCAACGACAGGCTGCTTGGGCTATATCAAATTTGGAACCAACAGATCACATAAGTCATATTCGATCACTCTTGTATGAAAAGGCTTATAATAAGATTACATCGTTTTTATTGGAAATATTGACTTCTTGGGCGGAAATAGACGATGTTCCTCTAGCACTAAGCTATTTAAAGCCAAATCTAGAGAATGAGTGGCGCCAACGAGCAGTTGAATTACTCACAGCGATAATTGACTCACCAGATCTAGTCACAAATAGAAAATATACTTATGAAATAATTGAAACCTTAATTTCACTACTCCAGAATGATGATTCTAATACAGTAAGAAGTACTTGTGCACATGCTTTAGGTCATTTTGAGGGTTACAATTCTTTTGAAGGGTATGATTCTTTAATCACACCAGCGTTAATTAAAGCCATCAAGACTGATCGTATTTATACTGTTCGTGAATTAGCAGCTGAAGCCCTCGGCTATCGGGGAGGGATATTAGCTGTTCCAGAACTGATTGAAATTATTCAATATAAGATAGAAAAGGATCCTAGTATCCGCTATTTCAGTAGTCTTGCACTATTAAATATTGAAGCTCAAATGGCCAAAAAAAAGAAGGTCACAAAGGAAATAGCTGACAAGTGACTCTTGTTTGATGATTAACAGCTAAGTAATCATTTTCGTACCATTACTTGTAACTAAAATCGTGTGTTCTGCTTGTGCAACCAGACCACGAGTTTTTTCAATTAATGGCCTGTACCCATGAAAATTATCTTTGTTTAGTACTTCCCCTAGATTATCTGACGTGATGTGTTTATTCTTTAAGTAAAGAGTAGCTGAACGTAGAGAAAAAGGGAGCCTTTGGTATCTTTTAACAAGAAACTTCCCAATATCTGTTTTAGGGTTTCCTTTTGATGAATAAATTAATGGAGCTGTTGGTCCTTCTTCTACATACCCTGCCTTTCCTGGTGTACTAAAGGGTTCAATAGCAAGAACCATGCCCTTTTTAAGTTTTGATCTTTTAGCAAAGGGAACAGATCTAATGCTTGGTATTGAGAGACCTGCATGAAGTGTACCTTTCTCCATTTGATGCCCAGTTAAATTTGAAATTGGCTTAAAACCATAGTTTTCAATTGTTTCTTGTACTACAGCTCCTATTTCACTAACGCGAAGATTAGGCTTTATAATATCAATAGCGTTATCTAATGCGTGTTCGGCTGATTTTATTAAACGAGAATGTTTTCCATCAGTAGAAAAAGTCTTAGCAGTGTCAGAAAGCATTCCATTAACAGTAGCCCCAATATCAATTTTTACTAAGGCTTTTTTTGGAATGACACGTTTTTCCCTTGGTCCAGCTGTATCATGAGCCGCACATTCATTTATGGAAATATTAGGAGGGAAAGCTAAGTCAACTCCTTTTGTCGATGTGATCATTTTAACAATAGTATCATAAAGTGAACCAATCGAAACCCTAGGTTTCACATATTTTTCTATTTGATCCATTGTCAAATGAACTACTTTTCCTGCCAGGAATAAATCATGAAGTTCCTCGCGTGTTAAGGACATAAGATGAACACCAGTCTTAATATTCGTTTAATTCAGTTCAAAATAAATGATCATATGTTTAAAGGAATGCTGCTTATATTTAAGCAGAAATAGGTGAAGTTTGGTCAGGGTCCTTTTTAGGACTCTTTAACCATCCTAAAAGGAGGAAAGCTATAATTAATAGATTTAATACAAAAGCGGTTAACAATAAAGGTTTTCCCCCTTCAAGTTGATAAACAAGGCCTACTAATGGACTGACCAGAACACCCAGAATGGATATTGACATTCCTAAAACAGCCATTACTTTACCAGTGTGTTCCCGTGGAAGTTTACGTCCAACGGCCCCCCATGCTATTGTTCGCCACACCTCATCATTACCAGCTTTAATTACAACTGCAATAAATGCTGTACTTGATATGAGAGCCCCCATTCCTTCACTTGGCAATAAATCATTCCATCTAGGAATTATGGGTGAATAATATAGAAGAATTATTGAGAAAGGTAGGAAAAAATAGACTAAAAACATTATTTTAGCCTCATTCTTAGTCCTATCAAGGAGGAATCCTGCAAAGAGACCTCCAATTACCCCTAGAATAATTGCACCAATCATCGTATAGTTAATGGAACCATAATCCATACCAACAACTTCATTTAAATAGAAATTCTGAGCAAAGCGGTAGTTAATATCACTCGTGACATCTAACATAAAAACAATCATAAAAAGGGGAATTGTTACCATAAGAACTTTGATCCCTTCCTTATATTGGGCCAGAACATCTCGGATGAATTTTTTCTCACTAGCTTTAATTTCGTGAGCTGGTTGTGTTTTTTCCAAGAAAAACAAGCGAATTAGAAAGTTAAGGGCAGCAACAGCGGCAAAAAAATACCAAAACATTCTTAGACCATCTAAAAAACTACCTTGAATTAAGAAACCAACAATAATTAATCCGAAAATCCCAAAAACTCCTCCCAATGTAAATAGACTAGTACCCGTACCCATCTGTTCAGGAGGGAGAGATTCAAAAAGAATGGGATCAATTGAGGCTTGACAGAACTGACTAAATCCAAATATTGTCCATATTATGAGAAGACCATGAAAATTGGTAACAATTGGGATTAGAAAAGTCGCTATAGCTAAAAAGAGCATGTTAAAAGTAGCCATATACTTTCTATGTGGAATATATTTATCTGCCCAATATCCGCCAAAGAGAATTGCGACAACACCAAGAACCATGGACCAGGCGTCCGCAAGACCCAATTCAAAATATGTAATTCCAATATCCCTGAAAAAAAGGTTAAGATAGACCCACGCTGCTAAGAACACTGCAGAAGAATAATTTGTAAATAAAATCACAACATAGTTACGTGATTGAAAGACAATCTTGAGGTTATTCAAATATCCACTAGAATTAGTTTCTTGCATTGACTGAATACCTGCAATTCTCAAATCGGTTGATAACTGTTGTTTATGAGATTGGACTGATGTCATTATTTCAAATGAACATCTCTAAATGGTTTTCTTTGAAAGAGTTCTGCAATGGAGTAATACTTTGAAACAGAATAAATATTACTTTTTAGGCAACAAAAATCTCGGATTTTCCCCCAAGCTTATGAATTGACAATCAGTCTAGGAATTATTATAATCAATTATATTATTTCATTGAAGTATATTTGCACACCTTTTTGAAATCTCATCATGATTATGACTATGAGGCTAAAATGGAAGATAATTCGGCAGCAGATCAAGTACGACGTAAACAACGTATTAAACATATATTAGCCGAGATCGTTGAAAACTTGAAAGATTATTTTGATGAACTTCAAATAAAAGAGTTTGGGGCAAAATCTAGGTTTGTTGTCCTTAATGGAGTTTCTTCAATTCATAAAGTTGGATCCAAAGGATTGCAATTAGTGACTGCCAATTTCAACAGTGAACAAGGAAGCTTGACTTTAAAAATTGCAATAAAGAAATTTCCCTCTCCAGAGGAAGCTTCACAGAATAAAATGTTAACAAATCACTTAGCGGACAAGTTACAAGATACTGGGGTGTTAACTCCCCGTGTTATCTTTGAACATGGAAAGATATTGATTTATGAAGGAATAAAAGGAGAATCTTTTTATGATTCGGAATTAAATTCGGAAATCAAGTTATTATTAACTGGGGAAGCCCTTTCCAAATTTCATTCCGGAAAATTGAGACCGATTGAGAAAGAAAGATACATATTTCTTTTGAAAAAGACTTTAAATGAGCTAATTATACCTAAAGACCGAAAAAAAGATTTTATTAGCCTAGCTAGCAATTTACTAGTGAAACTACTTTCTTCAAATGGAAATTCAGGGGGTACGACTGGCTTCGGGGATTTTCATCCTGGAAATGTTTTATTCTCAATTGAAAAGGATGGAAATGGTAATAAGAAGATTCAAACTTGGTTAATAGATCCTGAGTATGTAGAAGAAGAGCAATCAGCAGATAGAATGGAAGACGTTGGAACGTTTTTTCTACACTCGGCAATCGACAGCTTCAACAGGGATGGAAACTTAGAAGCATTCCGAAAGGAGGTTCAACCTTTCATTGAAGGGTATGAAAGGTACCTTTCATCAGTAGCGTTATCCATAAATGATATTTATGAGAATTATGAATCTGTTTTAGCATTTCATATTGGATTGAATGTCTTATTGGAAGGTCTTTTTCTCCAAAAACGTGCAAATATGGAAGATGAGGTGGCGTTCGATCGAATGGCAACCTGTATCGCATTAGCAAATTATTGTTGGAACGTAGGATTGAAATAAAGGATTTTTTAAGGTTTATTAATCAGAGGAGACATCGCTTTAGAAAATATTCATAAAAGTTCAAGAAATTCCTGATCAGATAGGGTTTGAATCTTGGACATTGGAATAACAAATACTTGGTTAATAACATTCAAAGGGAAAGGGTTAGGAATAATTCCCAATGGAGGCTTAGGAATTGAAGATGGCTTAATCAGTTTCGTTGGTAAATCTAGTGACTTGGATCATAAAAAAGCTGACAGAATCATTGATGGAACTAATCATATCACAATGCCTGGATTAATCAATGCTCATGCTCACACAGGATTAACTCTCTTAAGAGGATGCGCTCAAGACTTACCTGAAATCGAATGGATGAATAAAGGCCTTGGACCGTTAGCAAGATGTCTAAAAAAAGAAGATCTTATTTTGGGTTCAAAGCTTGCAGTTTTGGAAGGTTTAAGATCGGGTACGACGACTTTTGCTGAATATGCAGGACTCGTATCGTCTTTAGTACAAGAGGTTTATCTACCATTAAAAGCCCGTGTTGTCGCAATTGAAACTATTAACGAGGTTAGCTCTGACCGAGCTAGTTTGAAGCCTAAAGAACTTTACGAATTTGATGAGTCAAAAGGATTCGGTGCTTTAAAAAGAGCAAACAAATTATTTCAGGAGTTTAAAGGCACAGAGCTTATTAGTGTTATGTATGGGCCTCAAGCTCTGGATTTTTGTTCCTTAGATTTGCTTTCAGACATTAAACAACAAGCAATAGACCGAGATTGCAATATACATATGCATGTAGCGCAAGGTGAAAGAGAGAGACTCCAAATACAAGGTCGCTTTGGAACCGACTCCACGACCGTAAAAATACTTGAGAAAAATGGTTTGCTTGATGATAAACTTGTTGCAGCTCATATTCATGATACGACAATTGATGAGCGTTCATTAATGGTAAAAAAAGGAGTCAAGATGGTTGGATGTCTATCATCTATAGCATCAATAGATGGTATTGTTCCCCCAATTGGTCAATATCTGAAACTTGGAGGTACCGCAGCTCTCGGTACAGATCAAGCTCCTGGACCAGGTCACTATAATATGTTCCAAGAAATGAGAATGGCTAGTATTTTAACCAAAATTCACGATAATGACCCAACAGCGTTACCTCCTTGGCAATCCTTACAACTATCAACTATAGGAGGAGCTATGGTTCTCGATCTCGCGAGTAAAATAGGAAGTCTTGAAGTAGGAAAACAGGCTGATATTATTACGATTGATCTAAAAAAGTTGAACATGACACCTATTATAGATAAACCATTTAGAAATCTGATCCCTAATCTGGTATACTCATCCACAGGAAAAGAAGTTGACAATGTGATAGTCCATGGTGATCTAATCCTAGCTGATACCCAGTTTCCCCACATTGATGAATTTACAATTATCAAGAAAGCAAATGAACGAGCTAGGGAGATTTTTACGGAAGCCTTTGAAGAATGGGTTAAAGCAGGATCGAAAATGGTCTCGTATCATGAAGATGGTTTCTTATAAAAATTAGAAAGCGAATTTTGACCTCCTTCATTCTCTTTAATGATAAAATTTATTAGATGATTGAAGTAATCATCATTTCTAATTAGAAAGTCAGAGTTTAAGGTGAGTATAATTGGTAAATCCAAACGAAATTCCATTGTGGCCTGAGGGAGTTCCCAAAACGATTGATTATCCCGAAATCCCACTTTT
This sequence comes from Candidatus Hodarchaeota archaeon, assembly GCA_016840285.1. The sequence goes on along the minus strand of JAEOSR010000127.1, from coordinate 20,075 downwards.
TGCAAATTTGGATAAAATAGTTGAAGATTTCCCTGATAAATTAGCTCTGGTTCTCGATACAAATAGCTTTGATAAAATTGCTAAAGTTACAACTCGAGAACTAGGTGAATTGACGGATAAATTTTCAGCATTCTTAGTTGATAGAGGAATAAAAAAAGGTGACAAAGTTGCTGTTTTTCTCCCCAATATGATTGAATTTGTAGTCGCATATTATGGGATCCTTAAAGCTGGTGCAATAGTTGTTAGTCTTAACTTTCAATATCCTGCAAGTGAACTAACAGGACAACTGCAACAAAGTGAAGCGAAAGGAATTGTTTGTGCTGATATGATAACTTCAGCTGCTCAACCTTACGAAACTTGTAAAATGGTACGCGATCAAGGAAATACTCCGCTAGAATTTATTGTAGTAGCATCAGTAAAACCATATTTTAAGGGCTTTAAAGCATTTTTGGGAGGATTACTAGGAAAAATAAGCAAGAAAGATCCTCGTGACATATATATGTACGAGATTTATGACCAATACAGTGTTGATGGTCGTCCAACAGTGGATATCAAACCTGATGATGTAGCTGTTATCATGTTTACGGGAGGTACAACTGGTACGCCTAAAGGGGCAATGTTGACCCATAAGAATCTTGTTGCGAATGTAGAACAGTGTTCTGTCTGGCTGTACCCTCGACCAGAACGAGGTACATCAGTTGGAATAGGAGCTCTCCCATTTTACCATAGTTATGGCGCAACCACTGGTATGAATTTAGGGGTCCAATATGGCGCTCTTAGTGTCTTGATGCTCGATCCTCGTGAAGATAAATTTACTAAAATATTGGAGCTTATTCAGCAATATAAAGTCCAGATTTTCAATACTGTTCCAACTTTGTACATCGCTTTATTGAATCACCCGAAATTTCAAGATTACGATATAAGTTCATTATTAGTCAGTACAAGTGGAGCTGCCCCCTTACCCTTAGCAGTCTTACAAGAGTTTGAAAAAGTAACTGGTGCCAATCTCTCAGAAGGATATGGATTAACTGAAACATCACCAGTTACTCATTCAAATCCTCTGGCAGCAACTCCTGGGTCAGATACTCCCTTAAAAAAAGAAGGATCAGTTGGAATCCCCTATCCCGATACAGATGCTATTATTGTCGATGTGGAAACTGGTACCAAAAAATTAGGCCCCAATGAAGAAGGAGAAATTGCAATTCATGGTCCTCAAGTGATGAAGGGGTATTATAAGAAACCTAAAGAAACTGAAGCGGTTTTTAGAGAAATTGATAGTAAGAAATACTTTTTAACGGGAGATATTGGTAAATACGATGAAGATTTTTACTTTTACATAACTGATCGTAAAAAGGACATGATTGATGTAGGTGGTTTCAAGGCGTATCCCAGGGAAATCGAAGAAGTAATCATTGCTCATCCAAAGGTATCGAATGCAGCGGCCATCGGAGTACCTCATCCTAAAGTTGGAGAAACGGTCAAGGTGTTTATTGTCCCAAAAGCAGATGAAGAGCTTACTAAAGCGGAAGTTTTGACTTATTGCAAGGAAAAGTTAGTAAAATATAAGCAGCCTCACGATGAGAGTTATATCGAGTTTCGAGACGAGTTACCAATGACCCAGGTCGGTAAGGTTCTTCGACGTGCTCTGAAAGAAGAGGAGGAGCTTGGAAAGGATAAATAACTCGTTTCTTCTTTATATTATTATTACTCTTCCCCCTGTTGGTTTGACAATTAATGTATAATCACTAATCCGAAACTCAACCGACATTCCAGTGTCTCCTCCAGTAAATTCTGTGATCAATGGGATATTCCTTTCTTTCAGCAGTGATTTCGTTACCCGTGCGTTTTCTTCTCCAATTTTCAATGAAATTTTAGTATAACCAAACATTTCCGCTCCTCCAATCATTTTTGCTACAATAGATTTATGTCGATGTTTCCCAACAGCCTTCTCGAGCTCTTTAATCATTGCAGGGATAGCAATATCGGCAAATCTTGTTGGTCCAAACGTGTATTTTTTCGGTTCTCTCCCTTGAGATTTTGGAAGCATTATATGGCCCATAACGGCACACTTTTCAGGATTATCATCTTTAGGGTATAAAATTAATCCAATACATGAACCTAATGTTGTTATTTTTAAGCGATCCGTTACACATCCAAGTTTAATTTCCCCAATCCCAACATAATGTGTTTGACCATCATTTGAATCTTCTTTCTCTTTGTTGAGGAGCTGACTAATCACTTTTTCCTCCTTGAGGGGATTTGAAACGTTATTTATAGATGGTCTTTTCTACTAATTGTTTTAAAAAAGCGAATGTATGTCTCTTGGTGAGGGATTAAGATTATGTCTGTTTTTAGATAATTGAAATAGAATTCCACCTCTAAGTGAATATCACATTCAATAATTAGTACATCTAATCCTTTCATGTAATTGTTCAATTCATAATCTGCCAAAGAATCCAGTTTTCCTATACGCAATGTCGGTTGTGATGGAAGAGCGCCCATAAGATTCAGAAAGTTGTTCAAAGTAAGGATGTACTTGATTAGAATTATTGATCCAATTTCTCTTAACATATCCATAGATATTGTACTAAATTCCATTACTGCCTCAATATCATCTGTTGGGGGTGATTTCTGGTTAAGAATTTTAGTTACAATTTCCTTATCAAATAGTATCAAAACGGTGTAGGCTATTTCCGTAGTGTTACTTGCAGAGAAGATCGCGATCTGCGTGTCAGAAAGAAATTGAGTTCTTAATAAATTGGTAACCGATTCTATTTTCACCATTTCAAAGGATTTAGCTTTCATAAATATTGACTGTTCAAGAAAATCAGTGAGTGCTTTGGCAGCCTGATCCGCGCCTATCTTTCCAAGTTCCATTAAGGTAGCTTTTTGAAGAATTGACAGTTTCTTGTCATTCTGCTTTTCAGAAGTCGACATCATTTTCCCGTTAATCGGATCAAGGCAATGATATCATATAATCATTCTTATTTGAGCTACCGAAACGGATAAAAAATACGTAATATACACAACAGGTTCAGGAATCATTGTGATGATAATCTAGGAGAGATTTTATGAGATCAAAATTTAAATTTCAATGGTATCAAGAATTATATGAGAAATTCCCACAAATTCGAGAGGAGGCACGCAAAACAGCGCAAGATTTAGGATTGGATAAAGTAAAAAATGGATCCTTTGGATTATATCCAGGAAGCTCCTCCTGTCCAGGACCATTACCTAATTATGTACTCGAAGCGATCGTTAATGCCAATAAAGAAGTTATTCCCATGAGGAAGGTTCAAGATGAATTACGAAATGTAGTTAAAGATATCTTTGGAGATGAATTTGATTCCGCTGCAACGAATACATGTGAATCAGCTATAAGAATGTCATTAGAGACATTAATGGCCCCACCTATGTTAAGAATAGGTGAAACTTATAGAGGAAGATTCATTACTCTTTATGGTGAGGATACGGAATATACCGCTGGTTATGGAAGACCATTTCCTCCACATTACAAGAATTTGTTTGTTGATAAGTCGGTAACTGGTGGGGAGCTTGCTGTTGAAGCAAAATGTTTACCAAATCTCGATTCACTACTTGTGAAGCCTGTTGGGACAAAATATGAAGTCCATGGAATCAAGTACAATGTTGTTCCATTAATGACTAGAACTAATGCAAAGAAATCTATTGAAAAAATAACTTCGGTCGCAGAAAAACATACTACACTTCTCACTGGTTTCGTTACTCTTGGTTATGATACTCCAGGTTATGGATATGGGGAAAAAGACCAAAATGGTGTTCCACTGCTTAAAAAGGGATTTGGAACACTTTCTGAAGAATTTGAGTTGCCATACGCGTTAGATGGTGGTGGGGGCGTTCCAGTGATTGGCCTTGGGCCAAACGATGTTAATGGGGACATTATGATGTGGAGTATGGATAAAGCAGCAAGAGCTCCAATTTGTGGCCTTATTATTGGAAAAGAGGAAGTTATGGTTCCTGTTCGGAAAGGATTGGGATTAGGTGGTCAAAGGTATGGGGAAGTGTCATCACATGGAAAAGCACGTTATTCAATGATGGATCCTGGTAGAGATGCTGTTGTCGGTTTGATTGCTGTTCTAAAGATGCTCCACGAAAATTCTGATAAAATTACAAAACCGATAGATCAGTACCACAATATCATTGTGGATGCATTCAAATTATTAGAGCCAAGTAGGTTTAGAGACAAATTAATCATTACTAAAAGCTATACAATGGGAGGTTCTGAACTGAATTATGAACAAACATGGGAGGAGGATAACTTTGGGATTCCAATTTTTAATATGGAAGACATGTTCGCGAATACCAATCCAATGATTGTAGCACTGGATGAAATGGGTGTTGGCCTTGGTGCCACTATCTACAGCGGAAATATGTTTTTAACACCTGGATTAGGGACCCTAGATGAAGAAGGGGATTTGATCTCAGAGAATGCAATCCTTGCTGCCCAAGCTTTGGTACGAGCGGTTGAAATAACATGTAAATATGCTGGTTTAGTTGATTAAAGCTGTGATTATTATGACAAAGATTGTACGGTTATCTCAAATAATGGAAATATTGAAAACAATAGATCCTCTCAAACTAATTGAAGAAGGATTTGTCGCTTATTCTCAAGGGGAAGTTATCGTTCCCCCAGTAGGAGAAATGATCTTTAAGGATCCTCCTGGAGACTGTCACATTAAATATGGTTATATTAAACGTGGAGACTACTATGTAGTTAAAATTGCTCAAGGTTTCTATGATAATCCTCAAAAAGGTCTTCCTTCTATTAATGGACTTAATATATTGTTTAGTCAAAAAACGGGTGAGGTATTATGCGTCTTACTCGATGAAGGCCATTTAACAAACGTGAGAACTGCAGCAGCAGGAGCAGTTGTGGCAAAATACATGGCTCCTAAGAAAATAAATCATATAGGTATTATAGGGTATGGTATTCAAGGAAAAATGCAACTAGAATACCTGAAACATGTTGTTACTTGTCGAGATGCGATCGTGTGGGGTAGAAGAGAAGAAGGCCTGGTAAAATATCAACAAGATATGGAAAATTCTGGATTTAACATTGAAACGACTTTACTCTTAGAAGAAATTACTAATAATTGTAATTTAATTGTTACTTGTACTCCGTCCAAAGTGCCTCTTTTAAGAACGGAACAGGTTCAAAAAGGGACACATATTACAGCAATGGGATCAGATACGCCAGAAAAACAGGAATTGGAGTCTGAGATCTTACGTGTCGCTGATCGTGTGATTGTTGATAGCATTCCTCAAGCTGCGTCCCGAGGAGAATGTTTCCATGCGATGAAAGATGGAAAGATTACAAAAGATGACATGGTGGAGTTAGGTAAAATGATATCAAACAAAAGTCTCCAACGTCAAGCTGATAAGGAGATTACAGTCGCTGATTTGACTGGCGTTGCAGTACAAGACATCCAAATCTCGAAAGCAGTGTATGAAGGGATTATTACCTAGAAAAAAGATTAGCGATTTAAATCTGTACCACAGTATAAGCAAAATTTTGTTTTTGACATTAATGAATGGTTGCAATTTGGACAGACCTTAAAAGCAGCTCTTTCTCGACCAATGGATGGTTGTGATCTCTGTTGGTTAACCCCATAACGAGCTTGGTATGATTCAGCTTGTTTTTTCTGTTGATAACGACCGAATATGATAGCACCAATTATAAAAATCACCATAAAACCTATTCCACCAATAAAGATCGTGGGAATGATACCAAGGAAGGATATATTATCTAAAGAGCCACCTGGTGAAATCGGACGTGTGGACTCCAGTCCTAATTGATCCAATGCGTTGAGAACTTCCCCAAAATTAAAACCTATTTCAGAGTAAGCAATTATTTGGTTTTGATCGATTACATATAATGTTGGGATATATCCAGACCCGTAATTGTTGTTTACAATGTTATTATCATCAAGAGTGACCAACCATTCTATCTCATGATCCTAGATAAAATCCCGTAATAACTCTACATCTTCCTCTGAAACATCAATTGATACAATCATTAGATCATTAGCAGAATAGGAGAGGTAGATTTCTCGTATATTTGGAATTGCTTCGACACAGGGCCCACACCATGTTGCAAAAAGGTCGAGGATAACAACCTTACCCTGAAAATCAGTTAAAGAAAATGATTCATTTGTCACAATATCAGTTAAGCTGAAATCTGGCGCATTGGTGTCAACTGGGAGTTGAGATGACACTTCAGTATCATTTGGTTTACCAATTACAGAACTTGTGTTGAAAAATATCATTAATTGCAATAATATTATTAAGAGAATTCTACCTTTGTCGTATTTAACCATCAAATCAACCTCCTACTAAGGCAACCTATTCTATTCTTAATTTGTGTAATACTATACTTAACTCTTAAAAGCATTATTAATTTTGCAATGACAAGAAAAAAAGGGAAATTTCTCAAATTTTGAGGAGAAATAAATGAAAATCGAAACTTTTGAACTAGAGAGGAGACAATCTGTCTGGGAAAATAGAGTGCAGTATAATTTGACTGAAAGTGGAGTTCATCCTTATACGCTCTCTGAACTACTTACTGAAGACGAATTACAAGAATTATTATCCCTTCGACTTGGTTATGGTCAAACAAATGGATCTATTGAATTGCGAGAGGCAATAAGTCTTCTTTACCCAGGAACAGACTTAGATAATGTGTTGGTAACGAATGGGTCATCAGAGGCAAACTTCATTGGCATCTGGAGCACTTTGGAACCCGAAGATGAGCTCATTCTAATGTTACCTAATTATATGCAGATTTGGGGGATTGCCCAGTCTTTCGGAATAACAATCAAACCATTCCATCTAAAAGAACATCTTCATTGGCAACCAGACATTGAAGAACTGGAGGCTTTACTCTCACCAAGAACAAAAATGATCGCTATCTGTAATCCGAATAATCCAACAGGAGCAGTACTAGAAGAAGAGCTAATGAAGGAGATCGCTTTTCTAGCCAAGAAAACAGATGCGTTGATCTTCTCTGATGAGATTTATCGTGGTGCAGAATTGAATGGCGAGGAAACCTCAAGTTTTTGGGGCCTTCACGACAAAGCAATAATTAGCTGTGGCCTTTCCAAAGCATATGCCCTGCCAGGATTAAGGATTGGATGGTTAATTGGGCCCAAACAAAGCATTGAGAAAATGTGGAGCTACCATGATTATACATCAATTACAGCTGGAATATTAAGCAATCGTATCGCTACATTAGTTTTACAACATGAGAGAAGAAAGAAAGTCTTAAATCGTAATCGAAAAATGTTACGAGAGAATCTAACACTATTAGAAAAATGGGTAGCAAAACACGCAGACATCTTCCAATTCATCCCTCCTCGAGCTGGAGGAATTGCTTTTTTGAAATATAACCTGAATATTAATTCAACCGAATTAACTACTAAACTAAGAGAAGAAAAAAGTGTGTTTATTGTAGCTGGGGATTGTTTCGGTATGGATTACTATATCCGAATTGGTATTGGATCCAAGAAGGATTACTTATTAGCTGGCTTAGAGCTAATTGAGGAGGTATTAGAAGAGCTCTGATAGATAACGATATAATTGATAAAAAAAGGAAGGAAAAGAGAAGATATTTTATTTTCTTCTCCGACGCCAAATAACGATTGTAATAGTTCCAAGACTCAAAATTACCGAAAAGTTTTCAAATCCTGGTGAGATAGTAGGTATTTCCCCAGTCCCTTCTGTTCCTGTTTCAGAACTTGATTCAGTAATACCATTGTCAAAGGTGATATCAAGTCTAATTGTTTTCACGTTTTCACATGCATCATAGACACGAATAGTAATCCTGTAGGTGTCATCAGGGAAGTTTGTGGTGTCAAGTTCATAGGATCCAGTCCATGTCCCTGCAGTAAGGTCTAGATCAATGTCTTCAGTCTCATCGATGTCACCATCTTTAATGGTTATCTCAGCTTTCACTATAACACTTTCATCTTTAACAGAAACTTCAATAGTGATTGTACCTGAATAAGTACCATCATCCTCGATGCCAGTAATGGTAACTTCGGGAGGATTGCTCTCACAAATTATAGGGGGTATTTCAGAAGTCTCTGGGAGTGCAGTTGTCTCTGTTATTACAGTACTTTCTTCAGTTTCTAGTGGTACATCACGGATGTCCCAACGCCAATTATCATGTCGGAGAAGGCTGATATACTCACCAGGTACGCGAACATCCATATAATAGGGACCAGTACCAATCATATCTGCCTCAGATGGAGCATAGGATGTAACGTTTGTTACGTCTTTCCAGATGTGTTCAGGTGTAATGTAGAATTGTGTGGTATCCGCGAACTCAAAGAAACCTGTCTTATTTACATAAAGTTCAATGGTATATCCAGTAGGACCGTCAGGCATTTCTATTTTGTAGATATCCCCCATTTCGGGATTATGGTAGGGACTGTCCCTCCACATATGAATGGAGTGGTTTACGTCAGCTGCGTTGAATGGTTCACCATCATGCCAGGTTTCATTCTCGTACAGATAAAATGTGAACTTCTGACCGTTTTGGATGTCTCCACTGGCTGTTGTTTCTTCGATAAGCCAGTTATATGCCAATCCTGGTATGGGATCCCATGTGTAAGGATCGATATTCCACAGGGTCTCATAGATGTATTGAAAGACCGTAGCGTCGTAGCCTGTTTGTTGTAAATAGGGATTTAGAGTGTTCATATTATCTGACAAACAATACTTGAATGTGCCACCATAAGGACCGCCAAGGGAGTCCTTCAGGCGTACTTTAGTTGCACAGGCCCAATTATCACCACTGGTCCAACCAGCACCTGCAAACTCGAAGAACCCGTCGAATTTATCATTACGGAAGGCGCCGATATTGACGTCGTTGTAGCAGACAATCTGTGGTTGCTCAAACGCCAGTAACAAACTGGCTTCACGGGCTTTTGCCTTGACAACATCTATGTCAGATGATGCTACCATATCTTCAAGAATAGCACTAATTGTGGCATTAGTAAAGTGATAATAGTTATACGGATCAATATTATATCGTCCGCCAACAGCGAAGTTGTCAAAAAGTAATTTGACCGTATTGACGTATGGTACACCTTCTGTCCAACATGCTACCCAAGCAGTGCCAGCTAATAATTCGTCAAAGATATATGAAAATGGCATCTCGACAACATAAGAGCGAATGCCCATCTTTGCGAGACCTTCTGACGCAATTGTGCAAGCGATGATAGCAGGGTCGTAACCAGCTGTAGCAAAGAGCTCCATGATACCACCGTCAGCATATTCATCATCATCAAGGTCAATGCTAGCATCCCAAACCCCATTACCGTTTCTGTCATATTCACGCCAGCCATCACCATCTAAGTCGGTAAAACCAGCGTTTTCAAGTGAACTATTTCCAGAAATGTAATTTGCTTCATAAAAGTGCTCTGTTAATATGCTTTCAACTTCCCATTCCGTTGAGATCAGTGGAATGTAACTATCTTGTGGCATACCTATGCCTCCAATGCATTCCACGTTAGCTCGGTATTTATCAAACCCATAGGCCATGGCCCGACGAAAAGCGGTAATGTTTGTGGGGAATCGGGCACAATTTAGTGTGAGTGCACGATAGCGTACGCTTGGAGTAAATGTCACATCGACATCTGGATCACTAACAAGTGAAGCAATGTCATCTTGCAATACGCGCTCGTCATATGCATCAATATCCCCATTTTGGAGTGCCATCATCGCTTGATCAGTCTCTGTTTCCGTGTAGATTATGAACTCTATCTCATCTACATATCCCCCATAAGGTCGCCAATCCCCAGACCACTTATCAGTGTGGATTTGCATTATGTATTTGGGTGTAGAAAATGCATTACTAGCCATAACAATGGCCAATAACATAACCATGCTTAAAAAATCTAATAATCTCCTTTTTCTCATTAGACCATCCTCCTTAATTATTTCGGTCTAAGCTTGATCCTTTACTTATCAATCAATCCATAAGATAACACAGGTTTAGGAATAACTTAATCTAATTCATATTAATTTTCAACTTCTTAAAATCTCCTTTCAAAAAGGTTTTGTACTCCTTGGACGAGATGTTGCATAAACAAATAGGAGATACTTTATCTTCATAACTACAATCATGTATCAATCCAGAAGGTTTATTATACCCAATAATAAGAAGTATAGGATTGGGGATTGGAATACCCTAGTTTGAGGGCAAAATCTCGTGAGATGTCATTATCAGCATCCCAGTGGGGTTCAATCCCAGTTTCTAAACAATATTCAATGATTTCGACGGCCACTCGTGTAGCAAATCCTTTTCTTCGATAACTTGATGAATCCATGGTATCTACTTGGATTTCGAGACTCTTAGTAAAAGGTACTAACGATGAAGCAATACTAATGACTTCATCGTCACACAAAATACAATATCCTTTCCCAGAAGCCATAAAAGTTTTAGTGTCTCCAAAAAACAGGAGAATATAAAACCCAATTGAGTCTTTTATTTGATTTAGAATTGAAGGATCAACTTCTCGGACATAAAATCCATATGGTAGTTCTTGTTTTAGATTACGGATATCTCTTAAGGTTAAAGAAGACGCAGAAAGAGCAAATCTATTATAATTTCCAAGTTTGTCTCCAAAGTACTTCTTTAGGATTAAAACCCATTCTTTTTGGGTGGGAATAAAGATACTTTGTTTTGGAGGAATCTTAGTTAAGAAATTGTCTATCTTATTTGGATCAGGAGTGCCTGCCAAAAAATGGATACCAGACATTGTATAAAGCGCCATTAAAGGATTCTCTAGGTTATCTATCCAAAGTTCCCCTTTTGTTAGCTTCGGTATAGCCTCGATAATATTCCTCATATGTTGATTTGAATCGAATACGTGACGAATGGAATCAAATTGAGAATTAGGAATTAACATAACCATTAGGAACACACATTAACAGATAAATTCATATTTTTCTATCTTTGATGTTATTACTAGATTTTGCATTTAAAAGGAAAACTCTCAAATACCCTGTGGAAACTGAATAAAAACACTAAAAGAAGAATAACTGAGAAAATTGGCGGAGATCCCACTTGGAAATTGATTCGAGATTTGTAGGAACCCCCTTGAAAGAGTATTCAAGTCAGATAAATTGGCGTGAAATAATGAATTATGCGGCAGGTATCGATGATGATAATGATTACTATTTTGATGATGAAAAGAAAGAGGGAATTGTAGCTCCACCGATGTTTGCTGTAGCAACAACCTGGCCTATAATAGAAAACCTTCCAGAGTATTTAATCACAGATGATTTTCCCTTGGAGGTAATGATGACTATCGTTCATTACACTGAACACCTGAAGATCCATCGTCTCATGAAACATGGAGATGAAATAACAATAAAAGGAGAGATAGCTGCTATTGTGCCACATCGTGCTGGCACACATGTTATTCTCTGTTTAGAAGCAGTAGATAAAAAGAATGAACCAGTTTATACGCAATATCATGGTGGTATGTTACGTGGGGTTGAATGTATTGGTGGGGGAAAAGGGGAAGACAAAATTCCCAAAAAACCTGTAGATAAAGACGTGATCAATTCGTTATGGAAAGAAACTCTTACTCTTGATGCTTTACGGTCGTATATTTATGATGGTTGTTCAGGAATCACTTTTCCTATTCATACTTCAAGAGAATTCGCTCATCAAATAGGTCTTCCTGGTATAATAATGCAAGGCACAGCAACCCTTGCTTATGCAGTGAAAGAAATTACGAATAGGGAAGCTAGAAAAAATCCTCATAAAGTGAAAGAGATTGCTTGTAGATTTACTAATCTGGTAATACCAGGAACTGAAATTAAATTAATTCTAAATAACAGAAGAAAGATTGGAAGCGAAACAGATCTCTTCTTTACGGTTTATAATGAGGGGAAAAAACGAGCTATCAGTGCTGGGTATATTCAGTTAAAAGAATGATTATGTAGGCTAGCTGATTTTAAAACTGGTCTTTACACTGGGATCTGTTTGGACATTTCCTCCTGTACTGATAAATTAGACTTGCTTGTTAGACTATTGGGTAATCCCCGAGACGTATGATTCACTACAAGCATTAAATTCAAACTGGGTAATCCAAGAAGCTCATTTGAGAGGGGAAAGAGCTACCCGCCAACTTCCCTGGAATGATCCAGTTAATCTTTAAAGGTGACATTTGATTCCTGATTCTTTTTTAATTAACTTAAATCAATTATCGCGTTTTGAACCAAAGTTTGATTCAATGAAACTAATAACTCGATTAGTGTAATCTGGATGCTCTTCAATGTTATAATGGTCTATTCCGTCAGGAATCCACAGCTGACTATGTTTTATCGCCTTTTGTAAGTCATATGTATGTTCATATGGTAAAATAGCATCATCTTTTCCATGTATTAATAAAGTAGGGACTGATATACGTGGAGCAGCATCAAGCGGGGAGAATTCTTGTTTGGAATGATTCCTGAACTTAATAAAAGTAATCACTTTTATCCCTGGGAGAAATAAGGGAGTAGTCCATTTCAAGATCGGTTTATATACATAAATAAGATGCTGAAGAAAAGCGCATGGTGGTGCCTCTGCTATTACACCTTTCACTAGGGGGTTTTGTGCTGCCACTATTAATGAAGCTCCAGCACCAATTGAATGACCCGTGATTATCACTGGTTTTCCCCACCAAGTCACACAAGAATTTAAATCTTGAGTGAATTTTAAAATACTCATTCCAGTAATTTCTTTGTCAGATTTTCCATGATCCCTTACTGAAATCAGGATAGTTGTGTACCCATGTTTACCATAGATTCTAGCCCTAGATACCATTCGCCCTCTGTTTCTTCCCCAACCATGTACTAATATAATGGCAGGTTTGTTTATATCGTTTTTTTCTTTTGGAAAAACTACCCAACACTCCAATTCTTTTCCTTTGACTGTGGATATTCGTATATCTTCCATTATTCCCCAATCAGGCACATCATTAACTGACCTTCTGGGAAGATTCGCTAATAATAAAGCAACGCTATATGTTAAAATGAAATAAGCGATTATAATGGCACAGAGCGCAATTAGTATTTGAATCACTATCACAAGTCGATGTGTTTTTGGACAAATTTAAGTTTGTTTTTGAGGTGAAAATCTTGAATCATCAGTCAAATTATGCTTTCTCTATCCTCAGAAAAAGGTTTTAGCTCTTTTTTAACTTCAGACTCAATTACAACTCCGATTAGATTATGATGTATTAAATGATGATTCAAATAACATCGTTCATGTATTAATTTCTTACACTGATCACAGTGAATTACTAAAACGAAACCAGATCGATCTCGTTTTAATAGTAGCTTACCGCATACAGAACAGAAACGTGGATCATTCTTCATGCCCTAACTTCATCCTGTCACATCTAATTTTAATTCTATCTGACTTTCAGGGTTAAGATTCTTGTTTTGTTGTTTTTTGTCACAGTTTACACATAAACCATCGACGTTTAACACTGTACCACAGTTTTTACAGAACATCTATTAACAAACCTCCATTTTTTGTCTCAAACTCCCAGGAAAAGTTGAGACTTGTCATTTTACTCAAAATAGAGATGTGTGACAATAATATCATTGCCCATACACCAAATATTGATGGGTATTGAAGGTTTCATTGTGTCACACCAAGTTTTCATAAGGAGATTCCTGGATTCTCCTTCTATATTTGCTTCTTTTACATGAGGTTAAAAGCTTTATCCTTCCCGCAATATAGATCAAATTTAGATGACACTCAGACGGATTTTAATCCTATTTTTCACTTTTCTCACTTTTTTCCTAAATCCAAATTCTGCACTAAAACTTTACATACAAACTTTAATTCCTACATAACCAGATATCTGACCTTTCGACCATAATTTCAATGATTAAACATAAAATATTTTTCTTTTGAGATGAGTACAATGACATTCAAAAGAATGATTCTCGAAGAATGGTTTGATAAGTACCAATTTGAAGTTGATTATGATATTGGGGAAAGTGGAGTCAAATTCCTAAAACTTGGGGAATTGAACTTAGATTTAGATGATGTTGAATTACGCTATACTCAACATTTAGGAAGTCCCGAGCTAAGAACACAGATAGCTAGTTTTTATGAGAAATTTAACTGGGAAAATATCGCAATAACAACAGGCGCTGCTGAATCGATCTTTTCAATCATGGCATCTTTAACAAGTAAAAAAGATCACATTATTGTTGAATGCCCAAATTATCCCTCATTTTGGTACATTCCACAATCCTTGGAACGTTCAATGGATTTATTCTTCTTAGATTTTGATGAGCAATTTAAACCAAATCTACAGAAGCTTGAAGATATGATCAAACCGAATACCAAGCTTATTTGCTTAACTCACCCCAATAATCCGACTGGATCAATATTAACAAAAAAAGAATTGAATAAATTAATTGATATGATTGAAGATAGAGATATTTATCTATTAATGGATGAAACTTATCGAAATTTAACTTTTAGTGAACCCTTACCTCCTGCAGCGAGTCTAAGTTCCAGAGTGATTAGTGTATCAACAATGTCAAAAGTTTATGGTCTTCCTGGAATCCGAGTCGGATGGAGTGCTTCTCTAGAAAAAACAATAATCGAAGGTATCCGGAAAGTTAGGGAACAAACAACAATATGTAATTCAGCTTTAAATGAATCTATTGCACTCCAAATTTTGCGAAAGAAGGATGAGCATTTAAAATCAATTATGCAGCGGATCAAGGAGAACTATAAAATTCTAGATGATTGGATGAAAGGTCAAGCTCGTTTAAATTTAATACCTCCTAAAGGTAGTGTCACATGTTTTCCCCGCTTTGATGAGTCTTCAGAGAAACTTTGTCGACTTTTAGTAGAGAAATATCGCACATTTACAGTCCCAGGCTATTGTTTTAAGATGGACTCCTTTTTTCGTCTTGGTTTTGGTGGTGAAACTGAAGAACTAAAGAAAGGACTTGAAAAATTGGACTTAGCTATTGAAGAGATAAAATAATCAAATAATATAGTATTGGAAAAGGATGATAACGTTGAAAAGACCGTTGAAGATTCTTCTCACATCAGTAGGATGTCCTGGCGCACCAGCTTTGATAAGGCGCCTCAAAAATAATGGAGAGAGGGAAATTGAGATTATTGGCATTGACATGAATCGAGGGTAATTCCATACGAGGGTAATTCCAGCTAATTTCTAATGATTTGATATTCTTATTTATTGACTGAAGTAATTGGTAGAGTATATTCTCACGTTCAATTGATTACTTCGAGTTTTAAAATAGGTATTATTAAATATTTTTTAATCCAAAAAGTATCTCTTAAAAATCAAAAAATGAGGCTATTAAGAAAGGAGAAAACACAATGAAGACTATTAAGGGATTTCCAGCTACATCGCAAACCAATTACCAATTAAATGTAACAACCCTTCTCAAACATGCAGCTCGGAGTTTTGGTAGGCAAGAAATTGTGAGTAGGAAATATAACGGAAATTTGTTTCGTTATACGTATAAGGAAGCATATGAACGTGTTAAGCGGTTAGCTAACTCTCTGGCATCTTTAGGATTAGGAGTGGGTGATAAAATTGGTATTCTCGAATGGAATACTTACCGTCACTTCGAAATTTACTTTGGGATACCTGGTACTGGAGCTGTGATGCTTCTACTGAATTTACGACTCGCTCAACAAGAATTAAGTTATGTAGTAAACCATGCAGAGGCAAAATTCATCTTTGTAGATGAAAACTTGCTTCATATCGCTGAAGTGATTGCGCCTTTTTGTAAGACTGTGAAAGGATATGTTATCATCACTGATAAAACATTGAGTGAAATTTCAACGTCCCTAGAACCAGTTTTCAGTTACGAAGAGATTTTAAGTAAAGCTACTCCAGATTACGAGTGGCCTATCATCGAAGAAACCTCAGCTTATTCCGCTTGCTACACTAGTGGAACTACAGGGAGGCCTAAAGGAGTCTATTATTCCCATCGCGATGTTTATCTCCAAGCATTAATGTATGCTGCTAATGCTTCGATTTCAATAAAAGACTGCGTTTTCCAAATTGTACCGATGTTTCACGTTCTTGGGTGGGGCACCCCTTATGCCGCTACTTTAGTGGGAGCTAAACTTGTTTTTCCTGGCAGGTATAGTCTAAATGATCTAGAAGAACTCACGAAAATTATAGTTGAGGAAAAAGTAACAATATCTAATGGAGCCCCTGCGATATTGATGCCAATGTTAGAATATATCCGGAATTTGGATTCAAAACCTGATTTATCTGGAGCTCGTTTTATCTCAGGAGCATCGGAACCTCCTGTTGCAATGATGAAAGATTATTGGGATCTAACAGGCGCAGAAATCCTTCATTCATATGGTTCAACCGAGGCCCATGCTATTGTAACTTTGAATCGTGTTATTCCAGCGTTAGAAAAGGAGTTTTCTGAGGAAGAAAGATGGGATTTCAAGAGAAAACAAGGATATATTGTGGTAGGACTTGATGTGAAGATAGTGGATGAGAATGGGAACGAACTTCCCCATGATGGCAAATCTGCTGGTGAAATCCTTCTTCGTGGGCCTTGGGTCTCTGGAGGTTACTATAAAGCTCTTGGTTCTGAGATTCAATTTACTGAGGAGGGATTTTATAGAAGTGGTGATGTAGGGACTATCGGCCCTGAGGGATTTTTGAAGATTACAGATCGTCTTAAAGATCTTATTAAGAGTGGAGGGGAATGGATCTCTTCTGTTGACATGGAGAACGCACTAATCTCATATCCTCCAATCCTTGAAGCAGCAGTTGTTGGATGTCCTCATCCTAAGTGGGAGGAAAGGCCTCTAGCTTTGGTAGTTTTAAGAGATGAATTCGTAACAAAAGTAACTGAAGACGAAATCAAAAAACACCTTGCTGAAAAATTTGCTAAATGGCAGCTGCCTGATGAGATTCTTTTTGTGACCCATATACTGAAAACTGGTGTAGGGAAGATTGACAAGAAAACTATACGAATGGAGTATAAGGATATCTATACAAATTCGTTGGAGAATTAAAAGCTATTCATTTAATATAATAGTCTAATGGAGTGTGGTATACAATTGCCAATATTGGATAAATCGTTGATTCGTCACGACGTTCTGAAAATTATAGAAGATAACGAAAAAATACGCAAACAGGCTTATGACGAGTTTTTCAAAATTCCTGAGAACCAAGAATTTGATTTCCTAACACTCTGGAGGAAAGTAATGGCAGGTAATGCACGTTCTTTAAAGGGAGAAAACATGAGTGGTTACTTAAATAAAGAAGAACAGCTTTTCCTAGCGAAGTTCCATCGGTTTATTGTCGAGTATTTATCAAATTACAGGCAAAAATTTGTTTCTCCAATTTCAAATAATGTAAAATGTAAACAAGTGGATGTAGGGGGTGTTCCTGCAGAATGGCATATCGTCCCGAACGCGCATGAAAAACGAATTATGCTTTACTTCCACGGAGGAGGTTATATTATGGGTTCTCCTAATTTTCGGAGGAATTTAACGGTTAATCTTGGAAATGCGACTAAAATGCGTGTTCTAAGTATTGATTACCGACTCGCACCAGAGCATCCATATCCAGCGGGACTTGATGATTGTATAGGGACTTATAACTGGCTGCTATCTCAGGGAATTAATCCTAAAAATATTATAATTTCAGGGGATTCCGCAGGTGGTTACTTCACAATAATGACCCTAGTGAGTTTGCGAAATGATGGAATAGCCTTACCTGCTGGAGCTGTTTGTCTTTCCCCTGCTACTGATTTGGATCTCACCAGCGACTCGTATGTTAACAATGCTCCTACTGATCCAGTTTTAGCTGGTTTAGGGATTTTTTGGTGGGCTGATGCATACTTAGGAGGAGTAGATCCCCAATTGGCCTCTCCAGTCAATGCAAATTTGACAGATATACCTCCCATCTTGATTCAGGCGAGTACTAGCGAAATGCTTTTCAATGATTCAACACGTTTTGTTGAACATGCAAAGTCCACTGGTATTGATGTAACACTACAGACATGGGATGATACTTTACATGTGTTTCAAGCCTTCGATCTACCAGAAGCAGTAGAGGCTATATCTGAAATCGGAAAATTTATCCAAAGACGGATTAAATAAATTTTTACTGGAATTATTAATCAATGTAATTTTGTAGCTCCCTTTTGACTTCTTCCCAGTACCAATCCCGTTTGTAAATAGGGTAAATTCGTTGTAATTCATCGATTTCTTTTCTTATTGAGGCTGATAGTTGATAAGTGCCGTTAATTGAACATTCTTCATGGATAAATGGCATTCCAGTAATAAAAATTGGATAATATTTACAATAAAGAGGTTTCTGTGAATGAATTCTGCAGTAGTGTGTGTTTTTCTCAAAATAAGGGCATCCTTTGGTTGTATAAAATATTCCTCCATTATTTACTGGAAAAAATTCCTCTCTATACTCCTTGAAAAGATGAATTTCATCTGGATTGAGGATAATATAAACATCAACACAGCAATCATTACTGTTCTTTCCAATACAACCAAGACAGGCGTTTTTCACAGTCATTTTATTCAACTTCTCATCATGTCCTATATACTTTAGGCATTCGATTGGTTATATCTTGCTTCTTAATCCATCAATGAGAAATGTGAGAAGATGCTTGATCTTTAGATTCACATCATCTGTTGCATCTACCGTTTTCCTAGGAATTTCATGGATATTCCCATTAGGGAGTTTATTTTTCATTCTCTCAATACCATTCTTTCTTCGTGTGAAAGAGACACTTGCTGTAAGGGAACCGACACCAATTGATTGATCTTTCAGAGGATCCTCATCAATTTTTTCTTCTTCTTCTTTGAATCATTCCTAAACCTAGAAGGAGACCGATAATTGAGAAACAAACTTTTGTTGGTGTGGGACGAACTTCAATGGTGACATTATCTTCAGCACTATTCCCCAGAACATCATACAGGATGAGTATTATGTGAATTTCACCATCTATAGTCAAATTATATTGAAAAATAATATCAGAACCGTTCCAAGAACCCGTTTCGAATATTAAGTCATTAATATAGATTGAATAAGTCTTAGGATTAACATCACTGACCTTCCATCGTAATGTAACACTAGTTTGATTCGACCAGACCCAAAAATCTTCAGGTGCATCAATAATTTCCGGAGGTGCGGGAGAATGGACCGTTACCCAAAAAGTATCATTGAAACACATTTTATTTAATTCATCGAATAATTGAAATGAAATATTGTGTCTTCCATGTGACAAAGAATTCAAATCATATTCAAACTTAGAGCCATTCCAAGTAAATGTTTTCAATAATGCACTATTTGTATATATTTTTCCCATAATTGGAGGAATTTCCGCACCAATCCACTGGATTATCCCATTTTCCTGTCCAAGTTCAATTTGAATAGGCCCTTCACGATAAATTAGATATTTCACTGTGATATTAACTGAATCTTTAACATAATGCCCTCCTTCATCAAACACAACCAATGTAAAATTATATTCTCCTAATCCAATAGAGTTCAATTTAAATGTCAGGTTTGTGGGGAGCCAAAATTGGTTAAAAATAATATCTCCAGTATTGATAGCTTGCCCATCTTGATATAATATATATGAACCATTCATTTTCAATTTGGTACGGCAATTGTACCATGTCTGCCATGATAATGTTAATTCATCTCTTTTTTGATTAATTCTATCCTCTAGAGAATTAAGAATTGGATTCAATCTGAATCGGTCAGCTTTATAGATACCTAAAGACGGTCCTATATAGTACATCTCCCATACAATATGACCAGATTCATTAACTTCAACGAATCTTGGGCCAATGTCCGTATCAACATGAGTCTTGGAGCCAAATGTGCCAAATCGATTTCCATTGGGTAATCTGTCTGCATCACCCCAATACGCGCTATAATAATCAGGTGTTCCTCTCCAAAACCAAGATGTCTTTGCTATCATGGAAGTTTCATTGATTGTTATTTCAAGCATTTGTGATTGATGACTAT
>JAEOSR010000126.1 GCA_016840285.1 Candidatus Hodarchaeota archaeon | reverse complement strand
TGAGATTTCTCTAAAAAGATTTTTTACACAAGCACCTTTTCTTTCAGATTCTTAAGTCTCTACTAAGTATCGAACTGTTACTTATTCCTTATGTACAAGGTTTTCCTCTCTAGAATTTGTGATAATTCCAAAAATGTCTCTAGTTCTCTTAGAAAAATTGCATTTCATCCAAATTTCGCTACATGATCTCAAAGTTCTCATTAAAAAGGTTTTTACATGAGGAAGAAGAGTCCCTTGGCCGTGAATTTCGGGAAGAAATATTTTAATCCTTCCGTTCGAACACGGGACAACCCGGTGGCTGTTCCAGCTGACACACTCTTCATCGGATTCTCTGAGGTGCGAACTAAGTCTACAGCCGGGGGCTCTTGCCAGGCTGAGCTACCAAGGGAGAACTTTGGTGTTATCTAGGATTTTGGAAGAAAATATATATAGATTCTTTACAAAAAGGAAGAAATATCTACGGAATTACTCTTGTTCTGAAGAAACCTCAAGCATTGTTTCGATTTTATCCAGTCGTTTGTGGAGTTTTTGCAGTGAGGTAATGATGATTGCTAATTTCCGATCCATTTCCGTCGCCTCTCCGCCTAGCTCAAATTCGTGTGGTATTAAAGCTTTTCCTTCGCCGATTCCTGCTTGTTTATACAAATTTCCAGCCACTTGACTTAAGGTTGCCTCAGTAATTTGATGTTCAACATCAGATTCAACGCAGGCTTGTTTGAGAGCGCTGCGAATGGCTGCTTCTGTTAAATTACCTGAAATATCAACAGTTGTAATGATATCACCCCGAAAAATTAGCTCTACAACATTTCTTCCATCCTTTTTTGACAAGCTAGCCTTAAAGGCCATCCCTGGTATTGGAACTTCTGGCATTTACAGTTTCCTCTTTTATTTGGTATTTTTTACTGAACAGAATAGATTAAGCTTTAGGTCTTAATGATATCTTTTAAGTGTAAAGGAATGCCTCAGACCTCAAACTACTCAAACTTTGTTTAATACTTTATTATCCGAATAAATCCCGAAAACCCCGACGTACTGAATCTAAAAACGAGAGCCCTTGAAGCATCATTTTCTGTACCTCCAAAAGATAACGTCTACGGGCTATCATTTCTTGAAACACAAAATAAGATACAATGAAATCCGCCCCTGCTGCTAATCCAATCAATAGACGAACCATCGAAAGATCATCATCCGTTTCCAGCAGGAACAAAATGATTGAAGCCCCAATCATGAAAACGCCTGCAGTTACAGCTAACACGGTGATGAGTACCCATAAATGGTATTGGCGTTCTAATTGAGCTACCTCTCCTCTGCCTGAATCAAGAATTTTTCGAATACTGGGGGGTATTGCTGATGTAATGGTATATCCCTCAACTGAATTGATGACCACAATGGATACAATAAATTACCTAATGGGGAATAAAAAGTCTTTTACGCAAGTATGATCAACAAGAGGGAGATTGTTATAATCCCTAGTGGAATGCCAAATGAAAGGATGTTAGCTGCAAACTCCTTATCCAGCTCTTCAAGGGAGGCAAAAGTTAACGTATTGAAACCAACGGGAGCAGCAGAGCTAATTATGACAATTTTACTTGAAAGATCATCTAGTCCTAGTAGAAGAGTGAAAACAATCCCAAAGATTAATCCTAATCCCATCCTAATGAGAATAACTTGAGAAACGGGAAAAATCTTTTCTAATTTCGGATTAAAATATATACCTATTGATAACATCAGGAGTGGAGTCAGTAACCCGCCTAATAGGTCTAGAAGATAATTAATATTAGAATCGAAAGAAATCCCTGTAAAATTGAGTAATATTCCGATAATTAAAGCTATTAATGGTGGAGACGTTAATAATTTCTTGTTCAAGAACGAGATCTCCTCCTCACCATTGTTAGAACCATATTTCTGAGCAATATAGTAGGTTAAGGACAATGTTAAGGTTATATTCCCTATATCAAAAAAGGAAGCTCGGGCAAATCCTTCCAATCCATAAGCTCCTAGTACAAATGGAACGTTGAATCCTAAATTCATAATCATTGTTCCAATGAGAAAAACTCCTTTGGTCTTTTCCTCAAACTCTTGAAAATTAGCCACTAAATTAGAAACTAGAAAGGTGATAATAATTATCAAAGAGGAAAGGATTGGCAAAAAAAAGAAATTTAGATTGATATCAACAGCGGGAATGGTATTGAGAATTAATGCTGGCAATGAGACGTAAAAAACTATTTTTAGAAGGATATCTGCGTCGTCCTGTTTTAAGAGGTTGGTAGATCTAAGCAAAATTCCTAAAATAAAGAGAATTATAATAGAAAAAATAATTGGAAATACGTTATTCATATAAGGGTGTTCAAATCTCTTAGATGAAGAATCTTTCTACTTATCCCAATTCAATTGATTGAGGACTCCTCAATGAAGTGTCTTCACTTTTGAATTAAGACTGGGTAGGATGTATCTCAATCCTGATAACTCATCTTGTCCAACTATTACTTCTACTCCATAGGTATCCAAAATGAATTTTTCATCAATTACTTCATCAGGTGAACCCATAGCTGTCACTCTGCCACCTTTAAGGATAATAAGATCATCACAGTACTGTGCGGCTAGAGCAAGGTCATGAAGGACAACTATCACTACGATTCGCTTATCACGACTGACCTCTTTGCATAAATCCATAATCTTGTACTGCATGTTGATATCAAGATGAAGAGTTGGCTCATCCAGACATAAAATCTGTGGATCCTGTGCCAGAGCGAGGGCTATTGTCACAAGTTGTTTTTCACCCCCACTAAGCTCATCGACATCCCTCTTAGCTAGGTGAGCTATACCTACTCGCTCTAGGGTGGAATTTACTGTGTTATAATCCTCCTTTGATTCCCGTTGAAATAACCCTAAATGTGGATATCTTCCTAATAACACTGTTTCAAAAACTGTGAACCCTGTGCTAAGATTAGTTATCTGAGGTACAACTGAAAGGACTTGCGCAAGTTCTCTATTTGTATAAATCCGAGTGTCCTTATCATCAAAAAAAACGGTTCCTTGGTTTGGTTTCAAGATTTTTGCAATACACCGTATCAATGTAGTCTTTCCTGACCCATTTGGGCCAATAATACCAGTTATTTTCCCGTGTTTTGCTTTAAAGGTCACATCACTGAGTACACCCACATTTTCGTAACTGAATGATAAGTTTTCAACTTTTAAATCCATTTTTTCACCTTTTTTAAAACCCGATCTTTTTTTGTTTCCGTAAGAGGTACAGGAAGAACGGAGTACCACAAAGAGCCGTAATAATTCCAACAGGAAGTTCAGTTGGATAAATAACGGTTTTTGCAACAATATCAGCCATAATCAAGAAACTAGCTCCGATTAAGCAGGAAGTGGGAAGTAATATTCTGTGATCGGGCCCCGTGATTAATCGGATTAAATGTGGTATAATTAATCCGACAAAACCTATCACGCCAGTAAACGCTACTGCAACCCCTGTAATCAAAGATGCGAGTACTAATAATATTTTCTGGACTTTCTGAGCATCTAATCCCCGATATTGAGCGGTTTCCTCTCCAAGTAATAGTAGGTTCAATGGTTTGGCAAAAAACAGACTGATTACACACGCTGGGATAATAATCACAGCAGCGATGAATATTGACTCCCAATCTCCTTCAGCTAATGATAATCCCCCCATTAACCAGAATATTATTGGCCTCAAGTGCTGCCCAGAGATATATGTTAGAAAAGAGGTTATTGCTGCCATAAAAGATCCCACAGCAATTCCTGATAAGAGTAGCGTATTAATTCTGACCATACCACGAATATTGGAAATATAATAGACTACAATTATTGTTAAAAGTGAGCCACCAAAAGCAAAAACAGGAAGAGTGTATCCAGCAAGGAACCCTATTGTACCACCAGCAATTATAGCTATTGATGCGCCAACAGAAGCCCCAGAAGCTAATCCCAGAATATATGGATCCGCCATGGGATTTCTGAATATTGCTTGCATAATAGTGCCTGCAACGGCTAATGCCATCCCAGCTAAGGCCCCCATGATAACCCTGGGAAAACGAATATCCCAAATTATGACTTTCTGAATAGAACTCTCTTCCTGGACAGGAAATCCTAACACTTGGAGTATGAACTGGTAGCTATTCTTCGTGATTTGTTGGATCACATCCGAAACAGTTAGCAATCTTGTGCTTGCTGGGCCGATTGGACCAGCAGATCCAAATAAGAGTGCGATGAATCCAATGCACAGGAGTATTAATACACTAAAAATTAGTATCAGACCCCAATAGAGTTTCTTCCTATGATAAAACTCGTACATATCAGATGAATTTTGCGCACTACTTAATCTCCGGAAAAATCTAGACATTTTTATTACTAACAACCTCTTCTAAGAATAATAACTTATTTGTACGATGAAAAACGACGCTTAACCACCACAAAAGCAGTAATAGGGATCAATAAAAGAGCCCAATGCCATTCAAAGGCCACTGTAACACTACTATCGTTTGGAGATGCCACTAGTTTGACTTTTGAATAGATTTCTTCAAGACCATCTATTATCCTAGGACCACCTCTAGAAATCCAGTCTTCATTAATGGGATAAATTTGCCCATTTCTAACAGCATTAATTATATTCCAACCTGTTCTGTTGCTAATCGTAGAAGCATTCGTGGTTGTCCACGGACCCTTTGCATAAAAAATTATGTCAGGATTTTGGGTTATTACAAACTCATTATTAATCTGTGGATAGAGTCCTGTTGCATTTTCTGCAACGTTGATTCCCCCTGCAAGCTCAATTAAATCATGACCATACGTCCCTTTTCCATACGTATACAAGGGTTCTGAAAAATATTCAAGGAAAATTTTGGGTTTAAATGTAAAAGATGACGAATTTTGTTTGATTCCATCAATGCGTTCTTGAAGTGAGTTCTTAAGAAGGATTGCTTCAGATTCGTGGTTGGTAATGAGTCCTAAAACTTCAATGTCCTCTAGGACATCTTCTACTTCGAAAGGAGCTAATATAAAGATCAAAAACC
>JAEOSR010000125.1 GCA_016840285.1 Candidatus Hodarchaeota archaeon | reverse complement strand
ACCAACAGATATGAATGATCCGAACGAAGACATTTCAGGAGGTATTTCCGCAGGGTGGCAGATCGACTTTTCAATTGAAGATAATTTCGATGTTATTCACGTGAGCTTCAAATGGCGGTTTGATGCTCCAGATATGGTATTTGATATTTATAATGATTCACTACCATGGTATTTGAATCCTGATACTTCAGATGATTATCAAGAAGTACGGTGTAGAATAAAGCATCCCGACTCAGACCAATATTCTTTCTGGATGGGTGACGCTATAAACCAAACAAATCCTAATGGTACAGTTTTTCATAGAATTGGGCCTATTGTTGAGAAAGATGAAGAGTGGTATTTTTTCAACTACAGTTTCCATCTCCCTCCAACTGAAGATGTTACACTTGAACTTGGTGCTTATTTAAACACACGAGAGGTCTACAATGAATATTTCGACGTGTGGTTTGATGATATTCTCATACAAGGTGTGAACAACATTACCGATAGTCTTCCACCTCAACCTATTAATTTTGATCTGAGTAAGACAGAAGAAGATGTTTCCAAGTGGAAATTTTGGGCTGAATTAGCGGAAGGAACGTGGGAAACGCCAATAAAAAATGTAACAGTTTTTTTCTATGAGGAAAACCAAAGTACAATTATTTTAAATCGAAGTTTATCTCTAATTAGAGCTAACAGCTCTGTAGATAAAGCTGGATATAACCAAACCTATTGGCAATATAATGAAACTTTCACATTTGGTGAAAATATCTTCTTTAAATTGTTGATATATGATGAGGCTGGAAACTATAAAGAAACAGAGGAATATAATAGAGAGATTGGTGATTTTGACGCTCCCAAGATCACAACTAGTCCACTAACGGTTGATAATCCTAATTTTGTTCACCAGCTAGGAAACGGAACTATTTTGATAAGAATAAGTACACGTGATTGGGGAGATGCAACAGATACTGTACGGTTGAATTATACCATTGAGTATAGAAATGGAACAAGTTACCAGAATGAGATCCCTATGTCCAAAGATGGAACTGATTATCAAGTTAAACTTTTTGTCAATTATGAGGCATTGCTTGAGTTTAAAATTGAATTGACAGACACTATACCTAACTCACGAAAATATCCTGCTGAGGATCAAAGTTGGTTCACTGTTGAATCTGATGATGACAGAGTACCACCTTTAGTCGATTTTATAATTAATGCAAGCACCTCAGAAGAGGGTCGTACATTCGTTTATGTTGATACAGAAGATCCTTTTGGCGAGATTGATAATCAATCAGTATTTGTGGTTATTCTGCGTGAAGATGGAACTCCACTTAATCCTGACTCCCCGAGTTTATATCTCATTGAAAGTGTCACAGGGCATTATGAATTGGGAACCGATCTCAAATTAAATTATGCTGAAGAATACAATCTAACTGTTTTTGTTAGTGATCAAGCAGGTTTAAGCAATAGCTCAAGTCAAGTTTATCTTGTTCGGGACACAATCGCGCCAAAAGTGACTAGTGAATCAATAGAGCTAGAGTACCCATATCCAGGTTCATTACGGGTTTGGGTTCAGGTGAGTGATCTAGGGAGTGGGATCAATTCAGTTACACTTGAAAGAGAAACTAAAGACGGGTGGACTGACCCCATTACTTTGACTCCTAAAGGTAATAGATATTATGTAGACCTTCAAACTGATTTAATAGGAAATGAACAATTTAATTTAAGAATAAATGCGACTGATAATGAAGGATGGGTAGGATATACTACTAAAGTATATACTACTAAAATCTTTTTCAGCACTGTTCCTGGGCTAGTAATAGCGCAAGTTCTCATTGTTCTCGTTGTTGTAAGTATTTTTACTACAATAAAAGTCATACAATTAAGACGATTAAGAGTTCGTCGCCGAGTACGATTTGATATCGCCTTAGGTCGTGGTGAACGTTTAGCATATTTGGGAGAGGAGGCATTATTTGGATTTGTTGCAGCTTACAGTCAAAGAGAAGGGGTTTCCAGCATCTTAATGTGGGAGCCCAGATTAATAGGTCATTTTTACCAGTATTTGAAAGAGCTCACTGATAAAGCAAATAATACTATTGCGTTCGTTATGCAAACCAAACCTCAAGATCATGTGACATTTATTGACTTTAATATCGAAAATATTGGATGCACTGCACATACCTTTGCCTACCCTGTGTCCACTCTTCCTCAACAATGGCTATCTACATTAACTCTTGATCAAGTACCTCTTGAAGGAGGGCAAGGTACTTTGCTAATTATGTTAATTATGCGGGAAAAATGGGGTGAAATCGCACATAATTTCCAGGAAGAGATCACTGATGGAGTGATAGAGTTGAAAGATCTCATCTGTTCTGGTGAGGATAAACAAATTATTCTTGATAAAGCTCGTGAATTTCGACTATTCATTTCTGGGACTTT
>JAEOSR010000124.1 GCA_016840285.1 Candidatus Hodarchaeota archaeon | reverse complement strand
ATATTAAAATTAGTCGTCACCAAGTACTGACCAAAGAACAGTCAACGTACCACTAACTTTAAGAACGTCAGCTACGGTACCATGATCAGCATCATCAAGTGTTCTAAAATTAAGATTCAAAGTTGAAGGAGTTGTTGAACCATCATAAGTTGCAGCAGTACCATTAGCTCCTGATTCAATTGCATCTGAAGTTTTAGCAGTTAAGTCAACATCAAGAGCAGCAATAATATCTTCTTGAGTACCATCCTCAAGACCAAAAGCAGTTGCTTGAGCAGAGGCAACAGAACCGACACCAATTTCAAAATCAGCGGTAGTTGAAAAACCAGTACCACCACCAGTTACTGCTTCAAGACCACCCAATGGAGTAACCATATGAGCACCAAGAATATTAACGTGTCCTTGAGGAAAAGTATAAAGTTTCTTAGTACCCCAAGCACCATCAGTAGCTGGTGTTGAGCCATCAGTCGAAGCCATTTCCATCTCATCAAAAGTAATAACAGTCTTATGAACTGCACCATTACCCTTTTCAACAGCAATTAACCCTGTAACTGTGGCTAAAGTACCAGGACCATCAATAGTATCATCATCACGACCAGCATTATTACTATCTACTCTAGTTTGAGTAGCAGCAACTTCTTCAATCATACGATTCCAATCACGCCAATCTGGACTTTTACGTGGTGCATTATCAGAATCACGATTAATAGAATCACCATCCCAAACAGAAGTCGGATAAGAAACAGCCATTTTATTTTCCTTGTTAAAGTTTGATTGGGGTCCCAATCATAATTTCAAAATCAATCATACTTACAGCAATACCAACTCTAATGACATAATGACCAACTGTTATAGGTGCATCTTTCATTATTCGACCGATAGTTATATCAGATAAAAAATAAATAGTTCCTGGTATTAAGCCACCTGTATCACCAGTTACAATATCCCATTGTTCAGTTGTTAGAGTTATTAATCCATCATTTTGTACTATACCTGATCCACTAATAGCAATTTCATCAATACACATCCCAATAACATCTTTGGTATTAATTGAATCAGCTTTAGCATATTTAACAGTATTAGCTGAGTCAATATAAATAGAAGCACCAATTAAAATTGCAGTAGTTTCACCATTAATTACATTTATTGTATTAGGAACTGGAGCAAGATTATCTCCAGCTTGAAGTTGTTCAAGATTTCCATTAGTTATAACTAATGGTTTTCTTATAGCCATTAAAGTTCAATTGGTTGAAGAACAGTAATTTCCATCTCAGTTGTACTAATAGCTTTACCAATTCTGACGACAAAATCACCAACTGCTGTCGGAGCAGTATTCGTTAATTTACCAGAAGTATCTGGATCAAGATAATAGACACTACCAGCAGTCAAACCACCAACATCACCAGTAATAACATCCCATTGAGCAGTTGTTGCTGCAAGAATACCGTCTGTTTGAATTGTACCAGAAGCAGCAGCTGCAATAGTTACATCTTTAACTAAGCCTAAAACTTCAACAGTAGCAGCAACATCAGCTTGAGCAAGATCAACAGTACCAGCACCATCATTATAGACAGGTGAACCAATAACAATAGCAGCAGCATTATTATTTTGTTGATTTACGACATCAACCTCAATAACTTGTGCATCAACTGTATCACCAGCAGCAATTTGTCGAATGCGCCCATTAACAATAACCAAAGGTTTTCTCAAAGCCATTTTATTTTCCTTTATGTAAGGTAGATAGGCATTTCAATATTTATACTTAAAGTTTTTTTATTTTGTGCACGACCAATTTGAACAATTACATTATTATTTGGTATTATTGATGTTAATTTTCCTTTTTCTTGTATTGAAAGAAAATAACAAGCACCAGAAACTAATTTTATTTCTCCAGTAATATTTAACCAATTTTCTAAAATTAATCGACCCTGAGTAATATAAATACAATTTTCATTAATAGCACAATTAACTATACTCAAACCAATTACTTCAGGGTCATTACTATCTGCTAATTTTATCTTTGATTTTAAAATCAGTGGTTGTCCAATTAAAATTTCTTCATCAGCAATATTACTATAAATATTATTATTTTCAATAACTATTTTTTGTGTGGAAGTAACTTCTTGAATAAGGCGTTGCCAATCAGCACCATCAGGTGCTGCATATTTATCTGCTTGTCTTGTTTTAGATTTACCGTCCCAAACTTTTAATATCATTTTCCTGTACTACCGAATCCATCGGCTCCTCGCCTTGTCTCTTCTAATTTATCACGCTCATCAATTAACCAAAGTAATGATGGATGAAAAAGAACTTGTGCTATTCTGTCACCAGCTGTAATATTTTGAACAATATTTTTACTATTATAAAGAAGCACAGCCCATTCACCACGATAATCAGGATCAATAATACCACCAAAAACATGAATACCTTTTACACCCATACTTGAACGATCTCTAATACTACCAACATATCCTACTGGAAAAGCAGCAGCAAAACCAAGATTTATTTTAGTTACAGATAATGGTGGTAAAAATCGTTCTTCAAATGAATAAAGATCAAAACCAACAGAATTAAATTCTCTTGTCGGTATAATAGCATCAGAGCATAATTTTTTAATTTGAAACATCATTTAACTGGACAACTCCCGCTACATTCAAGATTATCTTGATGTTCCCATGCTTCTTTATCATTAATAGAAGTAATGGGTTTGATTTTTGAAATCATTATATTATAATCAGCTTCAGAAATATTTTCCATAGGTAATTGCTTGAAGCCATGACCAA
Source organism: Candidatus Hodarchaeota archaeon (assembly GCA_016840285.1). The sequence goes on along the minus strand of JAEOSR010000124.1, from coordinate 57,485 downwards.
CTGCTAAAAGAAAAGATACTGTTTTAATAGAATTATCATAATTTTCCGCTAACCACTTTTTAATATGATTTAATTCTTCAGAACGATAATAATGAGTAACTGAAATACTATTATCGGCCCAATATGTTTGAACAAATTTTTGTATCTCTAATTTTTGGATAACAGTTAAATCTTTTTCTAATACCGCTGTTTTAGACATAGCAATCGGAAAAGAAACAACCATTACATCAGGATTATTACTACCATCTAATTGAATTTGTGGTTCAACATGATAACCATTATCTCTACATAACTGAACTAAAGGATCATTAGCAGAAAATCGTATTCTTCTATTAATATATGGTGCGATAGCGGCATGTAATCCTGGTAAAACACCAGCTAAAAGTGAAAGTGTACCTGAAGGCTTAATTGTAGTATATTTAATAGAAGGATTTTTAGGATTTTCATAATTGTCATAGGCTTTTAATGTTCGATAGACTTCATCTAAGACTTTAGCATCTTGAGCCCAAGGACATTCCATATATCCTGTTAGACCAATACCAACTCGATGATTTTTTCGGACAATAGCAGTTGTTTCAGGGTCACTGAAAGATAATTTTGAAATAGCTTTACAGGCCTTAAAAAGTAAGATAGCGACATCATTGAACTCATCAATACCTGAAAGATTTGGTAAATAAATATCAGCTAAATTACAAGGTTCCTTATGGCAAAGAGTAATTTCTGCACAAGGATTAACACCAATTACATCAGGGTCAGCTTGTAAATTAATGCCATCAATAAGTCGACCATAATTTCGACAATTTCTAAGATTAATTAAGCCATAAGGTTCACCTTCACCACTATAACCTTCCCAAAAAGCAGTATTTAAAAATTCAAAATCATTGCAAACGATACAATTATTTGACATACTACGCCAATTAGGTACATTACCCTTTTTCCAATTTTTAGCTCTCAAGAATCTGATGTCATGAACATCACCAAGAGCAATTTCACTACTTCGACGAACATTTCCAGCTACAACAATTTGACCAATAATATTCATAATATCTAAGCAATCTAATGGTCGAAGCTTAGCAAGATATCGTGATTTTATAATCTTTATAATTTGATCTAAGCCTTTAACAAGACTTTCAGAACCAGAAGCTGTGCCACCAAAAGCACTAATTGACTTACCTGCAGGACGAATCATCTGCGTAGAATAATAAAAACTTTTATCTTTTTGATAAAAAGTTTGTAGTATTCTTCGAAGAAGCTCAACCCAACCCTCACGATTGTCAGGTACAATAAAATCACAATCAGGGGTATCTACTCTTTTAATTTTAGCATTATTACAAACTATTGGCATCTCATAGACATATTTTGATTGAATATTAAAGCCAACACCGCCACCTAACATTAATTGATTAAAAGTAAAGCAAAATGATTCAAGATCATTGACTTTGACATGCCAACAACTTTGAAGACTATCTCCACCGATTTTATCAACTGTTAAGGTTCCAAGTTGCCAAAGAGCACGTCCAGAAACCATACCTTTTAGATTAAAGAGAAAATCATAAAGCCTTTCCATTTCAAACATCTTAAAATTATCTAATCTAAAAAGTGCATTACAGACTCTTTCAATAGTTTCAAACCATTCTTCAGTACGATCTTCAATTTTCCTAGAATAAGTCCGCTTGTAGGTAATATAACCTATTGACCCCCAAGGTGGCGATCTATGACGATATAGATCAATAAAATCTTTACTTAGGTGCATTTTTACCTCTTACAGCCTTGCCACCTTTATCTTGTATAGTTGGGTCCTGAGACTTTCCTTTTTCATCTTCATCGGGATCTCCTCTTTCGGTACCTTCTTCTCCACCTTGAGCTTCTTTGATTCTAGCAATTCTTTTTGCATGATCTTGAGCAGCTTTCTCAACTTCACTAGGATCATAGCCTCTTGCTTTAGCTGCCGTCTCTAATGAAAGTATACCTCTTTCAATATCAGCATGAATACCCTCTGAATCACTACTAATCCAACTAGCAGTATCAATTTCTTTCATAATTTTATCAAAATTTTCATTACTGATTTTAGAATCTAAAAGGGTACTAGCAATTTCCTTAGCGACAGCTTTTTGATAGGTTTTGCTAGGTACAGTTGACATTTGATCTGCATAAGCAGAGGCTTCATTCAATCTTTGAAGATCAGTTTTTAGATTATAACGTTCAGGATAATGGACTGTAGCGATATTACCATCATTCTCATACTCACTAAAGAAACGGGCTATTTGACGTTCTCCCTGTTCTAAGACTAGTCCTAGGAAAGATAATCCACTTTCCAAGCCTTTTTCATCCATTTGCTTAGATTCAGCACTAGCAAACTTTGGTCTAATAGCACTAAGAGCAAGATTAACTAAAGCTCTGATATCATCTTTCAGATTTTTTTGTTTTTCCATTGAAGCAGTAAGTGGCTCAGCAGAAGGATGAATAAAGCCAGGACGTTCTAAGCCTTTAGAATAACGTCGTCCTTGAATACTGCCTACTTCTACATCTGCCCCATCGTGATCCTCAGAGTCCTCATTACCTTGAAGATGTGTAGATTGAAAGCGACCACTATATTGCTCAGTATAAAATGGAAAATTAGCTTTTAATGAATAGCAAACATCGGCACTCTCCATATTCAGAAGAGCAATTTGATGATTTGCAATATCTTGGAGTAATGATCTTTCTAATTCAAGAAGGACGAAAGGTATTTTATTGAGTTGGATAATTTCAATCTGATCAGATAGATTACCATACATATCTACTTGATTATCACTTGAATCAAAAAATTTAACAGTAATAATCCCATTTTCTCGTTCTAAGAGTCTAAATCTTTTCTCTTCTGTTTTAGGTAAGCCATATTCATTAATTGAAAGATGCGTTTCCTCTAAAAGAAGCTTATCAAATTCTTTACCTTCTTTACCGGGTGTAAATTTCCAATTCCTAATCTGTTCAGCTTTATAAGTATAAAAATAAGGATGGACTTGATTGGCAATTGTTCTAGTTTGTTGTTCTGGAAGTGGAGGCATATCTATATAAATACCAATTTTACCTAAGAAAAGAAGTTCAGGAAGTACTTCTTTACCAATAAAATGATTCATTGTAGATTCTTTAAGATCTACACCACCTCTGCGACCTTTAATAATCTCTTGATATTCTTTTGATCCACCTTGTCGTTTAATATCATCCATACGCTGGAAAATAGCATTCTTTACGTCAATAAGAGCAGCTGTTGCAAATCCTGGAACTGGAGTAATACTTTTTCGAGCAGTAAAATCAGCAGTATTTTCACGTTCACTGAATTTGACTAAATATTTTTCGATATATTCATCACCACCCTCCATAGTATATCGAAATTTTTCCCAATCGATCCATCGAATAAGATAATCTGGGTGTACAGAAGTCGGTATAATTAGCTTCAACTCAGTCATTTATGTATCCCCAGCCAAAAGGAAAATTATTTTGTCTTCTATAACGATTAAATCGTGACATTAACGCACTATAACTAATACCAATATCTTCGGCAGCTTCTTTTATAGTAAAATAAATTTTATTTCTAATTTGATATAAGTATTTCATCAGAGGAAACTCTTTATATCTTCGTTGGTACTAAGTGAAGCTGCTAATGGTAAAGCTATTTCAGCATAACAACGAGCATGGGCTAAATGGTCGTCCCCAATTTTAAGATATTCACCAATAGGATTACCATGATTATCTTTACGATAACGTCTAATTTGATTCTTTAAATGACTGCGATATTCATTAGAGACATCACGAGGTAACGTAATAGTATGATTATGAAATCTATTCAAAGCTACATCGAGCCAAGATGTTCGATCGACGCTGACTTTATGAGAATCTTCATCTTGATCGACAATAATTTGTTTTCCACTTGTACCTACAGAATAGAAACAAAGTTTGATATGCCCATAAAATTTACAAGCAAATTCAAAAGCCAATCTTCGTTCAGGTTGTGCATCTATGACACACATTATTACTTGCCATTGTCGCATTAATTGTCCTAGCTCACTAAAATCTAGAACCTTACCTTCCGTGAGGACAGTACACTCGGCATTCATATTTAAATCGTTGCCAAGTTTTGGAAAATCCCATGCATCAACTTCGTAGTGTAACCATGTTCCTTGATCCACTCCCATTGTAATAAGCTTACCTTCTGGAGCAAGATCGCTTTTAATTCTAGGTCGGACAGCTTTTTGGATTTCAACATCGGTAACTTGTGCACCTTCAGGAACATGGGGAAGTCCAAGTTTGGAGTTGAAGAATTCTTGTTCGGCTGCTTTATCGATTTGAGCTGCAAAGTAAGATTCTGCAATTTTCCAAGGCTGAATAGTATAGGAATAGAGTTGATTGATATAGAAACCATGACGGTCAGCTGTTGGTTCGCCAAAAGGCTCCCAATAAGCATTTTTAAGCCACTCTCTTTTTTCTTCTTGGATTAAAAGTTTTTGGCACTCTTTACAAATTAGATGAGAATCTTTGATTTTAGGATCAAGAAGATGTTCACCTGTAATAACTAAGCATTCAGGAAAAATAAGTTCTGTTCTTTTGGAGCAATGAGGACACTTAAAAAGGAAATGATCCTGAGTAGAAAGGTTAAATTCTTCATTGATACCGTGATTTGGTGCTGTCGGCGTACTAATTTTCCAGATTTGCCAATGTAATTGTCCAGATACTCTTTCTTCAGCTAATTTAATATTATCCTGATTCATTTCGTCTAATTCATCGAAGACGATAAATGCAACAGGAATACTCTTTAGACCACCACGGCTATTACTACCTCGAAGATAAAGATTTGCAGATCCTGCTCTTTTATGACCAACATTCTTAACACTACTGAAGAGATTTTTAAGATGGGTTGACAATTCTAAAGCAGCATCGAATCTAGCACTACTAAAGTCAGAAGCATCTGGTGTTTTACTAGGAAGGACATAAAGGCAATCTTTACGTTCTATGTCAATATTATAGAAAGTAATATTCAGAACTGCTTCAGTATAACCCAATTGAGCCGCTTTTTGTCCGACGCAAATTTGACTTTTAGCATCATGCATTCCCCTTAACCAAGGGTGGTAATTAAATGTCCACATTCCTGGAAAAGGCTGCCCCATCATTCTATAACTTTCTGCCCATCGAGATGGAGTAGTTACAGCACTACGTCGAAGACCCCCAACTACTGTATCTTTGAATACTTCCTGAAGTTCGTGCATTTGATATTATGATTAGTTTCCTTTACAGCAATGCCTTGCGCGTTGGACCATATATTTTAGGTAAATCATTTTCTCGCTCCAAGAGTTGATGAAAAAGTTCAATAATATACATACCAGGAATACTTAAGGTTATAACAGCAAAAGTAATGATTATAAAATCAAGAAATTCAATTGGATAATTATCAAGGATTATTAAGAATGCTGCAATCCAATGACTTAGACAATAACAACATTTTAATACTCGCCAATTTAATTTTTTTCTAATTGGTGCAAAAAGAACACTTCTTGTTATTGTATAACTAATAGATGATACAGCTAAAGCTAAAATAATTAAATTCATTTCTTTTTCTTTTTCTTAGGACGATACTTTGCAAATGTTTTAGCTAAAGCACATTGCCTTTTAGATTGTGTAGAAATACCTGGTTGTGAACAATATTCAGATATTGACATCCCTGCTGCTTTTGCTTTTCTAGTTAAAGCACCAGGTCGCTTCACAGCTTTCTGCATCCACTTCTTTTTCTTTTTAACCATATTTTTGTACTCCTATGTATCTGCTTGTTTCTTTACCAAGTTTTATGAAAATTATTGTTGGTAATCTTGTAATCTTATACTCTTTGACTAGTTCAGGGTGTTCATCAGGATTATATTCCCGATAGGAAAAGTAACTACTTTTTGCACCTTTAATAATCTGAACGTAGGCAGCATCTACTTTAACTGAATTATTAACAAAATTAATAACTCCAGTATAGCCAGGATAGTAAAGAGGCTTCTTAGAAATCAAGGAACGATATTCACCTTCACTTTTAACTCCCTTGACCCGTCTCAGGACATTGCCATGTTGTCTAATCACTAATGTTGGAACCTGAAAAACTTGAAGTTCTCTAGCTAAAATTCTTTCCTGAATTGTTCCATGAAGATCAATGATTTCAACATCATAACCTTGATTCTGGAGTCTTTGACAAATAATCTTAGCTTCTTGGCAATCACTACAGTATTTGCTGATTACTAGAACTTCAGTATCTGGTCCAATGAATAATGAAAATAGTATAGTTAAAATAGTTTTTACCACAGAATATAGTCTTCCTCGGGTTTCGGATACCCTTTTAATAAGCTTAAAGCATAAGAATCCCCGAAATGCTTACATTGATAGTCAACATACTTTGCATCTAACCATATACTACCTGGCGGTTGATCGTGACGAGTAGGCCCTGATCCGAAGCCTACTCCATGTGAGTTCATTAAGAGGACGCCAGGACGATGAAATTCATCATCAACCCCCATAATCATCCAAGCGTGGTACCAAACTCCATTGGGTTTGCAAAAACCTTCATTATCACGATGACTATTATTCATACCAATACTGGCACAAAAGACTATTGGGTAGCCAGCTGCAACACTATCTCGGACTTCGACATAAGAATGAACAGGAGCATATTCAAGGAGTGGATGTTCTTTAGCTATCTCCAAAAGACTCTCAGGGACTCCTTGACGATCCCAATAACGATTTGTTTCTGCGGAGTAAGGAGTCAGGTCGTAAGGTGGATAAGGTTGTCTCAAAAGATTACCGTAATCTTGGAGATATTTTACAGCCCACTCTCCATTCATACCTCCACCACGGCCTAATTGACCTTTACCAATGATATTGCGGCCACCAGAATAGATCATATCTGTACTAGACTTAGTTATCCAACGCTCTTTAATCTTTTTCAAAGCAATCTGGATAGTAGTCAATATATCCATACAACTACCAGAAGCTTGAGCGACACAATCTGGACCTTCTTGATGGTGAGCTAACCAAGGTCGACCAGTAACCGTAGCATAAGGTTTCCAGAGACAGGCTACCTTGCCACTACCAAATTTATAAAGATGACGACCAACATTCCTAAAAGGATTTTCCTGAGAATAATGACCAGGTATCCAACCAAATAATGGAGTACTACCAAAACTACCACTAAGAAATGGTGCTGTTCCAGCCACTTTTAGGAAATCGCGTCGTTTCATGATCTTAAAGCAGCAGCCATACGAAACCAAAGTTCCAAATGATCTTCGATGCTTTTATCTTGGTAATTAGCTTTAAGATAATTAGAAAAAGCAATAAGGAAGGGTTTGTAGCTTTCTAAGTCAGGACCGAGGATTCCTCGATTACTTAATGCTGTAGTTTTAACTAAGATTGATACGTCAGTATGACCAGCACTTGCTACTCTCTCAAAGCTCCGGGCTAATTTTTCAATGATTACAGAATCAGAATTTACAGGAAGCCAGGATTTAACTTTAGAGATAAAGGGGTCCGGCGGAGTTGGAGGAGGGGCAGCTGGTTTTACTAGAATTGTATGGATTATACAATCAATTGTATCCTGTTTTGCGGCTGCCAAGATAAAAAGATATTTTCCAGGTTGTCCTGAACAGAAAAGAGCCCTCTTACCCTCTTCAATGACTCTAAAATTCTTGGTTCCTGGAACAACGCGCCAAGAGAAAGAATTAGCGTTACTTTGAGAAGCATCTAATTCTACTAATTCTCCAACTTCACATTCCTCTAAAGCGGTAAGAATAATTTTAGCATTATTAGGGGATTGAGAAAAAATAACTTTTTTGGTTGGAAGGTATAATAATAATAGTGGAAGTAATGCAATAATAATAATAATATACTTCTTCTTCATCTAATCGCCTTACAGGTAAAGAGTCTAAGACCCATGTTCACGCCACCAACAGCAGCTAAAATAATAGCAGAAGCCTGTGGATTCTCCATGATCCAATCGGAGCCAGAAAGGACAGCCAAAACACCAGCTGCAGTAATTAAGATATTACAAATCATCGTTTTTGAAGTGAACCATTTTTTCATGTCTCTATCCTTTTAGAGTTCACCTAATGCTTTAAGAATACTACTAGAAATATCATCCAGAGTTTCAGGATCATCAATTTTATTACCAATAATCTCTACAACAATTTGAGCAAATTGTAAAACTTTAGTTCGATCTAAAAGATTACCAAGCCTACTATCTAGCCGATGGCAACTACTAACTAACTTTTCCGTTTTCATAATCAGATCGCTCAAAGGGCCGCTTCGCATTAATAATTCTTGAGAATCAGTGCAACCATTAATCATTTCTTCAATCATCATTCTTAAAAGAGCTACTTCATCTTTTAATGAAGTTATTTGATCAGAGTCTCCTAATTCTTTAGCTCGAGTATGAAATTTAGCGAGTCTATAATTCCTAAGATTTACTGTTTCTTGGGCTTTTAATTCAGTAGCCCCGCCGTGAGCTAAACAGAAACGACCACCAGATACTGCTTTAAGATCACATTGTCCTTGTCTTGTTACGCCTTGACAACGCTCAGGATCGTCAGGATCTGTAATTCGCTGAAACTTATTTTCACTCATGATTTTAAAATCTTCGGGATCAAATTTGGCGAAAATTTTTCAAAATTTTTTCTCTGTCCTGCTACTATATAATACGCTGAAAATCGTAAAAAAGTGCAATAAAACTGAAAATTTTTCGGGATTTTATTTGGCGAAATTCAATCCCGACTTCTCAGTTAATGGGGCTCTCAAATCCCCTATCGGAGGGGTGCACTTTCTGTTGGGAAAATAACCCCACCAGATATTACTATCGAGGAATCGAGGAATCGAGGAATCAAGGGCAATGAGGTAAGAGTCCTCGATTTCTCGAATCCTTGAATCCTTGAGTCCTCGTAAACTAAGCAATTTCTGTTTTTTGCCTACAATCAAAATAATTCGGCGCGCCGAAAATATCAGCGCATAAAGATACCCCCTAATAGCAGCCTTACTATTAGGGGGTATGTGCCTAGTCAGTGATTACCTCAACAGGAGTATTTGCTTCTTGCTGCATAGTAGCCTGCTCCCTTGCAGATACCACCAATTGAGTGTAATCCTCTTCACCCAGGTAATCCTTGATACTGGCAAGGGTGACGATAGCCGTCTCACCCTCAACAATCTCACGATCAATATCACTGATATTGTCATCAGATTGCCCAGTCACAACTAGGAGGGCCCTAGCTAGCCCGCAAGAGCTAGCGACCTGCGCCCGCTTGATTGCATCAGCAGGAGTCAATTCCTTTTTCCCGTCATTACCCTTTTTCTCCTTAGATTCCAGAGGAGTAATAGCTTTCTCCCAAGCTTCCTTGAACTCAGGGCCATCACTTTCTGGATAGTCAACAAACTCGGCATTATACGCTTTGTATAATCCCGCAATATGCGACCATCGAAGAGGAGTCCGATCCTTATCAATGGTATACTCCCTCATTGTCTCCTCAACGAAAGAGGGCAACCTTACCAAGTTAAGACGTGGTTGCACATAGGATCTATTCGGCTGACCCTTGTTCTTACCCTTAGTGTAATAGAGCCCTAGCTTGTCAGCAATTCGCTCTTGCGTGTCAATACCCACAAGAGCTAGCTGCTTGATTGCCAGGTAAATACTCCACTCATCAAGGGGCACACGATCCTCGTCCGTCGAATGATCGATACGCAAAAGAGTCTCCTCCTCTTGCGTCAATCCCTTATGCACAATAGCAGGGATTTTACAATCAGCAGGACAAGCCGCTCGATAGGCCCCATTATCGTTGTCTCTAAGCCAATGCAGGGCCATACCCCGCCGATTGCCACAAAGTACCAGGTAAGTACCGTCGGTTTTCTCAGATACCACCAACGGGTGATTAACTTTATAACCATTGCGACGGTAGCTTTCGACCATCTGCGGAATAGCCGTACATTCCGGAGAACGCACATTGTCCGCAAACACCAAACTGTCAACAGGAATCATACGTGCAACATTAGTAGCCATAACTCACAAACTCCTCAAAGTAATTAGAAACGGAACAAACAGAACAAATGGAACAATTCTCCTATGGGGTTAGACCGAAACCAATCATATCATCCGAGATTCTCATATAATCCTTTACAATTGCATAATCTCTTACAATTGCATAATCCTGCACAACCGCGTGATCCTTTATAATTGCATAATCCTTTACAGTTGCATAATCTTTACAGTTGCATAATCCAATACAATTGCATGATCCATTACAATTACATAACCCATTACAATTGCATGATCCTGTACAATCGCGTAATCTTCCACAATCGCATTGTACCCAATGTAAGCAGTCTCTGCGATCGTCGCAGTTTCTGCAATCCAACCGCCACCATTTTTGTGCTGTTTCATAACTTCTCCTCAGAAAACCAGAAAACATAACACGATCAATAAAATCGACAACAAGCCGATCATCACGTTTTCCATTGCTATTGATTCGGATTGAAATGCCCGCGGAAAAAGTATACCCAGAAAAAGGAATATGACCGTTGCATACATTGCAACCACTATAAAAACCATCAGCATACCAAACATACTATTTTCCCTTTATATAAGTTGAATGAGAATTGACAACCCAATACATTGTGACAATTATCCCAAACCTATCAGGTTGTAAGATTCTTCGCATTATTCGTTCTTGATCGGATTTTACAATCTTCTGCAATCTGTGATATATTCTCATTTTACCAGTAACTCCTGAAAACCTGGATTCTGAAATAAAGGGTGACGACCCCAATAACTATCATCATTAGACTAATCGCTAACATCAGCAACTATTTTACTCCTAGAATGTGCGGGGATTAACAGCAGTATTGATAACGGCTGCCAAGACGACGATAACTGCAAAAGTGATAAGTGTAGTGACCATTGTTTCTCCTTTGCGTTGTTGTCCCCTTATACTCAAGTATTGCCTACCTACATCAGAAGTCAAGTCGAAAGCCCAGATTGTCGAAGATTGTAGGAATGATTTTACAATCAAGGTAGACTTGTGAGGATTAAGTAAAATCGAAAAATCATATCATCCTATTTTCCCGATTCTAGAGATTACCGATTTTCGTCCTACCCCCTGGAGTAACTAATGAAGTCCGCCGTCCGATCAATCCCTGATACCCATACTCTAACGATGTGGTGTGTACCAAACTCGGCTACAATAGCTCGAACGCAATTCGCATAAGTGCCAGACACCTTACGCTTATGCTTACTTCCATCGACCAGTACAATCCTAACAGTATGCATAGCAACCCTTTCAATTAGTGACCATTGCCCCTATACTCTATTATACACTACTCCCGGCCATTGTCCAGTAAATTCTGGAAAATTTCCTAATGTTCCTAATGTTCTGGTTATACTAATCGATACCGTTGCGAGTCTCACTAACCTTTTCTTGAGCAGAAAGCGGACGATAGGTACAGTCAATAACACCACGATAATCATCACGAATCGCCTTCTTAATAATACCGATACAACTGGCACAGAACCGATAACCCTCTTCAGCTGGATTACCACACTTTTCACAGGGCTTCATTACAATCCTCCTAATCAGAAATGTACTGTTCGCGCGAAGTATATAATGAAGCATTTTCTATGCCAAACATTTCAGAATAATCCTAAGTCTTTACAGAGTAAAGAGTTAAAGTGTGCCAACAAAATAATCAAATGTTATAATGATGTAGAAAAGATGCACCAATGTTTTGTTATTGACACGTCCACAAAATCACTAATGATATGATATTCCGATAATGATTTTAGTATCAATTATAAGGAATATGCAAACATCATTAAAAATCTAATCTATGCGTACACGCTACCCCGCACCTTCGATCCTACACTGTCACACGCCTACCCCGAATATGTGATTCTACACCATGATTTTGAAATCGAGGAAGCTAGTAACCTTAAATCGAGGAGTCGAGGATTCTTAAAATCTGGGATGAAATCGAGGATTCCGGGATGGAATTTGGCCAAAAATATGATAACGCTAAGTGTCAGATTCCTGACACCCTTCTTCCTGGGGATAACGGCTTAGAGAGCCGTTAAGGAGAGTTACAAGAAAGGGTGTCCGTACCCAAGTGCAAAAAGATAGCGGCTTAGAGAGCCACTGAGGGCCTAGAAAGGGGTATTCTGCGGAAGTTACAGTCTACAGACACCCAGCCCGTTCCACTACCCTTATATACTCTTACTTCTTTATTACTTTTAGTAGTAGAGTAATAGAAAGAAGAGTGGTAGTAGGGAGTCGTAACCCATTGCTATCATTAGACTTACATCGTCGGGTGGTTTGAGGGGCGTACCGTTCGGGTACCTCCTTCTGGGGAGGGTACAACCAAAATGACTAGGCAGAATAATACAACCCTATTAGGATGATACCCCCCCCATTAGAGGGTGTCAGGATTCTGACACTTAAAGTTATCATAATATTCGCCAAAAATGATCCCAAGCGCCTCTTTTAATGGACACCCTGGAAGGGTATCCCTAATTTTCTCGCTTCTGTTAAAAACCAAAATTGCCCTTCTTCTGGATTCCAGGACTCTTTACTTCCTATGACATAATCCTGATATTCCTTTTCCCTGATTTTAAGATCTGCTTTCTTTAATTCTTTAGGTTCTTCCCAAAATAAATCAAACTTCTTGTAAATAACCTTCTGTAACTTCTCGGTCTCCCGCTTGTAGTCCGGTACTACTTTAGCTAATGGACTAGGTAAATCAGGAAATATCCATTCACTACAATCATGCAATAGCCCGTAGGCTTTGAATTCCTCCATCTCCCGCGAAACCATCACTGAATGTTCTGCTACACTATTCCAAACATTACAATTTCCGCCCCATCTACAAGTGAAACTTAAAGCGTGAGCTATTTCTTCAAGATTAAAAATATTATCACTATAATCATCAAGATTAAAAATTCTTCTGTTCACTAAAAGCATTATATTCTCCTTAAATTTTATGTAAATACTGCTGCTTTAATCACTTAATGTAAGTAATTTCATTATGCTCCTCCATTAAATGATCACAAGTCACTTTACTAATTTCAACACTATCGAGATCAAGCTTTAATTGCTTAGCTACTCTAATTCCGGTTCCACTCCCACAGAAACAATCAAGGAACCTGCTACCTGAAGACATTAAAAAGATTCTCCTCAAAAGAGCCTCGGGATGCTGACAGGGACTCCAGGCTCTCCGCTCCGGGCTATTACCTACTATCCTCGAAAACTCCCAAACATCGTCAGGAACCCTTAATCCTTTAGCCCGAGAATCTCCAATCTTCATTCTCTTGGAGAGAATTTTGATTTTAGAAACATCAGGCTTCCAATCTACTCTAGCTATCCGCAACAGCGGTCTGTAGCCATTAGCACAATCTTTATCATTATACTGCCCAAAAGTATACCTCCAAATCAGCATCTTAACATTCCGAGTCAAATAATTAGACTTTAGAATCTCGGCTAAGGTTGCCTTGATTTTAAGATCATGAATCGCATTATAACTAAGCCAAGTAACCTTACTTTTAGTAATAGCTAAAAGCAATATTTTTTCCAGCCACTCATAGTAATCACTCCTATAATCCTCGAATCCTTGATATTTTACTCGGGTATTATCAGGAGGATCGAGGAAGATACAGTCATAGTGCCCGCAGTCCTCTAAGAACTTTAGACAATCTTGATTATAAAGACGTATTTTACCCATAAGCAAACTCTCCGTATAATTGTTCTGCTGCCATTAGAGCAGCATTAAAATAATCCTAGTATATTAGGTGAATACTTAATAGCCACTACTGCTATTACCACAGCAATAACCGCCAAACTCAACCACATCCACTTCCGCGCTGAAGCTAATCGTACTCTGATATTCAGAACCTCTTTCCTCTGCTTCCTGAATTTATCAAGGAATCGAGGAATCTTATTACCAAAAGAAACACTCTCCAGTCTACGACGACGAATCTTGAACATTATTACCTCTTTCTTAAAGGAGTATTGCTTTTACAATCTCTGCTGCTTCAATCAAAGAAGTGCTCCTGAAGCTAGCAGCCTCAGTAATAAAAGCATGATTATGAATATTATCTTCTGGCTCCATAATCAGCACTATTGGTATCCGTCTTTGAGAACACCAAGCAATTTCAAAACACGTTCCGATACTCACAATCTTGGCATCAAGAAAATTAACTAATAAAACATCACAACGGTGGCAATCAAAATGATCCCTAACAATAATGCCTTGAGCTGTAGCCAAAGGATGCTCATAGCAATTCCCTAATTCCTTTACATTTTCTAAGAATCTTTTACCTCTCATTGGATCAAAGCACTTAATTTTAGGACCAACAAGGGCCTGAAAGCGTTTCCTCCAATTTGTAGCTTCTTGATAACTCAAACCTGTAATACTTCCAGCAAGATAGACACTATTCATAATCATACTCTTTTCTGATAATAAAATCTTTATTGTATCACTTTTCTTTCAAAGGTATAACCATCAGTACCATCAGGGAATAATCCTCTTTCAACGGTAGTTGCCCGCCATCCTCTATTTCTTAACCAATCTAAATATTTACATTCCTCATGGACAATCATTTCTAACTTAGATTTCTTCTGACTAATACCTATATGCACCAAATCATCCATTAAAAGGCTCCCAATACCTATTCTTCGATAATCAGGATGAACAGCAATTTTGATTATTCTCAGACAATCTGGACCTACTTTGAAACTTGTGAAACCCTTTGGAGTATTCTTCAAAATATAGGTTCTAAAAATATAGCCTTTGATATTATCCCAACCCTCCTTAGGCCACGGCCAATAAAAACTTTTAATATCAATATCGTAAAGATATTCAATCCAAGTTGGTTTGAGATTTTCTATACTCATTCGCAACATTCCTGAAAAGCTGGATCACTTTCGTGATTACTGATACTATCAAGAAGTTCACAACGAGCTTGTGATTCCTCGGGTAACATATCATGAAAAATATGATCAGAATTAATAGTTTGCCAAATCTGTTCAATCAAAGCTAACAACTCGAATTGATAGTCCGCACTAATTCTGAGTCTGTGAGTAGCAAACCTCAAACGATCCTTAGGTCCACAAATTTGATCTATTCCTGTAATCATACTCTCTGAACCGAAGGACTCTCCGAGTAGCCACGAGTAAATTGATAACTGATCCGCATAACTCTTGTTACCGTCCTCAAGATACATAGCTACGTTAATCATTATACCATTAACCAACATAGGATGGCAATCACGATGTTGTTTTTCTGGTTTCCCAATCTCCCTCAGTTTGATGTAGCCTTTCATAGGACTCGTTAGACTATCACGACAATACCCGTTACATTTCCAATCAAGAATCACCCTAGCGCCTTCAGAATTTATGAAGAAAATATCTGGCCTCCCAAGCAAAGGAATATCGCCGATCTGTGTGGAGATAGTATCTTCGATACTGAATTCAAATCTCGGTCTTCCTACAGATTGATTAAGTTCCAGTATTAAATCTCCAAGGCAGCCAGCCTGCTTGTATTGATTAAAAACAAACTCACTTTCTTCCCAAGCCCAGTCACGATTATGGGACTCTACCTGTTCTTCAAAGAGTGTCTGTAAATCATACTTAGGATCGGCCCCTTTACCAAAGAGCTTCTCATGGAGATAAGATTTTGCTCTTGCATCAAAGGCACTTCCAATACTCATAGGCATCGATTGCGGCTCCCTTGGCATTTTATGATCGGCAAGATACCGCATATAAAATGCTTCAACGTCTTGCTGATACAATGAAATTGAAGTCGGACTAAGGTAGGATGGCACCCGCATTTGCAAACTCCTTAAAATAATGTTCAGCAGCTTTACAATAAGCTGCATGGGCTTGTTCTTTAGTATCAAATAAGCCTAAATGATATTTTTTGTAATTAACTGTAATTTGTGCCTGCCATTTATTATCACGTGCAAACCAATTTACGCCTTTAAGCCCCGATTTTCCATTTCGATGTCGTGCGTTTGCGTGGTTTTGACTACTAGTGGCAGCTCTTAAATTATTCCTTTGATTGTTTTTTTATCACTGTTAATATGATCTATTTGATTTGAACAATCAAGACTCATTCTTTCAGCAATTAGTCTATGTAAATAGTAATTTTTACCATCTATACTGGTCTGAGCATAACCACTATTAGTAGGACACCAATTAAAACCCACGGCCCAGATATAATCCTCATCACTAACAAGAGTCCATTCACCATTTAATAGTAAAATCCTTTTCATAACAACTCCTCAAGTTGATTCACATCTAGTTGACTTTCTACTAATTTATATACAACTAACGCTAATCGCAATGACGCCTCACCAGCAGCTATTCCGTGCATTGCAGTGATAACTACACTGCCTTGAGATAATTCTTGAAAAAGATGAGGCTGCAAGGATTCAAGATTCTCGATTGTTTGTGTCAAACAACCTAGGCCTTCTTTTTGCAATTCAATATTTAATGTTGAACATACTTCTTTGGTTATAAGTGGTATCATGATATATCTTCGTAAGGAGTAATTTTATACTCATCCCTAATAAGTCTCAATAATTCTAACCACTCGCCTTTTAATTCTGGACCTTGACTTTCGCCAGAACAAACATTTTCTGCTTCAACAATGTATTCAGCCAATTCTCTGGTTAGTTCAATCTTCATCATGGTATCTTTCTGTAAGGAATGATGTTATACTCATTTATGATAAGGTCAAGCAGTTCATTCCATACATCATCATCACATGGTCTTTGACTCTCACCAAAACAAACATTTTCTGCTTCAACAATACACTCAGCTAATTCTCTGGTTAGTTCAATCTTCATGATAATAGTTCCTCCAATTCATTAGCATTAATTTGGGAATCAAGCATCCTATAGACTATCATCCCTACTACTACTGCGCTTTCATCTTTAATCGTATTAAGATAACCAGCAATAACTGGTTGTTTTATTCTTAATTGGGTCCACATATTCTCAATCCAATCAGGATCTGCCTGCGGACCATCAATTTCTTCGGTCAATGGAGCAAGAATTTCGATTTTAACTTCAGGAACACTCATGATTTGGGAGTCTTGGCTATTAGAGTTTTTAATTTATGGATTTTACGATCAATTTCATCTAAGATTAAAAGTTGTGTTGATTTAATATTAAATATTTCTTTAGCAGTTTTATAACCAGTGCTATAGCCTACCTTATGGCCTTGGCCATAACCGGTCTTTTGACCATCATTATAGCCATCATCATAGCCGTCATCATAACTATCGCGGCGTCCATAAAAATCATCATCATAAAGATTATCTTCACACATTTTTTTGTCTCCAGTAGCGAGCCTCTTTTGGAATTAGATCGTCGCTTAATTCGCGGTACTTAAAAGTAACAATGTTACCCTTCTTAAAATATTTTCCTTGGAACCATTCTGGCATGTCTTCGCCAGGATAATTAGATGCATGGACTCCCATTGCTTCACTTTCAAACTGTCTTTCTTGGTCAGTCAATCCTGAAAGTTCTAATCTTTTTCCATTATAATCCAGGATTAAAGCTCCAATTTTTCCAAGAAGCTTAGAGCCGCGATCTGTTTCTCTACCAGAGGTAAAACCAATGATTCTACCCTCAGCATCATTGAATGGCTTTACTTTTAGAAGACTATGACTCCTTTTACACTCCCAACGAGATGCCGGATTTCTGAGTATTACTCCTTCAGCTCCATGATTAACAAAATTATCCAAAGCTTCATTGACTCTTTTTATAGCATCACTATGTCTTAAAGGCAATCTTTCTTGTTGTAAAGCATAGGCTACACCTTTACACCTACCTTCTAGGTAGATTTTAATATGCTCAAAAGTCCAAGAAAGTTGGACGCTAGTAATCTCTAATTTTTTTGCTCGTTCCTTGCACCATTTTTCGCAATCAGGTATCCAGTAACTATATTCACTTCTGATTTTAATCTCACGTTTTCTAGCAAACTCTTCCCAAGGTGGAGAATCAAAAGCCATAAGCTTAATATCTTGCCAATTTGGACCAGGTACGTGCTCGGCAACAATCGTTCTGAGTTCCTGGAAACAACCACGATCGAGGAATAGTTCTCCATCAAGAGGACACTTCGGTAATTGATTAAGCCAATAATCAGGAGCATGAATAACCTTACCTGATCTTGACCAAAGCCCAGTAGCAGTAACTTTTTTGATTAGACGGCCATCTTTAATACAATTAGCAAATGGTACCTCGGATGCTGGTAGCCCTCTGCTGATTCCTCCATCATAATAGGCTCTGGTACCATCTAATTTCTCACTTAAATAATAGCCACCTATATAATATTTTTTAGGATCAAATCTATGAGCCAGCATTAGAAACTCAAGTTTCATTTTCAATCTCCTAAATCAAATAACGACTATTACCTGTTATTGTTGTCAAAACTCGGAGATAACCTGTCCGATAACCGTAGACAAGACACGCAATCATCGCTCCCACAATATGGGCAGGAATCGTAAGCGTTAGCCATATCAACACAAATGGAATTGTCAATAAAATCTTCATCATTTTCACCTAGTGCTTTTGTTATTTCTTGATTGTTGAACTGAACCGTCTCCATCGATACCTTTCTCTTTGAGAATTGCTGACCCGATTTTAACTCTAGTATCGAATCATCGTTCTTTTATCCTTTGGTGAAGGGCAATTAAATCAGTTAAATTATTCCAAGGAACAAAAGCTTCTACGTCTTTTTTGGCACAAGGAGGCTTGAAACCAAGCCCACCTTCATTAATTACCAGAGTTCCAATCATTCCTGCATGGTTGCTAGTAACTTTAAGTTCAACAGGATGATTTGCAATATCAATCGTAATTGGTAGTGAGGTCATTTCTATCCTTTCTTTTTAAGGTCACGTCCCATATACCAATCCATATACCAATCAAGCCACCTTAACCCAAGAGTACGAAAAGTTAAAATGGAAACGAAACAATGACAAATAAGCAAAAAATCAAAAATACAAATGTGCAAGCGATTTCTAAAAGAACTACGGTCTTCAAAATAAAAACCTAACATTTTATTTTCTCCTTTCAAGAGAACAAAGCAAACAAGGCATAATAACTAACCCACCGCAAGTGGGACAACGTTCATAATTTTTACTCTTAAAACGACAATAACCTTTTTCATACTCACCACGTTCATTGATTTTACAATCAACAATAGGTCTTCCTTGATTTATTGTTGCATTAATATACAACCAATCACTCAGGACTGATATGGTAATTTTTCCAACTTTCTAAGAGACTACCATCGTATATTTGTTCAGGATAATGCGTACCTGCGACATATCTAGTGAAAACTTCAGGCCCTTTTTTGCCATTTTTTATCATAAAAATTTGATCAGGCCAGAGTCCGGGACTTTTTTTGCAACAATTAGCTTCAGCGCTGACTTTATTTAACGTCTTAGCAACTTCCTCTGATCTTATACCTTCTTTGACATGTATGGACCAAAGAAGAGCATACTCTTCCATAAAACCCATTGCCAAATGCATTTAACTACCTCCACTAACTGTGAAATGGAAACCTGCTGTTTCTAAAATAGTTAAATAATATCCAATTACACTGATTGGAAATTCAAATACAGCAAAATCCTGTTCTTTTGAATTACAAGGACCATTATCAATACGATAATTTTCTGGAATCGGAATTGCGCTCCAATAACCATCTACACGAACAGTAATCATCAATATTCCTCCACTTCACAAAGGAAACTTTTACCACTTTGGCTCTTCCTAACTATTTTAAGTGATTTTACCATCACGGTGTTACCACTCAAACCAATTTTCCTAATCAATTCGGCACGGGCTCTAGGCATCAAAATACATTTCCATCCGTGGTAAGTATCTTGATCTTCGGACTGAAGATACCAACCTAATTCTGCACCGATAATTTCAGGCACATAAATTCGACTATAGATAAATGGAGGTGAACCTTCTACAATCTCTACGGCCAATTTTGCTGATCCACCACCAAGAGTCTTTAAGATAGTACCATCGGCTGGTGGATTATTGACTGTTTCATTGTAACGCTCCGACCAATTTTTTTCAATATCATTACACATTGTTAAAACGCTCCCATAAAGTATGACGAATTCTAGTTACAGTTGGTCTTGAAATACTTAATTTTTCACTGATTTCATAATCAGTGTAATTTTGTTGTCTTAAAAAGATTACCATTTTTTCATCTTCTGTTTTAGTAATACTTTCAAGAATTTCATTAAGTTCATTGATTTTATTATCAGAAGCAATTGCGACATCTGTGATCGGGCAAACAGTAATCTTCTTTTTACTAGGTCTAGGCACAGGTATCAAGCAATCCTGTTGCAGGGCTTTTGAGCAATATTGATGAATATAGTGAATAATATATCCGGTCACATTCTCATGGCCATTTTGTTTGGTCCTATCTACGGCCTCACAGACACCGAGCATAGCAGCACTAACCATTTCATCAGAATTGCCACCTAACTTAACATAGCGTCCTGCGATCGAACAGCCAAGACGCATATGAGTCTCGATTAGGAGATTCCAATTTTTCTCCTTGATAGCCAAGATTTTTTCATCATCTGTTAAAGGTTGCTTCAAATCAGCTACAGCGAAAGGATGATAATAACTTTTTCCTTGAATTTTTGTTCTCACCGTACTCTCCCATTGATAACACCCAGTTCCTTTAGAATATCTCTTTTTCTTGAATCTTTGATAATATCTTCCTTGTTGACGCCATGAGGCTGTCTTGGTCGTTTTATTTTGAAGGCACTAACTAACGCTATACCTTCATTAGTAGCAGCCTCATCCAATTCATCCCATTCAACAAACATAACAATCTCCTAATTCTTAAAAACAGGTAAATCTAACAATTCAGCAAAAAGTTTTCGCGGATCAATTTTATTCCAAACATATGCTTTGTATTCCATCTCACAATGAACAATAAGAACAGTACAATTATCTTTTTGATACCAACCTGCTTGTTGAAACTCGAGATCTAAATCGTGACCTAATTCAACAGCAGAGCCGGGATAACAATAATCAAACTCAACATTTGTTTCTTTCACTAGATCTCCTTGTAGCTAACGATATTACGATCAGAATTCCATCCAGTTTTAACAAACAGATCTCCAAGGAAACTAATCTGATCTGGATGATTTTCATAATCATCAAACGCCTTTGAATAAATCATATCACATTCCATTACTTTTTTCGTGTTTGGGAGCATTTCAATTTTAGAAATCACGAGTCTCATTGCTTTTCTCCTCAAGTTCGGAAAATCAAATCATCATGAAAAGTGAACAGTATCTTCTTCGCGTACATACGCCCGCTAACTCTATTATAGTTGAAATAAAATAAATGTCAAGAGGATTCTTAAAGTATTTTCTAGGATGATTTGATATTTCGATCAATTTTCCAATGATTATAATATCTTTTTCTTGATAATGTAATTAATTTTATAATTTTGTTGTAATCCAGAGAGTCTGGATTTGTAATTTACAATCATCTATATTATAAATAGTACCATTAGGATCATAAATCATTCCTTCTTCAAAAGCTACTGTGTGCCAATACTCTCTGGCTTTACCTATTAATAGTCCTCTTTCTCCAGTGAAGTAAAAATCAAAACGTGATTGATTACTACTGAACAAACCCCATTTTTCAATAGCGAATTCATGTTGACCTGTTGGTGTTTGAACAGGTAATATTTCAATTGGTACTAAGGCGTAATTGAATAAGAGAGCCACGTCTACTATTTCTTGAATATGAAATCCTTTGTAGCAACCGGGCGGTTTCAGTGATGGTACAATAATTTCAGATCCATCGTGACCAATATATTTTATTAACTCTTCAATTGTAGAATCAAAAACCATCGCGGCTGCCGCAAGAGTACAACTCCAAGAATTAGGCTGTCTAATTAGTTTCATTTATTCATCCTCTAAATAATAGGCTATTTCATTAGGTCGTACTCTTTTTTGTAGACAAAATCGACGAATCTTAAATACATCAAGAAATACTTCTGATGTTATACTCATTGTAATTCGTCTTCTCTTGAATAATGGAACTTCGATTTTTAAGGGTGCTGGATAAGTAACTCCTATTTCTCGTTCACAACCACACAATGTTTGTAGTATTGCTTTCATTTAACCTTGACTACTTTACCGTTTTCAAGAGTAACCTGAGCATACCAACGATGGGGTTCAGGATAGTGTGGGCCTTCAACACAAGCAGTACCATTTTCTGGTACATAACCGAATGGGCCGGGTTGAAAAATCAATACTGTTTTACCAAGAGACACTGCTTCTTTAAGAGCTTTCTTTGTTTTAAAGTTGGTCCTGGTATACATTTTTTAATCTCCAAGTATCAATGTAATTGTAAGCAATTAACCGCTGTCTTTCAGTACACTTAGGGTCAGTCATAATATCTATCAGAGGACGCAAGACTCTTTGACTCTCAGAATCTAATGTTCTGAGATACCAAATAAAAATTGAAGTATGATTAGCTGGAAATATCATCTTTTTCCTGTAATAACTCCTCATCAATTTCAATGATATTATTAGCAGTATCTCGAAGGCTCTTAGGAATGCAGGATCCAAAAATCAATACTTCTTTACCTTGGTCCCTGATCCATTTAATCAACGGAATGTAATCAGGGTTACTGACACCTAAAACTATAATATCCAATTTTTCTATTAGACGAACAATGTCTATTACTACTTGACTGCCCCAATCACATTGCTTGATTTCACGATCATTGATTCGGATAATCTTGGGACGCTTAAATTTAGTCTCGAATCCATGGCTTCTCAAACATTTAATGAAACCAGATGCTTCATTCTCTTGCTGCATACCATAGGCAAGAGCCTTAAAGACATTACCCCAAGTTTTTATCCGAAAGAGGTACTTACCATAATCTAATTTAGTTCCATCAAATTTTCTTTGAATTCTGTAATAAAAATCAGAGACATCAACAAATACACCAATATTCTTCATGACTTTTCCTTCCACCCGCTAGCGCGGATTGCACGCTCTTGTGCTCTTGCTTTTTCGATAGCTCGTTTCCGAGATTCTTCATTTCCCGCAGTATAAGTATAACACGCACCACTCTTACCAAATTTGAAACCAGGTTTTCCATTTTTAACGCAGCCCATTATCGGCATTATATATGACTCCAATTTTTATTTGTACTAATTCTTGAGATTTGTTGTCGACTAACATCGAATTGATTAGCAATCACCTGTTGAGTATAACCTTTTTGTAACATGATTTTAATATCCTTAACTTCAATTTCCGTTAGTTTTGCAGCGGAACGATGATGTTCTATACCTGTTGGTAAATTACTACGTCCTTTAGAAGCGAGGACGATCTTGTGTTTGTCTATAAGTCCAACAGTCATTGGGTCCACGTCTGTGTGTATAAAACCAAAATCGTCGAATATCTTCTTGCGATAACTCAGGAAGTAAAAGCATTATATTCTTTCATTATATCCACAGCATTACTTGTTCCAATAACATCAGCACCTGCTTCAAAAAATACTTCTGCAATAGAGAGACTATTGATACCACCAGCAGCTTTGATTTTCAAATCATCTTGATGAAAATTATTCCAAATTTTTACTGTTTTTAGTCGAGCGGAAAAGAGTCCTGTACCCGTCTTAATGTATTGAGCACCACTATCCCGAACAATTTTCCATGCTGTCCTGAGATCAATATCATCGAGATAATTTTCTTCAATAATAACTTTAACTATAAGACCAGGAACCGCTTTAACAATTGTATTTAATTCAAGAAGTACTTTCCAATGACGGAAACTCTTAAAAGCAGAAAGATTCCAAACAACATCAATTTCCGTAGCATCATGTTTTGCCGCAAGTTCAGCTTCAGTTATTTTGGTAGTATTACAATTATAGCCATAAGGGTAGCCGATCACAGCAATGATTTCACAATCACATTGTTCTGCTGCTAGTGCAACATAACATGGAGGAACACAAACACCTCGAAACTTATATTCCTCAGCATCAAGACATAGTTTTATTATATCAATTTCAGTAGCATCAGCTTTGAGACAAGTTGAGTCGATTCTCTTATTCATCGGAAATATCCGTTTTGTCATCAAGGAACAATTCTACTTCTCTAGCTACTGCTTCTTGAGAATCAGAAGCATGAACTAAGTTATATCTGATAGGATGACTACCATAATCGCCCCTAACCGTACCTGGTAATGCTTCAAGACTATTTGTTTTTCCAATCATTTGTCGCACAGTCCAGATCGCTTCTGGCCCCATTAGTACCATACCAATGATCGGTGCAGCAGTCATAAAATCTTCTAATGGCGGATAATATTCTTTAGGAACATGAGAATAGTGTTGCTTACACCATTCTTTATTCTTCCACCGTATTTCGATAACAGTGATTCTAAGAAATTTATCTTCAAATCTAGAGATAATTTTACCAATCAAACCCCGCTCAATTGCATCAGGTTTGATAATTACAAAAGTTTGTTGAATTTTATTTTCCATCGTTGAAACCCCCTAAATAGATCCAGAGATTACTTTTTCTAAAAAGACGCTGATAATTCTCTTCGTTAGCCGCTGTAAGAATATAAATAGGAGCGCCATGAGAAATAAATTCTTTAAAATCTCGAAGTTGAGCTGGTGTAAAACGAAAACTTGTGGCCACCTTTACTTCTATTAATTTAATTCCATATTTAGCATGACACACGAGAAGATCAGGAAATCCATAATTAAAAAGAGAAGCACAGACGACTTTTACCATCCAATTTCTATCTTCAAGATAACGAATTATATCACGTTGAATTTTCCATTCTTTGCCGTGCTTTCCTTTTATTCGTGGTTTTCGCATTTCTTTTTCTTCCTCATACTCTATTAATTGTTGTTGGTATTCTTTTTCTTTCCTTTTAATAATAATTAAATCATTGATTGAAATATCATTTTTAGGTGTATTTAAATTAAAACGATCTATATACCGATTAACAGCTAATGCAGCTTCACCGGGATTTTCATAATTTCCAAGAAAAATAAATTTATTATTCACACTTATATGTGCACAATAATTATTTCGACGTTCATCATATTTTACGCCAAAATAACCTGTTTGTCGTTTTTTTGTTTTCCAAAATTTTTTTGTTTGTTGATTATTTTTATGGATAAAAGATGTAAATACATTTGAATTATTCCTATATTTTTCATAAAAAACATCATAGACTTCAGCAGCTTCTTCCGCAGTATTAAAATCACCAAGATTTATTCGCTTACTAAATAAAAATATAATAGCACGAAAACGCCCATTGGGTCGTGGATACACACCTTTGAAACCAGTTTTATTATTTAGACTTTTCATCAATCGTCATTCTTGCTAACGCCAATAGACTAATAGCTTGCTTCAAATAATGTTGGCGTTGATCGGTTGTTAAAGCGGTTAAAGATAATGTTGATAATTCAATAGCTCTAGTAATCCAATAATTTAATGAACCCACATCACTAATAATTTTCAATGGCCCTGGTTTGCTAGGGCTAAAAGCAGACTCTCTGAGTATCGCTTGTAATTTTCTTTTAGTCATATGTAATCCTTTCTAATTTTAATATTGCTATCACTCTTACGATCTTTACCGAAGAGCGCTGAGCGTTTGTGTCTCCATCTCTTTACTAATTTTTTAGATGCTTTTTCTAAAAGTATTTGTTCTCGGAGTCCTTCGATCTCAAAAAGCTTATAACTTTTCCAAATTCGTAGTGGTAATAACTTATAGACATATTCTAATTCTTTATACTCTGAAGATATAAATAATTCATGAAGCCAATCAAAAGCCTTAATGTAGGTTTTTATGTGATGTTGTCCTGAGCGTAGCCGGATGTGACTTTGAGGTATGCCGGATACTATCAATAATGGTTTCATCTTCTCTAATAGACTTATAATCGTTTCCCGCGTATCCTTTGCTATCGCCATCTGTGAGACCTTTCTTAATAAGTTTGCTTATCAATTCAGCTTTTGTCAAACGACTATAATATTTAATTTGATGGGCACTTGCTAATATCCTTAACTCTGCGACAGAATGATTTTTAAAATCATTATAAAGATGTCGTCTAATCCAATGCTTTAAGTCAAAGAGTCTACCCTCTATGATAATAGCAGAAACATCCCATCTATCACTTTGATTGGCTATTTTATAAGCGTCCTGGAAACCACTACTCTGAACCACTCGATCAAACTTCCTCAACTCTAGTGTCTTTTTGTGGTGATTAAATTGAATATCAACTGCTGACAATTTCATTATGCTTCTCCAAGTAGTCTGCCACTTTCTTAGTTTCTATTTGTCCGCCCACGTTTTTAATTCTTTTCCCCAGCCTATGGCTATTAACGGTACTATTGGTTTGAAAGATTCCATGGTTTCATTAACAACTTCAGCGACTTTATCTACCATTTCCGGTGAACAGACGCATAAAATCTCATCGTGTACGTTCATATTTTGAACCAACCAACGATGTACGCCTGAAGGTTGTAGGTCCCAAATCTTTTTCTGAACTGCTTTTGTTATTTCAGCACCCGTGCTCTGAATCTCGTGGTTTCCGGCAGCCCGCATATTGCTTCCCTGTATTGCAAAAGCACTAGCATAAAGAGCGCTTTGACAGGCTCCACTAGCCGTCTGCTGTCTATCCCGCCTCTGAACTTTAATTCGTACTTTTTTCCAAGACTCCGGTGGATTTTGTGCTAAATCAAAAAGGGCTTTTGCAATTTTATTTTCAAGAGTAAAATATCTCTTGAATCCTAAAAGATTTTCAATATAATCAGCGGGTTCAGACCATTCGACGGCTGTACCAATACCTTTTGGCTGGCTCATTGATTGAAACATCTTCTTGATACGTTCTCTGGCTTTACCGATGCCAGGATATTTCTTTGCAAAGCCTTCGTAGGCTTTGATACTTACTTCTTCAGAAATACCGATCCTAGTTTGAAGCGTGTATTCTGTTCCACCGTAAATCATCCCAAATACGCCACGTTTTCCGTCTACATATTTATCAGCATCTGTACCTTTAGAAGCCATTACTTGATTATATGACATATCAAAAAGCTCTTGAGCAAAGAGAGCATGAATTTTTTTACCCGCTAAAAGATCGGCTCGGAGATCAGGATCTTCATAGACAGCATCGGCAATAGTTATTTCGAAGGCTATAAAATCTCCGCCACTGAGTATAAAATCAGGATCAGCCAATGGAAAACAGGATCTGATTGCAGTAGTATTTTTTATTCCCTGCGGATTCAAGCCATCAGTTCCCGACATCCTCGAACTTAAAGTACCTATTATCTTAAAGGATGCGTGGAATCTCCCTGCTCTAATCAACTTATCAAGAGTCTCAATTTCTTTGGTTGCTTCCCTAGCCTTCAATACTTCTTTAGCACGGATTGCTGCTGGGTGGATTTTATCATCATCTTTCTTCCATTCAGCAATTGATTCTAAGATTATTCGTCCTGTACCTTCATTAAGAACCTTAGCTTCAAGGTTTGTCATTACTTCATTAAGATACCCTTTCACGCCGCTTGGGGCTGTTGGAATCTTACCCTCAGCTTTAGCTACAATAGCTTCTAGTTTCTGCTGCTTGAGCTTAGGAATATCGACAGCAAAACCTCGCCATCGAACAGCACCAACCATACATGCTAATTCACTATCTACATCACCTGCCTCAGGACAATGAAAATAATGATAAAGGTCTCGGGTATATTTTACGTCATCACCAGCATATCTTCGAGCTAGTGGATTATATGCCCAATGACTAATGTGATTGCTGATAACATCAGGCCACGTCCAATCTTTTTTGGAACTAATAGCAAGAGCAAAAGGAGCATAACCTAATTCTTTAGGTTGCCAAGCTTTATCAACTTCAACATCTTTTATTTTTAGAATGACATCTTTTTTGTAACCAAGAGCATGTTCAGCTAAAGTTTTTAATGCACCAGAAGCACTGAACTTTAGAACAATATCTTTGAAGTTAGGATTAATTTCACCATCAGGATAATGAACATCACGAATACTCCACTGAGGAGCATGTTGATCTTTACGTCTAGCAAAATAGATACCTTCAAGCTCTATCCGACGCTCTAACTCCACTTGAAGTGATTCAGCTAATCGTGTTGGCACGCGTTTGACTCTAATATCATTACGCTGCATCAATGATTGAAAAGTCCCCTTCCGTGCATGAAGCATCAAATCCAAAGCAGCTTTAGGCTTAATACAAAGAGGACTGAAACGGGCTTTTTCTTCCAAGATTGCTAATTCTTCAATATGATCCTCGGGTATTGCATCCTGATCAGGATACATAGAAAACATAGTATAGATTTTAGAGATATGAAACCAGTCGAAAGCTAAATTAAAACCACAGACTTCTTGATTAGCAATCCACTCTAATAATTCTATAGTATCTTTAATGGGGGTTTTCCATATATTATAGAGTTTGATTTCACCATCATCTTGCGCATATTGCAAGAGGACCATAGGTCCACAAAGACCGCAAGTCTCCGTATCAAATATCAACATTATCCTATCTCTAATGTTTTTTGTCTGATAAGATTAAAAACATCCTCAGGAACTAAATGCCTATAATTAGGATGCACACTGACAACAGTAAGTAATTGCCAAATCAATTCAGCATCAGAGTCTATTGATCCTGTTCGTTTTGCTTTAAGGCGTTTTTGAAGAGTTTCCCAAGTGAGCATTATATCTCCTTAAGATAATTTGGACTCAATTGTTGCCGATAGCCTTGAATCTGATTCATTAAATAATTGACCTCTTTTCTCAAATTTTCGACAGCTTTTTGTAATTCTTGATTCTCAACTCGTATATCAAGAGCGCGCTCATGAATTATTTTCTTTTCATTTGTTATTTTGAGAATATGGTCAGCCTGGGTTTTGATAACACAAGATTGATTCTTAATAACGATTTCAAAATCAAGTTGTCTATCCAATAAGTTACTATTAGATCTAATAAGTTTTAGATTATAGTCAATAACTCGCTGATTATGCTTCTGAATATCTAGAACACACCAAGTAGAAATAGATACACTAACAATACAAAGTATAACTAATGACCAGAGAACAATATTTTTTACTGTACGCTTTTTCATGTTATTACTCCTTGAATAGGGACTTTATAATCAATATTACGATCTTTAGCAAAACGTCTAATATCAAAGAATATCTCAGCAGAATTGATTTCACCATTAGCCCAAGCCAAAACACGGGTATGCAAACCATAACCAATAGTTTTAGCCATATGATTCATCATTTCTTGAACTGCCATTTTACTTTGACGTTTCTTTTTGAATGGATCTTCTTGCGGCTTCTTACCTATATCAATATTTTTCTCACCATGCAACCGAGCAGTTTTGATTTTACGGACAGCTTCATATTGCTTATCAGTAGAATCAAGAGTATAAATTTGACGTATTTGATATTGATTGAGAATACCAGCAGCAGCTTCTTCTTGAATATCGTCAGGAAGATCAAGAAGATGAAAACGCACTTGCACCCACGTCCTAGACATGCCTAATTCGATGCCAATAGCTTCTTGTGTCATACCGTATTCTTTGAGTCGATTAACAGCTCTAGCCTCTTGAAGAATGTT
This sequence comes from Candidatus Hodarchaeota archaeon, assembly GCA_016840285.1. The sequence goes on along the minus strand of JAEOSR010000124.1, from coordinate 27,796 downwards.
CAATTCTTTACGTTTTAGATTTTCACTAAGATTAACTAATCGAGCTTGAACTTCATCAAGACCAATTTTAATCATAGCAGGTATTGTTTCTCGTTTTAATACCCTATGAGCAACAAAACGACGATGACCAGCAACGATTCTAAAGTCAAAACCTTCAGGTACTCCGTCTTTAACATCACTAGCAGGCTGTACCGCGATAGGAAACTGTAGCCCGTTCTGTTCAATGTCCTTCGCAAGATCAACAATATCCATTGGCAAAATTTGCCCACGACAGTTAAATTCATTATCATTATAGATTTTATCGATTTCAATTTCTTTTACTTCATAGTTCTTCATTGTTCTACCTTAGTAAAAGTGATAGCAACTTCCTTTTCATTGGTAATATGGAAGCCGTTTCTGACTGTCATTGTATCTTTAATGATTTTAATCTCACCGCTGAAAATGCTTTTAAGGTAGGCTGCGTCCATACTATCCTCGGCGATTATTGACATGTCATTGTCATTAAGGCGTAATATCATTTAGCCTTCTCCAAGTAAGCTAATGCTTTTTGGTGCCAGTCTTTATCATCAAGAGCCGTAAGTCGAGTGTTGCATTTATGACGAAGCAATCCACGAATCCGAAATGTTTTATGATCGTGATCTACAGAAAAATACTTATCATTTCTGCTAGGTTTGTCAGAACCACAAATACCACATTTACCCTCTTGCGATTTTAATATCAATTCGTATTGTATTTCAGTAATACCGTAATTATGTAGTAAATCTTGATTATGTCTATTTTCTCTTTTATTTTTATTATAACACTCTCGGCACCAAGATTGTAAGCCATCTCTATTTTTACTACTATTAGAAAATTCCCAATCTTCTTTTTCTTGCTTACATTTAGTACAAATTTTCATTATACATCTTTGTTAATGGACTGTACCTAGTAGGTCCTAAGGATTCTCGTTCCGTTTTCAAATTGACTTTTAACCGCCATGAGATTCCATGATTATGATGTACGCCAAAAAGCCATTGACTTGGCTCTGACCAAGCAGTAATAGCATCAAAAGCGTAAGGGTCCGTAGCCAACCAAGCTCCATTTATAATCACTTCACCATTAAGATTCGGTAAAGTAGCAGCTTGATGAAAATGACTAAAAAGATAATATTTGATTTTACGATCAATAGAAGCATTTAGGCTCGACCACTTAGCAACTTTACGTGTGAGTCCGTACCAAGGTAACCCACCCCAACTACGCACAGAGTCACCGTGACTGACACAAAAACCATGTCCTCTAATTTCAATATTAGCAGAAAAGGAATCAGGAATTAAGAAGTCAACGTTTTTGATGTCTTGACAATGGAGTCTTGCGATTTCTGCGACAAGATAATCAAAATTATCGTGTGCTCCGTGATAATCTTTCTTTAGACTCCTTCTTCCATGATTACCTGGAGTATAAATAATATGGATACCAGGAAAGTAACGAGCTAAATCTCTGAACATCAATGCTTGTAACTGACCAACAGCTAAGCAATTCTTAAAAATGTTACGGTATTGACTGTGCTCTACGGCCCCGTGTATCTCTCCGGAGACATGGTCGCCATTGGCAAAGACATACAAATTATCGAAATTATAGTTTTTAAGAGTGGATTGTGTGAAATTGATTGTGGAATCAACAAGCTGCTCCCCGCGCCTACATGCGATCCCAAAATTATATCTTTCGAGGCCATTGACATTCTCTGGTGCCACCACCGTGTCGGCGTGCATATCAGAAAGCAACAGGACGCAGGACTCATGGATTCTTTTACCATTACGTTTCTTTCTTGGTATCTTAGGTAATGGACTAATAGGCGTTACCACCGTCTTCATTTCATCAACAACGGCTTCAAAGATACTATTCTTTCTTTGGGCTGCTTTATATGCTTTAGATAGTCGATTCCTTTCATCTTGAAGAGAAATGATTTTACTCTCAAGTTCAAGAATCTTGGAGTCAGTCGGATCAGCCTGTGGTTGAATAATTTTAGCTTCAGTGACTAAAGGCTTGGCAATCCCAGCTTTGACACCACTAACATAACTTTGACACACACCATAGGCAGCAGCAATCTTACGTTGGCTTATACCACGAGCAAGATCAGCTTCAATATTATTGATTACTTCTTGTGTTTTTGGTGTATTTTTACTCATCTCTAAATGCTTCAACTGCTAGATTAAAAAATCGTGTAAGGTAACTTCGATCTATTGGGCCTGTTAAAGCTATATAGCATGTTGTATTACAATTATCAGCAGTTATAAAAAAGCTCACACTCTCTATATCTTTTTCTTTATTTTCTTTGATTTCGAGAATACCATCATTTTTATTTAACCAAGCTAATGCTTCTTTATTATTCATTGAAAGCCTCCTTAATTTCTCCAAGTGTTAATGATTGAAGTCTTCTTTTCTTTTTGAGATTTTCAAGCACCAAGTAATCTGGAGGTAAATGCAAGAGATCAATAATAGTACATCCTCGATTTTCATCCATACCCGGTCTATGGCATCTTTCTTCCGATTGCACACGCGACTCTGCATTAAAATCATTATCCCAATAAATAATCACTGGGGATGCTGTGAGTGTGAGTCCTAAGCCACCTGATGCAGGGTGTGCGACAAAAGCAATTCGAGGAATTTCAATTATTTTATCTTGGAAATTGTCGAGATAATCGCCTTCCAAATCACTACTCCATCCTTTGCCATCTACTCTAATGTAATTCCAGTTACAAGCTTCACAGACTTTGATTATACGATTAAGTGAACCCATGAAACCACCATAGATTACGACTCTTCCAACCTCACTATATTCGTCAAGAAGATCGCGCATCGCAGGATCTTTCGGACATGTGACTTCTTCTGACACGCGACGAAACTTTTTTCTATGACCCCGACCACCACAGCCATCACATAATGTAGTTTCCTCTTGATTTTCAAAATCAACAGGACGCGAGGATTCAAGAATATCAGCCTGGAATAAAGGATTCTTAATTCTTTTACTGCCGTGACATACCGGACAAGTCTCAAAACCATCCGCAACATCATTATATTGAAAACCTGAAGATAATTCTCTTAATAGAGTTAGTCCAGCTATAGTCGTTGAAGCAGTATCCAGTATTGTTCGAGCGACTTGTAGCATCTGTTGACTAGGTTCTAGTTCAACTTTTCGATAAATTTTGGGAGGTAAATCCAAGCAATCTTTTTTAAGTTTGATTTCAACAAGGCCCTCTAATCTTTTATTTAATCGAGCAACCTCATTGATACTAGGCTTGAAAGTGTGAACTTCATCATTATCCAAGGAAACCCGATGATTACTATGGTCTACAAATTCTCCGCAAATATCACATTTCTCTGAATTATCGCGCCAAGAAATAATTTGATAAAAACTACCACCAAATGGATTCTCTTGTTTCTCAGTAATCGCTAAAGTTTGTTTGAACTTTGCTTGAGTACCCTCTTTAAGAAAACCAGGACAAGCAACCTCTGATTGATGGTGCCAATCAAGAGGACTTCTAGGAGCCGGAGAGCCGCTCATCAGGATAACATAACCATCTTCACCCCATTGCTCTCTAACAAGATTAGCAGCCATTAAAGCTGCTTGGGATCTTTGAGCAGTAGGATTCTTGATTCTACTACTTTCATCGAAGATAATAAGTTGAGGAATATTATCATAATTTTCCTGTTTCATCAATTTAACTAACCGCTGATACGTGAACATAGTGAAATTGATTTTGCAGTTCCACTTTATCATTTCACGTTGGACAGCATAGATAGCTGATTTTGGTGCAACATACCAAGCCTCCTCAGAATTGATACGCTCAGCAGCCTCAATAGCACTTAATGTTTTTCCGAGTCCACAGTCAGCGGCTAAAATACAATAATGCCGACTGAGGATAAAATCAGTAAGTTGCTTTTGGTGAGAATACAAGGGCCGATTGTAGCTTAGATGCTCAATCTTTTGATCGTAGCGTACGTACGGATTCTCGCCCTTGAGGTAGGCTAGCTGGAAATGATTCCTCGGCGTGTTTGCGATCGACCAAATTTTCTTTGGCGGGGTATCAAAACCGTGCCATTTGCTTCCTTGCATCATCTTAATTTCAACTATTAATGCTTTATTATATCGAAATTGAACAAAGATTCTATTACCATCATAAGTCAAAATGACTGGTATTAAATATCGTCCTATCTTTAATTTTACTTGCTCCTTCATAATATCCTCTTGATAATAAAATCAAGTGGCCGAGGCGGAAGTCGAATCCGCAAGACCACAAAGGTCGGCAGATCTTAAATCTGCTGTGTATACCAATTTCACCACTCGGCCAAATAACCCAGTTAGGAATCGAACCTAAATCTCTACAGCCAATGATTAGCTATATCAAGGATACTGTAGTGTGTGTCCGGCCAGGTATTGCGCGCTTGCAACTCGACACGCTCACACCGCTGGGCTAGAGACGGCTAAAGGATTTGAACCTCCATTGACTCAGTCTAATTTATTTATAATGGATAATGACTGAGTTGTCTTACCTATTTTAGACGAAGCCGCCGAAAAAATATATTTTAATCCAAATTGAGAAAAGAAGTCTAAAAGAGTTTCAGTAACCCATTGCATCTCTATATTGCTTATTTCAGCACTACTTAATTCAACAATAGCGTCCTTCCACTCTTTTAGACTCCCACTTACTAATGCAAACCGACCTTTCTCAATACGCGTTGTTATTATATCCAGTTTTGTTGACTCACTGATTTTGAAAATCAAATTTGATGAACCAACAATAATAAAACTGAAATGTAAATGACATAATAATGATCCTGCAGTTTGCAGGGTATCAATTGGATTACATACCTGCTTAGCACGCAACTCTCCTAATGCAGCAATATACTTAGCATAACTGCTAAGCTGTAAGCCGGATGCATCAGCACCTTTCATTGGACTACGGCCAGTTACCTCGGTCACGTCTTTAAGAAATTGACCCCAAATTACATTAGAGCCTGCAATTGGTATTACGCGTGAGGTAATGGCCATAATCTATCTATCTCTCACGACTGGAATTGTCTTCATCAACGATTTCAACATCAGATTTCGGAGGATTCTGAAACTTACTAACTTCGACTTGAATATCCTCAATAGGAGGAACATCAAGTGGCGTCGAGCACGGAACTACAACAGGACCATGCCACTTATAACGTGCAGTTTCAATTAATTTACACTTAAAAGTAGCGGCCTTGCCAAGCAATGGTTCCATTTTTCTAGCTTCACGTCGAGCAGTTTTACTTGACATAAAATAAGTAACAAATTGACTTTGACTCGGTATCCAAAGTAAAAACTCAGGACCGTACATACAACCAGAATCTGAAACACCTGCTAACTCTTGGATCTTTTGATAAGTATCACCCTTCGGATCATAATCTGTGATTATATTATCACCAGAAACCTGCAATGCTTTAGGTCGCCAAGAAACAATAACAGCATCAACTTCAGGTCCAAGATCAGTGATAGCATCATCTTTGACCAAACCATAACGACCAATACCAATAAGACCCTGAGCACAAGCATCTGATTTTGAACCATAAAGCTGTAATCGACCAATAAAACCACCACTAGAAACAACATCATCGAAACTATGCTCAGTTAAAGCACCATTTGACACTTCGCGTGGAATGAGTTCATTGTTCATGAAAATGTCCTATGTGAATGTGAAAATAAAATCAAGGGGAGCTTCAAAATCATTGCATTGAATATAACTTGAAACTAGGAGTATTTAACAATGTACCTCTCCACTCCCCTTGACACAATAATACTTATACCTTCAATTCTTCTTGAGCTTTTGCGGCCGCTTCAGCCGCTTCAGCCGCTTTCTTTTGCGCACGATCCGCAGCACGCTTCTTCTTTGCATCGCTCAGCTTAGCAGCCTTTTCTTCGGCTTTCGCTCGCTGAACTTCAACACTCGCTGGGTCAAGATTAATTGCCCAAGCAACACCAAGAGCAAACCCACTCGGAGCGTCCTTCACATTGTTCTGCGAACAAAGTGCGGGACCAACAGTAGGATTATCAATCTCGGACTTGAGATCATTCAACTTCTGCAACCGAGCAATTGGGGCAAAAGTAATCTCACCAGGCTTACGACCCTGACGTGCAGCATCCCGCAGCTCTTTTGCACGAGCCTGCACAGTCGGAGCAAATTCATCCGAGCCCATTGTCATAGCTTGGTCAACAAAATTGACTTGCTCTTCACGAGGCAGCTTCGACAATACGACCGCATTACTGATTGTGATTTTACCATCATCAACCAACTCCGCGACCGAGGAATCGAGTTTGAGGAGACCAAGACGTTGGCTAACCCATGATGGAGTCTTGCACAACTTAACTGCCATATCAGCAATTGTCATAGTAGGATTGCCAGCAAAAATTCTTGTCATCTGCTTCGTGTATTGAACTGGCTTTGTGTCAATCTTATGCACATTTGCCATAATCTGAGCTTCCAATACTTCAGCATCACTGAGACTGACAACATTGACTGGAATCTCAGCCAAACCAGCATCAACAGAAGCAGCAAAACGATGTAGACCGTCGCACAACTCATAATAAGTTACGATTGTACCATCAATTTCCTCAGTCCGTTCACGAACATTGATAGAATTTAATACGCCCACGGTCGCAACGGAATCACGCAGCCCGATATACTCTTCGGACTCACGATCGACCGCACGAAGTGCCACGGGGTTCTCCCGAATCTCACTAACCTTGATTGTACGGGCATCATAATCATAATTCTTCACCATAAAAAACTCCCTTAGCTGAGAGAAGGAAAAAGAGAATTGATTATCAAAAGCATTTTTTGATTGAAAAATCAATTCTAAGTAGACTCGGAAAATCAAATCAAACTAACTATCAGGAAAATACTCCTTAGCTATACTATAATACGTTGAAATAGATAGAATAGTGCAATAATTCTGAGAAATTTTACAAAAATATAATGAACGCGCGCTCGCGCATCGCGCGTAGTATAATGAACGCGCCCGCGCGAAGCATTACCATTACAATACAACTAGCCCGATCAGTACCCTATTATATCTTCTATTCTTTTTATTCATTTCAGTAGTAGAGTAACTGAAACAGAAGTAGAAATAGTAAGTAGTATTATTACAATTATTACTGCACTATTTGTCGTTAAATTGCGTATTATACTATAGCTGGGTATAATATAATGGTTAGGGTGTTTGATTTGATTTTCCGATTTTCGGATTTTTGATTTTATAATCAAATTATATTATCCTGATTTTATCATCATGCCAACTAAAACAGAAGCAATAAAGAATTATCTTGTTGCCGTTGCCCATCCTGATCTTGCTGCACTTTATAACTTTGACATGGAAGTTCAGGTCAACGTAGCCCAGGGTGCTGGCATACGCGTCATGGAAGAAGGTAAAAGATTTTATTATACTGATGGCGTTGAATCCTGGAGACATATCCGTATACCTTGGAAAGCAGCGACTGAACCTGAATTTACCGACGCTCCATTAATTTTCAATTTAGCTACTCATGCTGAAGCTATTGGCATGACTGGTTGGAATTGGGTAAAGCGGCGGAGTTGCTGGGTTGCTTTTGATTTTGACGATATTTCTAGTCATGCTGAGGGTCTAACTGATCAGGAATTATTAGAGGTCCAGGGGGCAGCCTGCAAGATTCCTTGGATCACTGTACGTAAATCTAGTGGCGGTCGCGGCCTTCATCTCTATGTCTTTCTTGACAATGTGCCTACCGCCAACCATACTGAGCACGCCGCCCTCGGCAGGGCGATTCTAGGAAAAATGTCTGCGGAAACTAGCTTTGATTTTACAATCAAAGTTGATGCGTGTGGTGGTAATATATGGGTATATCATAGGAAATCTAAAAATACTCAAGGTTTCGATTTAATTAAGCAGGGTATTACCCTTACTGATATTCCAATCAACTGGCGCGATCACCTTGATGTTATTAAGCGAAAGCGAAGGAAAAATCTTCCACAAAATATTGATGAAAATAATCTTTCTCTTTTCGAAGAAACAACAGGTCAACGACCCAATGTCAAATTAGATGATATTCATAAAAAATTATTTGATTTTTTAAAAGAATCTAATGCTTCTTGGTGGTGGGATAGTGACCACCATATGCTTGTCTGTCATACTTATGATCTTAAAAAAGCCCACCAAGAATTAGATTTTAGGGGCGTTTTCGATACATTTGCTACCGGAAAAGATAAAGGAGCCGATTGGAATGCATATTTATTTCCATTAGCCGATCCTCGTGGTGCTTGGGTTGTAAGACGTTTTACTCCAGGCGTCCAAGAAGCTAGTTGTTGGGAGCAAGATTCTTCAGGCTGGACACGGTGTTATCTTAATCGAGACCCTTCACTCCGCACTGCTGCCCGCGCATTTGATGGTATTGAAGATGAGAAGGGTGATTATCATTTCAATGAAGCAGAGACCGCTACTGCTACCGCAAGGATGTTAGGTGCTGATCTAAAATTGCCACTGTGGGCTTGTAATCGGAAGACAATTATTAAGCAGCATAAAGATGGAAGATTAATAGTTCACATTAAAAGAGAAACTTCTGATGATTATAGTGAGATGGTTGGTTGGCGCGAGGACAGAGGATATTGGAAAAAGTTATTTGGTGCCCGATTAACACAAGCTGAAGAGGTTGAAACAGCTAATTTTGATAGTATAATCAGGCATCTCCTAACTAGTGGTGGTCGTGATTTTGGTTGGATGTTAAAATCAACTTCTTGGAACGCAGAACCAATGCAACATATCAAAGTTGCATTGAAAGCTAGAGACCTACCCGAAAAAGAAATTAATAAGATTTTAGGTCGCTGTGTTCTTGAACCTTGGACATTAGTTAATGAACCTTTCTGTGAAGAATATCCTGGTGGTCGTCAATGGAACCGAGGAAGCGCGCAGCTTAGATACCTGCCACAGCAAGAGGAACCTTTTAATCACGGCACCTGGGACTTGGTTCTAAAACAGTGTGGTAGAGGTCTTGATGATGCGATCAAAAATAATGCTTGGTGTAAGGTTAATGGCATCGAGAATGGTGAAGACTATCTTAGACTATGGGTAGCATCACTTCTACAATATCCTAAAAGACCATTACCGTATCTTTTTCTCTACTCTAAAGAGGAAAATACTGGTAAAAGCACACTCCACGAGGCTTTGAGCTTCCTGATTAATGATGCGGGGTATGCTAGAGCAGACTCTGCTCTGACTAGTAGCCAAGGCTTCAATGGAGAATTAGCTGGCGCCGTGCTTTGCGTTATCCAAGAAACAGATTTGTCCAAGAGTCCTACTGCTAGAAATAGATTAAAGGATTGGGTTACGAGCCTCCAAATTCCAATACACATTAAAAATCAGACTCCCTACCTTATACCAAATACTAGTCATTATATTCAAACGGCAAACAATCCTAAAGAATGTCCTATTTTTCCAGGTGATACTAGGATTACATTGATCAAAGTACCAGCTTTAGATATACTTCAGATGATCCAAAGAGACGAATTGCATATTAGATTAAGACGCGAAGCGCCCGCCTTCATGGCTACGCTCCTGAAAATGGAGATTCCGAGGAGTGGTGATCGTCTAAATGTACCGATTATTGAAACTGAAGATAAAATCCAAAATGCTCAACTCAATCGGTCTGACTTGGAAGTATTCTTGGATGAGGAGGTTCATTATTCTCCAGGTAATATGGTCCTCTATGCAGAATTTTGGCAGAGATTTCAGGAGTGGCTTCCCGCTGAAAACGTGCATCTTTGGAGCCAAATTAAGCTCGGGAAAGAACTGCCGCCTAAATATTGTAAAGGCAGAGTTATGAGCAAGGCGGCTAAATTTTATGTCGCTAATGTAGCTTTTACTAAGCCGGATAATATTGATGGGCAAAAATTGATTTTACAGAATGATAGATTAGTTTTGGAGGGCCGAAAATGAGTCTAAAATCAGTCCTCGATAATTTGGAAGCAGAACAACGTCGGCGTTTGATTCATGCGTTCGATAATAATATCACTCAATATGTTGAACTCCCTGATAGTAAATTCGTAGGAGTTCATATTGATATACCTAATTTTCAAATCATAGAACAAGTCGGAAGTTGGAGTTATGGAAGTAGAATACTTACCTGAAACTAAAGTTTGTAGTCGTTGTGAGCAAGAAAAATCTGGCGATGAATTTTGTTTTGATTGTAGTCGAGAAGATGGTTTTCGCAAATATTGTAGAGAATGTTGTAGAAAATATCAACTTCAACATCATTATAATATAACTACAGACGAATATACTCGAAAATTAAAAGAACAAAATGGTGTTTGTGCAATTTGTCAACGACCCGAAACATCAAAAGATAGTAATGAAAATAATGGTAGAATTAAAGATTTAGCTGTAGATCATAATGGAATAACTGGTGTAAATCGGGGACTACTTTGTCAAAAATGTAATATTGGATTAGGTCATTTTAACCATAATCCAAAACTTTTAAGAGAAGCAGCAAATTATATGGAGAAATATCAATGAAGATTGTAGGCATTGGATACAAGAAAAATAGTGGTAAAAACACATTTGCTAAATTTTTATCTACTTATATTAGATGTGAATCCCCGAAGACTTTAGTGAAAGAAATATCATTTGCCGCAAAATTAAAAGATATAACTTGGCAGCTTTACGGTTGGTGTGGTCTTGAACGTGGAATCTATTACGAAACACATCGACATGAAAAAGAATTAATACTTCCACGAATTGGAAAGAGCCCTAGGCAATTGTGGATAGAGATAGGAAATAAATTAAGAGAGGTGTATGATTACACTTGGATTGATTATGCTTTGCAAGGAGTAAAAGCTGATATTTTAATCATTAGTGATCTTCGTTTTCGGAATGAAGCTTTAGCAATCAATCACTCTCAAGGCCAACTAATTAGAATAGATAGAGATGGTCTTGTTCAAGGCACTGATCCAGCCGAAATCGATCTTGATGGTTGGACTGCCTGGGATTATATAATCAAAAATAATGGATCTTTTCAAGACTTAAATGCTGAAGCAGAAAGGATAGCAAGAGAATTATTATAACAATACAGCGTATTAAGCAATATGAATCTTACACTTTAACTGGGAGGGTACTCTAATTAATTTTCTTGGAGGTAAAGCAAGACTCGGAAGAAAAATAGCTCAAATAGTTAAGACACATCGGAGAGAATCTCAGTCCATTTTGGAGCCGTTTTGTGGTGCCTGTTGGGTTACTCAATATCTCAAGCCAGCTACCGCTAGCGATATTTCGGCACCATTAATTTTACTGCATCAGTCAATACAAAATGGTTGGGAACCTCCAGATTTTGTCTCTGAAGAAGAATACAAAGAATTACATCAAGCCTATAAAGAAGGTGAAATTAATCCTCTTATTGGCTTCGTTGGCTACGGATTATCTTGGGGTGGAAAGTGGTGGGGAGGGTATGCTAGAAGTAGTTGTGGCGTTAGGGTCTATTGCCTAGAAGCTAAAAATTCTTTACTCAAGAAACATGACAAACTAAAAGATATTAAGTTTGTTCATGCTAATTATAAGAATCTTGAACCTAAGAATTTATTAATTTATTGTGATCCTCCTTACCAAAATACTACTGGTTACGGTCCAGATTGGGATAGTAATTTATTTTGGAAAATAATGAGAATTTGGAGTCAGACTAATACCGTTATAATTTCTGAATATTCTGCTCCCAATGATTTTAAAATTATATGGGCGCATCAACACTTCAGTTTCAAAGGTCGAAATTCACAACCTACGACAGAAAGATTATTTGAATATAATGGATAAAAATTTAAAAAATGAACATTTACTAGAATTATTAGCAGATTCAGAACATGAACGATGGTCCAGATGGATGCGTTGGATGTTTGATAATTGGACTGAAGAAAATATTATTCGTTGGAAGCGACAAATACAAACTCCTTATAATCAATTATCAGAACAAGAAAAAGAATCTGATCGAAAAGAAGCTCGTAAAATATTAACAGTAATTCATAAAGTTATTGGAAAAAATTTAAGAGATTATGCAGACCAACGTTGTAAGCATTGTAAATTGCAATCATCTGAAGCAACAATTAGAGAAAATCTTAAAGGTATAACAGATAATGTCAGCAATCGGATGGCTAGGTTTCGCAGCATTTACCTTTTGTGTGATACCGCAAACCTGGAAATACCATAAAGAAAAACATGCCCGAGGCATGTCTTGGTTAATGTTCAACTATATTACTAATCTCTTTTTCCTTTTAATAATCATTTTTTATAAGATAAAATCATGAGTAGACATTTTACAAAACCCACTCTTAATGGTATGCAACATTTGAATGGGAATATCTTATGTGCGATTGACTGTGAAACTACTGGTTTTATACCTAGTTATCACGATCTTTGGCAAATTTGTGTTTTACCACTTGATTCTAATATCAAACCATATAAAGGCATAATGCCATTCTATATGGATATGCAAATAAAGCGACCAGAAAATATTGATCCGGCCGCTATTAGATTAGCTAAAGTTGATTTCGCTAAGCGACAGCAAAGAGCCCTCGATCCTTGGACTGTTGCTGATCAATTTGATGAATGGTTTGAAAAATTAGGATTACCATTATATAAAAAAATCTGTCCGTTGGCCCAAAACTGGCCTTTTGACAGAGAATTTATTATTGAATGGCTTGGACGTGAAACTTTTAGTCAATTATTTTCTCCACATTACCGGGATTCAATGACGGCGGCACTCTTTCGCAATGACTGCTCTGACTTCAAGAATGAAAGAATCCCGATACCTAAGGTATCATTGTCATATCTTGGTTCAGTATTTAATGTAAAAAATCTTAAGCCGCATGATGCTTTACAAGATTGTATTGTCACCGCTGAAGTCTATAGGCGTATGATATTGAGTACAGTCTAGGATTCAAGAATCTCTAATCTATCTTCAATACCCAAAAGCATCCGCATCTTACACTTACAAAAATCTGTTATTTTGACCTGTTGAACAAGAACACCATATTTAGCTAATTCTTTTTTACACATCTCAGTTAATTCTGTTTCAATACCATTACAGAGATGTTCTTGAATATGTTGATAATTGTGTTTGCTGATGACATGCACTATTGCCGATTCAGTAATATCATTGATCGTGGTATCACAATCCCAATTCCTTTGTCCAATAGCTTTAACTATATCATTAATAGAATAGACGACTAGTGCCCCTACTGCTAGCGTTATGCCATCCTTGCTCTCTACAGCTTGGGGCTTGGCGATTTTATGGGTTTGGCGAGCGACTACAATAATTTCAGTATCAGTAGTCAACGGCCAATACCACCGCCACCCTGGCCTTAGCTCAATAACTTTATGGCCATAGCGCCATTTCACGCCACCGTGCGTAGCTCGCACTATCTCCGGTCGTGGTATAAAAGCCAAGAGACCATTAAATATATCTGCTAGCCAAGTAAAATTCATGCTGGTGGTCTAGTATATTCTGGAGAGTGTTTGATTTTAAGCTCAAGATGCCAGTCTATAGGGGCCATTCTTGTACCATTAGGCATCGTACAATGCGGATAAATTGCCATAGGTGCTCCAGAAATATATGTCCAATAAATTGTTTTATCTTCATGCCCACATTCATAATCTCCTGGTTGTTCAAAACAACAATCAAGTGGATTTAATTGCCAAGCAAAACAATTACAATCATGCCAAACAGTAATTTCAGTAAATTTACATGATTGATCTATATATGTTAAATAATCAATAGTTGTACTTTTTGGGTATACATATGGATAACCATTTGGTGAAAAATCACCTGAAAATGTTTTCTTTTTATCACCAAGAATATCAGTTACATAATAATACCATTTACCTTTACTAGTACCACGAGTATCTTCAAAATAATTACCCCAAGGTTCATCCATTACAGGAATTATATCTCTAATTGGTTGAAGATCAGGAGGATAACGTACATCATAAGTCTGTAAAGCTGCCCACTCATCTTGTGCAGCCTGATCAAAAGCAGCTCTTGCTGCATCCCTTTCAGTCTCTTTCTCTTCTTTTTCAGTCTCTTTTTCTTCTAATTCATTTTCTTTCTCTTCTAATTCATTTTCTTTCTCTTTTATATCATCTTTAATATCTTGAACAACAGTTTCTTGAGCTGTAACTGCCTCCTGTGCATCTTGACATGCTGAATTTTGAGGATCATTACCACAAATTGCATCCCTTTCAGTTTTTAATTCTTCTAAATATATTTCAGCAAAATACAGATCACTTTCTAATTTCTTTATTTCATCTTTAAGTATTGTTATTTCAGCTTCAAGTTTCTCAATATCATCTTCAAGATCAAAAATTTCATATGCTAAAGATTGATATTCTGCTTTTTTAGCAATTATTATATTATAAGCAGTCCAAACAGCAACATTATCATTATCAACCTCAGGATACCAAGGACTATGATATTGGGTATATATAGTACCACAAGCTGTTACACTTTGAATTTTACCATCAGATTGTTCTTCACGGCGTCCTGCCGGTACTTCAACAGCATAATAAGTTCCAAGATCAATTATTTTTGGTTCACAACCACACCAACCTCGCTCAATAGCTTCCTCTATTGGTTTTATAATTGCAACTTCTTTACCGTAAGTCCATAATTGTGGCGTCTCCATTTTATCAAATTTATTTTCAGGACAAATTTTTATTAATTTATCTTGAACTTCTTTAACATCTTGTTTTGTCCAAATATGTTTTGGATTTACTTTATCTATTAGTGGAAGAGGGTCACAACCTTCATCAGGATTTGTACAAAGAATATTTACTTCTTGGATTATATCTTCATTCCAATTTTCTCTGGTAAATGGTTTGCTTGTATCAATAGCCATTAAGATGCATCCTGTAAGAAAGCAGTTCCTGCTCCCCATTTTTCACCTTCAGTATCAAACATAAAATCAAATTCACCCAAATTTTCACCATCATAGACTTTAACATCTGTTTTAATAGCAAGAACGTGGTCATCACTATCTTCTTCTTTAGCTAAAATAAAGGCTTGACTTAATCTACCATATTTTTCTGGATCATCAGTATCAATAATTCGACTTGCAATTCGTAATCCTAATCTAGAATTATTACCTTCTTCACCATCAAAACGTAAAAGATCACTAAGATGACCAACTTTATCCTCATCATATACTGTAAATATTTTTGTTTTTTCTAATATTAAGCTGATTGGTCTTGGTCGATCTGGTAATTCTAATGGTCCAGCATCAAGAGCATAATTCATACCTAACGCAAGAGCAGGTTTGCTAGTAGTATCAATTTCTGCCAAAGTAGCGTCAACACCTAAATCTTGAGCCGAGAATCCTGTGTCTGAAGGATGAGGATCGCCATGATCTGTTTGTGGGCCAAAAATAATGTTAGGACCCCCAACATAGATAACAGTATCGCCAACAGGTACCTGACCAATAGGAAGATTACCTACTGCATCAGCCCCAATACCATCACCACCTGCATTACCTGCATCGTAGTCTTCTTGTGTCGGGAATAAAGTGTCAGCTTCTTCATCTGCAGGCCAAGCAAAAGGATATTCATCCATACTACCAGCTTTAATTGGTAACCAACACTCTAAATTAATTGTTTGATTCTCAGAATCAAAAATTGCTTGTTCAATAACAGCTTTAACGTCGCTATTAGAAACATAACCCGTATTAAAATCAAGAGTTACAGCATCAAAA
This sequence comes from Candidatus Hodarchaeota archaeon, assembly GCA_016840285.1. Next base: position 12,038 of record JAEOSR010000124.1, on the reverse strand, counting down.
GTTTCTAAATTTAACTTATTTAAGAAAACATTACATTTTAATTTCTTCCAACTGTTTGCTTTCCTAATAAGCCAAAATGTTGCTATCTTGAAGATAATATCAGGTTGATTATAAATATAAAATTCATATTCTTCCTCTTGAATACCATATTTATTTACATTATGTCGCAATATAATCTTATCTAATTCTTCTTGAGCATAACTAAGTCGCCACCGAGCAACAAATTTGGTCACCAAATCTTCTGTTGATGTTAATGCTACAATAATACTTTGATTTTCAATATCATTTTCTGTTAATGTGTCTACTGCTGTTGGTTCTTCTGGTAAATAACTAAGATAAAAAATCCCATTAGAAATTCTTAGACTACAACGTGCTTGGAAAGCTATCTCTTGTAAAGTTTCAACGATATTTTTACGTTCTAAAAGTGCAAAATTAGCAGGAAATTTAGCTAACTTAGTTTTAACTGCAGCAAAAGATACCGCGTTAATTGCAAGATCAGAATAGCGATCAATAAGATATTCAAGAATATCAACAATATTTGGACCAATACTTGATTGAAAAGTTACATAAATATTATCACCGGCCCAATCTTGATCTTCAATAGTTGAAAGAGCTTTATACATAACAATTTGCACAGTTGATATTGTGCCATAAGTTACATTTTTAACATAATAAAGATTGTTAGGTACATTAACTAAAATCTTTTCACCATGAAAATCTTTATATGCTTTGACTTGAAGTATTATACCTGGTACAATACTAACAATATAAGTTATTGGCTCATTACCATGTAAAGTAACTTCAGTACCAGCATCAGCCCAAAATTGTTGTAAAACTTCAGCTGGTCTACCTATACCATGTGTACCAGCAAATCCCATACCACCACTATATTTATCATAAAGATACCCTTCAGTTGTATATACACCACCAGGTACAGGATCTTCAAAAAAATAAGGTTGATAATTTGCTCCTGGATCATCACCACAGCCACCACTGGTTCCTCTTGCTTGTTCTTTAGCTTTATTTTCATTTTCAGGGTGTTGACGGTCAGAAATATAAAACCAATCATCTTCAAAATAACCTGTAAATAAGCCTCCATTAATATTAAGTATTATTGTACCACGAGGAAAATCCTCACCACCAAATATTCTTACAGGATTACAACCATTACCTTTACTTTGTGCATTTTCTAATGTACGATTACGTTGTGCAGCAGTACAACCTTGTTGTCTAGCGTAATTATTCCAAGCATCACTAATTTGTTTTTGTAATTCATTGCGTTGCGTATTATATTTTCGATATAAATCACTATCATGAGTACACCAAGCTGAAGCAACATAAGTTACATGTTTTTTTTGAACTTCAGCCATGCGAGTATCAGGAGGACTGCCACCTAAGCCAATACCTATATGGTGTTGTTGTCCACTAATAATACCAACACCACAAAGTGTTGTTCCTGTTATAGCTTTATTGATTTGAACAGCGGGAACATCAAATGGTGTACCAAAAATTGAAGGCCAAGTTTGACCAATTAAATCTTTTGGAATATGAGGAAACTGGCCCTCTTCGGGGGAGAATCCAACTTCTTTGTCTTCAAGTTGAGAAATAACTGTGAAACTAACTGTACGTTCACCTTCATTCCACTCAACAGGAGAACTAATCTTACCACGGAAAAGAAGGAAACGATCATTAATATTCAAACCATCAAACCATTGATATACCCAAACATCCCGTTTATGAATATCATAAGTATCCATAATAGTTTTAATTGTACCATCAGTATCATCAAGAATAATACTTATTTCTTGAGAATCAGCACTCTCCGTAACATTGATTATATTATCAAGATCAGAAACTTCCAAGATTCTGCCAGGGATATTATTAACAGTACGATCAGCATACTGCTTAGTGATATTATCAGTCCAAGCTATATCTAAAATTACAACAGGCTCGTTACCATATTGATTAGTAATCTTAGTTAAAGCTAAAGCAGAAAGATTCCTCATTGCTTGATTCCTTCAAATTCAATCTGAATGTTTTGGTGTTCACTACGATAAGGTGTTTCAAAATTAAAAGGATTAGAAGTAAAATAGCCTGACCATTCAATACCATTATGGTCAGTTAAATGAATCTGAAAACGATAATAAGATTGTATAAAAGCATGAAATTCTAGTGCCTTTTGACGTGTTAATATAAATTGCATAATTAATTTACGTCTTTGATCTTTATTTTTAATATAAGTATATCGCGTACCATTCATAGAGAATTTACGCGATATTTCTGCTGTCAAACCTTCACTATCACTGAACTCAGGATCAGGAAGATAAGTAACAGTTTGATGTGCCGCGAATCTTACTGCCATTAGCTAAAATTCCAACTAATGTTATTGCCGCCATTATTACTGTTAGTGGCTGTTACTGCTGTTCCACCTGAAGCATCAGAATAATCTACATCAACATAATCAGCAACTGCTGTACCTGTTACATTAAGATTCCAAGTTGCTCCAGCATGAAGATCAAGAAGATCACCAACTGAACCAGCTACATTAAAATTACCACCAACATTAATTGTGCAACCATTAAGACTTGATCCTATAATATTGGCACCTGCATCAATAACAAAACCACCACCAGCTTGTGTAGTAAGAATATTATTATTAAATTGCACTGTACCATTTTTAAGCCAAAAATAATCTGCTGTCCATTGACTACTAAAAGTTATTGTATATGTTGTTTCATTAACTTCAATTTCTTCAATTGTATTTGCATTAAAATTAACATTTATATTAGCATATAGATTCTCAAAAATAATTTTACCTATACCTTTAGTCCATGTTATTGATCCATTTTGAACATCATATAAAGATGTATGACCTCCAATACTCCAATTAGTAGCTACACCATTATTAGTTATTATTATAGCAGTTTGTGCAGCAGTATTATTATATGCTTGAAGAACTTCATCAATTGTAATAGATATTGGCCCTGCTGTATTATCCATAGTTAAGGTACCACCAGGTACATTATTATAACCTATTAAATAGAGACGTTTGAAACGATATATTCCATTTAATAATGTTTTGAAAACATAAGCAGCTGCCCCTAGACTTGTCTGAACATTAACTCTTGAATTATAATATCCAGCAGCCCAATATGCTGTACTTTGTGGGTAATAAATTCGTGTTTCATATACTGATAATGCACCATTAAAAACGGTAATACCTTTATTACCTTGTGGAGATACGAACACGAGTAATCCAGTATTTCCTGTTACTTCACCATTAGTATTAATTTTTAATTCAGCGTTAGGATAAGTACCATTGTCAAAACGGAATTGATTATTAGTAGAAAGTGTAAGTATAGCATTTACCGATGCTAAGCCTTTTAATCTAAGTGGAGTAGCACCAATTGTTGTATTACCATTAATAGTTAATAAATTAAAATCAGTCCATACTCCTGTTTGTCCTGTTAATATTTTACCCGTACCTTCCATGCTAATTTCAGCTGTATCCTCATTCCAAGTAGTCAAATTAAAGATATTAAAATCACCATAAAGTGTCCATTTTCCTGAGCCAGCTGATACTTGTGTTCCTGATAATATAGTATTACCATTTATTGTAACAGCAAAAGTAGCTGCATTCAAATGTCCTGTATAACCCGCGGCCATTGTTAATGTTTTCATATTAGCAGCTACATCAAGAGTACAATCAGTAACATCACTACCATCAAAATGAACATCAGTATATTGATCAGGAATATTTGCATTACCAGCACCGCCACTAGTAAATGCCCAATTAGTGTCTGTATTCCATGAATTAGTGGCACCAACCCAATAACGTGTTCTAATAAGTTCACTAACAGCAGTTTGACTAAGAGTAATACTACTAGTCAAACTACGCTCGAAAATACATTCACTAACAGCAGTCTGATTAAGAGTAATACTGCTAGTCAAACTACGCTTAAAAATTGTTTCACTGACAGCAGTTTGATTAAGAGTAATATTACTAGTTAATGATTTCCAAACTTCAATACTAATAACCTGACTAAGAGTAATACTGCTAGTTAATGATTTCCAAACTTCAATATTAGTATCTTGATTAAGAGTAATACTACTAGTTAGACTACGCTCAAAAATACATTCACTAACAGTAGTTTGATTAAGAGTAATACTACTAGTTAGACTACGCTCGAAAATACATTCGCTAACAGCAATCTGATTAAGAGTAATACTATTAGTTAGACTACGCTCAAAAATTGTTTCACTGACAGCAGTCTGACTAAGAGTAATACTGCTAGTTAATGATTTCCAAACTTCAATATTAATAGTTTGATTAAGAGTAATACTATTAGTTAGACTACGCTCGAAAATACATTCACTAACAGCAGTTTGATTAAGAGTAATACTGCTAGTTAATGATTTCCAAATTTCAATATTAATATCTTGACTGAAAGTAATATTATTAGTTAGACTACGCTTAAAAGCTGCTAGACTACCAGATGCAGTTGTCAGTATAGAGAAACTTGAACTCGCAGATACTATTGGCGGCAAAAAGACGATATCAAGTTCAAGACTAATAGAAAATAGATTACGACCATCACGAACAATAGCCGTATCTGGATTTGTAATAAAACCTTCCCAATAATGATTTTCCCAACCACGAATAAGAATTTGTTTACCTAAAGATAATGTTATAAAATTTAATATTTCTTGTGCTTCATTTTCTGAAAGGCCAATAAAATTTAATTGCATATTTTGTGTTTTAGGCCAAATAGGATCAGCATAGACAATAAGTGTACCACCACGCGTCTCACGATTAATACGAGTATAATCTAATCTATCATGATTACTTAATTCAGGTAATCTTAATTCAAGTGTATCTGCACCATAAATCAAAAGAACAGAATCAATATATTTAAGATCACGACACTCAGCGGTTGGTGGTGTTGGTGCATTAGAATCAGTTGTTTCACCAATGAAAGGTGAATAAGAATGTAAAGTAGTATAACTGATTATTTCATAAGTAACTGTTTGGTTCAAACTAATATTATTACTAACTTGGCCACTGCCATTTAATTCTAAAATAATTTCTTGTTCAATATCAATTTCACATATTGGTACTCCAAAAATTTCAAAATCAGTAGTACCAATGATTTCAAAATCAGTTTCAACTATATAATCTCGATCTAATTCTTGATTAATAGTAATAATGCTTCTTGCATTACAATCAAAACCTGTGGTATATTCATGTTGACAATCTGCTATTTGTTCAATAGTAAAAGTATTATTTGGCTTACGATTAATTATTATCAATTCAGCATCTGCTTGTTGTTCAATACCCTGTTCAAAAATAACAAGCTCACCATCAACATATTTTGTATAATAAGAGGTTAAAGAATTATTAGCTTCAATTCTTTGTGTATATTCAATATCTAAAGATTGTTCAAAATTAATCGTATTTTCTGATATTACACGAAAAACACTATTACGTCCTATACTCTCTGATACAAAATTAACATTATCTTCTAAAATTAAATACCACGGTCTTTGAATATTCAAAAACTGATTAAGGACTATTTGATTTTCACTCGCACGTCCTTTTTCATATTCACTTGCTGCTGTTTGATTAAGAGTAAGAAGATTGATTGCTAATCGTTCAAGAATACCAATATTATTGAGTCTATAATCAGCAAATTGATTTACATCAAGAAACTGTGTAATATAATAATTACCAGGTTCTACAACAATCGCTGTTGTTTGAGTAAGTGATAAATCATGTTGAATAGTTTTTTCATATGTTTTTGGATAAAGTGCTTCTTGACTAATTATAATAACATTATTTGCTATAACTTCTTTTGGTCCAATATAACTAAAGTCTTGAGCTAATGATATTGTACTTTCAATATGAGGCTCAAATAAATTTGCTCGACACAAAACTTGTATATATTGACGAGTAACCCACACTTCGGGCGTATCGCCAGAAACTAGTAGTTCAATATTTTGTCTAGTGACTCTTAGAGCCATAATTAAAAAGACGCCGGCCAGCCATAGCTGACCGGCGTTTTAGAGAGTTAGCAGCTTACAGTATAAGTGACTTTTAGAGTGTCACCATTTTCGACATTTACATCACCACCAGTAAAGAGAGCTGTTGCCCAAAGCTTACCATCAGCAGCATGATCGCCTTGCTTATTAGCATTAGTACCAAGACCACAACAAAATACACCTTCAATAGTACCAGTACCCACAATATCAAATTGTGCTTTATTTGTACTATTTGTAATCTGTTGAGCAGAGGCAGCTGCTTCAGTAAATGTTGCTCTAATAGTACCATCAGCAGCAATCTCATAACTTTCAAATTCATCCCAGTCATTACCAACTTGATTAATATCATCATAAGTATCATCAGCTGCAACACCAGTACCACCTTGATTATACACTAAAGAAAGATACCAAGTAGCAGCAGCACTAGTACCATGAAACATCACATCAAGAAGGAAATTTTTACCTTCATTAGTAATACCATTAGGACACTCAAATTTACGAAGTAATTTATTTTTACGCCAATGTTCAATATGAAACTTACCTTTCGGATCAAGAATATTGAGAGGCTTACGACCACGTTCAATTTGACAACCAGCTTTCTGATTAACACTAATCTGATTACTCATTAGAAATCTCCCTTTAGAGTGTTGCTGAACGGCGTCGCATTTCACGTTTGAATGCGTACATCGTCTCGCGTGCAGTTTGCTTCGGGGCACTAGCACCAGTTACTGTGATATTAACATCACCAATAGTTGTAGTGGGCCCACCTTGTTCACGATACACGGGTTTCTTACCTGCATTTATTGCGACTAATTGTGAAAAAAACTTTCTAGTCGATGCGGCATTAACAACAAATTCACCAGGGCTAAGCATTGCAGGTATAGTATCAGTTCCCCGACTTGGACCACCAACTGCACGATACAACAATTTACCGTAATTACCAGTAACCACAGCAGTTGCCCCTCCAATTGCCGCAACAGCGGCTGCTGTTTGATATGCCTGTATTTCAACAGTTTGTAAAGCTGCTATCTCTTGACTAGTAGCCATTGTAACACCACTAGCCCCTGCAGCTGCAGCAGCACCAAGATTAGGACCAACTTCTTGTTGTACTCCTTTTAATCCTTCATGAGTTTCTCTAATAGTCTCACGCATAATAGTTCGATCACCTTCTGAGAACGGTTGTGCTGATATTTTTGTCGACGTTAATGCTGCAGCTTTAAGATTTGTAATAAGTGTACGAATAGGTGCTGCTGCATCTACACGTCCTGTTTTTTCCAAATTATCTGCATATATATCTAATCGTGTGACAGCAGAAGTATATAATTCTGGATCAAAAGTTCCTTCTACTGCTTCCAATGCTTGTAATGCAGCAGGTGCCACGCCCCTAGTTTGTTTTACTACTGCAGCTAATTCTTCTTCAACAGCAGCTATCATCTCTCGACTTTTTCCTACTGTCATTGGAGAAAAACTATCTTCCCATGCTTTTTTACTTTCCCGTAATTCATTCTTAGTTGTTGTAATATTTTCAATAAAAGCATACATTGCATCTTTACTATTTTTTATAGCATTAGTATACGCATTTTGCTTACCTGATAATCCTACAGTCATCCTTTCTACTTTAGTCATCTCCTTTTCTATATCTACTATTTTTTGTGGTGCTTCTTTCATTCCTGGAGCAGTTAAAACATCTATGCCTAATTTTTCAAAAGTTACTTTTAATTTAGCTGGTATGGGATGTGCTGCAAAATAAGCTTCTATATTTTTATAAGTTTCATCAATATATTGTTCATAGGCAAATCTTAAAGTTACTGGTTTTCTAGTTATAGCATCTTCCCAAGGCCGCATCAAATCATCTAATTGTTTTTGAAGATCAAGTTTCTTAAATATATTTGCTTTTGCTCCTACAGCAGTAAATTCTCTTTCTAGACTTGTTAATAATCGTCCAACTTCAGCTTTTGCTGCTTTTGCTGTAGGAAATTTGATTTTACCATCTTTACCGAAAAGCCGTATGTCGCGTAATTTTTCAATATAACTTTTAATACGATCAGCACGCGCTTTTTCTTCCGCATAATGTTTTTGTGCTATTCTAGCTTTTTTCACTTCATTTTCTTGAACACGTTTTTGCATATTCATTTGTTCATTATACAATCGTGTCATATTTTTTCGTGCTTGATACTCTGCTCCAGTATTACCCGCTATTTCAGCGGATGAAACTGCCATATCAACCATTGACTTAGCTTCAGTAAAATATTCTTCTGCTCGTTCAGTTTTACCAGCTCTAAATGCACGCATTGCTTGATTCATTAAGCGTGTAGCTTTTTGATTAGCGACAACACTTTTTGTTAATTCACTTGCACCTTTGATTGATGCATCAAAAGAAGCTCGATCCATCATTCGTTGTAGATCGAAAATTTTCTTTTGACTATTTGCAATATTAGTTACTGATTCCTCGATTTTATCTTCAATGGCATCCACAAATTTATCATAAGCAGAAGCACGATCATCTAATTGATCGTATAATATATCACCAATATATTCTTCTGCTACTCGTGATGTTTTCATATATTCATTCAAACCTTTTCGTCGTTCAATAATAAATTTTGCAATATCACTTAATTGTTTGCTCATATTTCGAATACGTAATTCAGCAAGATCACTTTCTTCTTTCTCTATTTCTTCGATAGCTTTTTTCTCTCTTACCATACGTTCTTCAATTTTTTCATTTGCTGTTTTAGATAATTGTATTATATTAGTTGTTATTACGCCAATGGTTGCAGCTATAGCCAAAATAGCAGCAGGTATTGGAAATAGAATTGCAGCAAAACCTGCAAAACCAATTGCGGCTAATCCTATAGCCACTGTTAATCCTTTTAAAATATTTACTGCACCACCAAAAAATTGAAAAACTTTATTAATAGCAGCTAATGCTTCACGACCAAAATCAAATACAATAGCATTTTTAAGTTGTTCAATTTCAATCTGTACTTGCTTAGCATTTGTTTCAAAAATAAGTTCTTTAGCTTCAAGAATAGTTTTTGCTCCTGCTTCACTAATTGCTTCCAAACTTTTTTGATATTTTTCTGTTGCTTCTGCAGTTAAGCCCATAACACCACGAATAGCACGTACACGCCCAAATAATGTACCAATAGCACTAGCCGATTTACCTGCAGATCTTCTCAATTTATCAAGTAAGCCTTGAAAACCATAGGCTTGAATACCTGCTTCCGCAGATACAATACCTAATGCATCAAATTCTTCTTTAAGTGCATCTGTGGGTCTAATCAATTTAAGCATTGTATTAGTAATAAGAGTAGCTGCTTCATTATATTTTAAGCCTGAAATTGTTAAAGTAGTAATAGAAGCACCGACCTCATCAAGTGATACACCTATTTGTGATGCAAGAACAATAATACGACCAAAAGTATTAGCAAATTCCTCACCACGTACACGCCCTAATTCAATAATTTTAAAAAGTTTGCCACTAATTGTTCCTGCTTGACTAGCACTATAACCATAAGCATTGATTGTTGATGATAATAAATTGACCGCCGCATCAGCACTCATTACCGCACCAATTGAGAGATCAGCTGCTGCTGCAAAAAACTTAAATGCATCAGCTCCTTGAGCAACTTGATTTGATAATGTTTGATATATACCCTCAGCAACAATATCAGAACTAATACCAAATTCATCTGATAATTTACGTACACCATCAGCAACACCTTCAAAATTACTACGAAGAGTTGGTGCAATAGTTTGTATTTCTGCTAATTGAATTTCTAATTCCATTGCTTTCTGGATACTATCACTAAAAGCATTAGTGATTTTAGAAATCATTTGATGGATAACTTGAATAGCAAAAATACGTATAACACTTTGCCAGCTTAACATCATTTGTTTGCTAGCTTTTTTTGTTTTTTCTCCCGTTTCAGTTGCGGCTGCTCCTGTATCTTTGAGACCTTTTTTAACTTTTACATTTGAAGCAATAAGATTATTTTGTGTAGCAACAACACCACGTTGTGCATTAGATAATTGACCAAGTTTTGCATCTACTTGACCTGCTACTGTATTATATTTTGTAGTAGCACCAGCTGCAGCAATCATAGATTTAGTATATCCAGCTAATTGAGTATCCAATTTAGCTAGGGTACTAATTGCTTTACTTGCTTCAAAGCCTAATACAGTTTTAAGTTCTTCAGCCATTAGAATGTTACTACAAAAGGTTTGAAAATTACAGGAGGTAAAATAACATCTTTAGCAACTTTTCTAAAAGCTGTTGCACCCGCTATTTGAGAAAACCAAGGTGCAGAAGGACTGCCACCTCTTGTTGGTTTGTTGTATTCTTGATAAGTATAGTGTGGTACTTTAGTTATTATTGTGATTATAAAATCATGTTCAGTAATTTTTGGTTCAGCAGTTCCAAGAGCACGACCTTGAGGGATACGACTCTTAACACCTCCCTTTGGATGAATAACAACAGTACCACCAACTAATTCTGATGCTTCTAATAATGAAGCTCTAGCCATACCTGACCATACGGGAACTCGACCTGTTACTGCTTCTATCCAAACCTTAACAAATTCATGTAGCTTAGGCTCAAGATAATCGCGTAACTGATTCTTCCATGCTTGTAGATCGAGTTTTAGTCCCGTAAAACGGCCAGTAAATTTCATTTGAGTACTGTTTCCATGTTCTCAACATTTTCTAATTCACGAATTTGATTATAAGCAATTAATTCACTCATTGCAGTGATATTACAATCATTCCAATGATCTTCAACACCTGACGGTTTTATTCCGAATCTTTCGCAGGCTCGCCAGATAGCGTAGAGTTCTTTACGCCCTTTTGGGAGAATAATTCTACGTTTTGTGCCTGCTGCAAAAGTAAAAAACGTTCACGTGCTTCATCGATTTTAGCATCATTTAAAGCATTAGCACTAACAACGCCACCAATGATTCGATTGATTTCAATATCACTGAAACCTGAATCCTTTAACTCTGAACGTAAATTAAGCCAAGTTGAAGAATTACCAGCGTCAACTTTTTCCCATTCTAGGCCTTCCGTGGCCTCCAATGACGTAATGACCATCCACGCCATACGTTTTTCTGCATGCTTCTCAACTTGTTGTTGATAATTTTTATCTCTCAAATTGGGCACGTCAATACCATCTATTTTACGTAGAGGTGGTCTTGGAACGGGACACATTTTATCAAACGGTCCTGTGTCCAAGATTGCTCGTGCCATGAGGATAATATCTTCATTATTACCACGTGGAATAGCAATAATTTCAATATTAGCGCCCTCAATCTTTTTTCCTTTAATTTTCATGTTTTATACTCCAATGATTAAGAACCACGGGCTACAGTCGCTTTAGTAATATTACATTTACCTGTACAAGAAACTGTTGAATCACTAAGATTGTGATCTAATTTCTCATAACGAAAATAAGGTAAAATAATTAATTCGTTATTTTCACCACCACAACCAGGATCATAATGAACTTCAACGTCAATACAATATGGCTCACAAGCATCATCAGAAGTTGTCAACCAATCAGTAGCTTCACCTGTCTTTTTGAGAACCTCTTCAATAGTTGGTACAGCACTACCACCAACTGCAGAAAGAAATTCCCAAACAAAATCAAGGCTAACATCCATAGGTTCATCATCACCATTACGTACAGTATCAATATTTCCACGATTGAGAATATAATCACGATTCATAGTTTCTGAATAAGTCAAATTACCTTCACCGATTTTAACTTCAAGTTTTCGACCACTAAAAGTAACACTACCATTAACTACTGTTGCTACAGTTAAAGCTGGAGTAACAACAATTTGAGTAGTTTCATTAGAACTAGAACCCGCAGTAACTTCAGTAACACTAACGGCAGTCGCACTACCACCAGTTAGATTAGTACCAGTACCAGTAATAGCAGTTTGAACACCTGCAGCATCAAAAGTAACGATCCAATCAGTTGCAGGTCCAGGACCACCAGT
>JAEOSR010000123.1 GCA_016840285.1 Candidatus Hodarchaeota archaeon | reverse complement strand
CTTAATCTCTTAAAGTCAACTAGTCGTAGGTGTCGGGTGGATTTTGTTTATACAGCAAACGATTTTTGTGAATTTCTCCGTACATCATGGGATCGGACGCTATTCAACGGACAAGGGGTATTTTCGAGGAGGTGATACGAAGTACTGGTTGGTTTGGTTATGAAAAATAGATTTTTTGGAATTAGTACAAAAGAAGAATCTTTAAAATCATTCGATCACATATTATTATTCCTTAAAATGGCATTCGAAATCAGTAATTCTCTCTTGCAACGAATTGCACGTCTTTATAATATAGATTATCGTGTATTAAAACTTGAAGGGGGCTTTGACCATCTTTTTTATGGATATTCAATAAAGAAGCAAGATTTTTTGATTCGAATAAAAACAAATTTGATTCTTAATAAGAAATCATTTATTCAAATAAAAGCTGAAATAGATTGGATAAATTACCTTGCTCAAAATGAAATTCCTGTCTCAGAACCTCAGCTCTCATGTGATAATAACTATGTTGAAGATATAATAATTGATAACAAATCCTATATAGTCGTTTATTTTCGCAAAGCACCAGGAAAATATATTAATTTTCGAGATCCGGAGGAATGGAAAGAAACTCTTTGGGAAAAAATGGGAGAAATCTTAGGCAAAATGCATAGTTTATCAGTAGATTTTATTCCTAATAAGAATTATAAAAGAACAGAATTTGAAGAAGACATTTTTCTAAAATATGATATCATTTTAGATAACGAAAAAGATAAATACATTATTGACGTGTATAACCAGCTGATAAATTGGATTTCCACTCTACATAAACCTAAAAACGCCTATGGAATGGTTCATGGAGATTTAAATTGGGGAAACTACTATATTCATAATAAAACAAGGTTGACATTATATGATTTTGATTCATGTTGTTATAGTTGGTTTATTTATGATATGGCGATATTAATTTATAGTTTAATATGGGATAATCCTGTGGATACCGTAATTAAGTTCCTAAAGGTGTTTATTCCATCATTTTACAAAGGATATTCTAAAAATTATTCATTGGATAATAAATGGATTAAACTTATGTCTGAATTTCTCTATTTTCACGATTTTTTTCTTTATACTGCAATAACTGAAACAATAAATGCTGGAAATACAACAGAAGATTATCCAAGTATGTTAGAGATTATAAGAAAAAGATGTGTGTCAGGGGAGTCAAAGACATATTTTACTGAGGAAGAATGGATAAACCTTTTTACAGAATCATAAATTAGAACACGTAATTGGGGCTTTTTGCTTGGTTTCGTTTGAACCCCATCTGCTCTGATTTTAAATTACATATTATATCAATCACAACTCATTCCTCGATGGTTATCAGGTTGGGGTCTTGTTGGAGCCACATTAAGTTTCGCAGCTTATTTGTTATAGTTATTCAGCATTAATCTAGATATTGTATTTCTTTTAATAGCCGTGCAAGAAATGGCCTTTGCGTTATGGCTGATAGTTAAAGGATTCAATTCATCTAAATTTGAAAAAACAGTATAAATAGGTAAAATGAACACATCCAAAATAAGGAAGGATACCCAAATGAAAGCAGTTGTATGCACAAAGTACGGACCTCCAGAGGTTCTTGAATTAAAAGAGGTCGATAAACCCATTCCCAAAACTAATGAAGTCCTAATAAGAATTTATACGACAACAGTCCACAGAGGGGATTCGAGAATGCGTAGTCTCAATATTCCAGGTCCTCGCTGGCAATTGCTTCTCGCGCGTTTAGTTTTGGGGATTAGAAAACCAAAGAAAGCAATCCTAGGGATGGAGCTAGCTGGAGAAATTGTAGAAGTAGGCAAAGATGTGACTTTGTTCGAGAAAGGAGACAAAGTTTTTGCAAGTACCGTGTGGTCTGGTTTTGGAGGATATGCTGAGTACAAATGTATGGCTGAAGATGGGGTGTTGGCAATGAAGCCGACCAATATGACCTTTGAGGAAGCTGCAGTAATTCCTTCTGGGGGAATTACTACATTGGGTATTATTAAAATGGCAAATATTCAGAGTGGACAGAAAGTTCTAATTTATGGCGCTTCAGGTAGCGTTGGGACATTTGCGGTTCAGCTTGCCAAATCATTTGGAGCAGTGGTTACTGGAGTATGCAGTACTTCGAATTTAGAAATGATAAAATCGCTAGGTGCAGACCATGTCATTGATTATACCACCACTGACTTTACCCAAAGCGGTGAAACCTATGATGTTATCTTTGACGCTGTAGACATGTTTTCAGGTGATTTTAAGAAATCATTAAAGAAGACTGGAATCTATCTTAACGTCGATAAATCATCAGATAAAATAAAGAAAAAAAATGTAAGCTTCCTGCTCAAAGACCTTAAAGAGCTGATTGAGGCGGGAAAGCTAAAAGCAGTGATCGATAGAACCTACGCGCTTGAGCAAATTGTCGAAGCTCATCGATACGTCGATACTGGTAGAAAGAAGGGCAATGTAGTCATCACTGTAGTACAAAATAACGAAACCTAACCAAGCACTGCACGGAATCTGTTATATCCTTTACCTATTTTTAAATCAAGAAGGGCGTTGAAAGCCTTGAAAGTTAACCAAGTACTAGAAATTTTAACTCCTGATCCTGGGAGTAAGACTGACATTCCAGCTTGGGCTCTTACCACGGGTCAGGAACTCTTAGTCTCTGAGGAACGCGGTCCTAGAGATTTCCGTTTTCTTGTTAAGCGAATGAAATAAAGCTAAATCATAGTTGGTATTATAATTAGGATAAACCTAAACGTATGACCATCATTGCCTCAAAAAGGATCATAAAAATCGGGCTTAACCAACGATATGGAAAGCTAATTCAGTAAATTATTCCGTAATATTAAATTTGTGAATTAACTAAAGGTACAATACATCTAGACTATATAAAGCGGTTGGTTATGCCGAGAATATACTTTCAAAGACATCGATAACAGGCAACCAATATGGTACAAAAATGAAGGAATGTTTACCAAACATGGTTTCAAAATCCATACAAACAAAGAATTAGTTGGTTAAGAATGTCATTTCTCAAGAACTATATTGACAATATCTGCATCTCGAAGGACATGACGTAAACCTACTTTCTGGCCAGCTTGGTTTAAACAGAAATATATGACTAGATCTGCGTATTGAGAATTTCATAAAGCTAAATTCGATTAAGCTTCATTTCAAGTCAATTCGGATGGAATAAATGAAACTTTCAATTACCCACTAGTTTCCTAAAAAATAATTCTTTCAAAGTTGATTAGATAAAGTAATAAAAAAGCTAGTAGACAAAGTAATTATTGAACGGGATATGTGTGAAAAAAAGTGTCTGAGAATAATCTTACTTCAAGTATGATATTTAACATTGCATTTCTTAGTTTTCTCAACAAACCTGTTGATCATATTATTCAAGCGTTCCTTCAAAAATATCCAGATCAGATTGAAAACCAAGAAACCAACGTTTCGTTAAACCTTGTTTCATTTCTTTTCGAGACCGATCAAAAGGTCATTAGAATTAATCTGATGCAACCTATAAGCCCATACCTAATTGATAAGCTCTCAAAAGAATATTATAACGAAAAAGAAGGGGCCATTATTTTATTTTCAAAGAATAATGAATATTCCTTTAAAGCAGCTAAAACGTTTTATAAGAAACTAACAAAGGAAAATGAGGGATTTCTTATACCCATCGCTTTTGTAGAGTTATTGGAAACAAATGAATTGAGCCAATTACACATCGACGAACCTGAGATTCTGGAAGAGACTCCTCACGTCGCCTATTATGGGATTACTGAAAATGCTGATGGATTTGAATCCATTCTTCGATTTATAATTCAAAAGTACCATGCAGCTCTTTAGAGTTCCTAATAATAATAATAAAAGAACTAAGGAGAGTTTCGCACTCGATATTGAATCTATTCAATTTTCCCTTGGGACCGTTTTCGCGATCATGGCTCTCTTTATCTTGTCTCAACCTGAAGTCGAAGAGCTCTATACGAACCCTACCTTTTTTCTCGTTGAAGTCAGTGTAATAAGACAATCGTTTAAAAGCTTGAAAATACAATCTGAATAAAACCTCAAATAGAAAGATACTTCGGTAGTTCAAATGCGCTAAGCTTTGTTCCTCATATATTTTAACCATAAAATAACCTTAACTGACTATGAGGGAATTTTGAGAAAAAGTCTTTTCAAAATTGTAGAATATACTTATATAATGTCAATAAAAACCTTCTAATGAACCTTAATCTAGTTTTAAGAAGTAAAAAAGACGAATGGAATAGATGAATTTCTCTTTAATCATGAGAGTCTTCAAATATGTAATTATTAGCTAATTTTACTTTTTTAGTGTGTTTAAGGTCTATTCGTTTTAAATTCGAAGTGTAAAAATGAGCTTTAATAAAAATCGAAATGAAGAACACAATGTCAATATTGGTGCATTGAAACCCCTTGAAAAAAACTTAAATGTCGTTTTTAAGGTTATAAAAAGAAGTAATGAGCGAAAGGTCACTAATCGCTCTGGAAACACTCAACGTGTCTGTGATTTCACTATTTCCGATCCAACAGGGAGTATTACCCTTACTCTTTGGAATGAAGACATAGATGGATTACAAAAAGATTCTGTTTACAAATTGTCTAATGGTTTTGCGAATGTCTTCAAAAACTCTCTTCAACTATCAAAAGGTAGAGATGGAATCATAACTGAGGATGAAACAGTTTTTGAAGCAATTAATGAAGAAAATAATCGTTCAGCGGAACGTATTGCTGATCCCCGAAGAGATTCGAATAGAAATCGAGGGAGAGGTAACTCCTCTCAACGTGGTTCTCGAAATAGACGTTCTTCTAATCGTCAAGATCGTGATAATTTCGAAGACCGACCCGTACATCGCCGTCACAAATGGTAGAATTATTCCTTTATCGATTAGCATAAGTAAATTGCCCTTAATATAACTAACAACTTCTCGGGAGGAGGGAGATTTTTTTTATCTGAATTATTATAGTAGTCATTAAACGTTTGGGATGAAAGATTAATGGATCAGCGTTTTTTATCTCATTAACCAACTCACTCATATTTTGACAACCTGACTTCACTAAATGTCTTGTTTCTGCATAATCTTGATTGTCAATATTAAAAACATGATAACATACATTGAAGTTGCAATTATCGGTAGTATTGAGAAAGATTGGAGACCTAATATGAAGGAAACAACAATACTTGGAGTACCATCACTTAACGGGTTTGTTAGTCCCCATGGAGCAATATCTACCAAGAACTTAGAAAAATTAACAAGGATTTGCTGTAATAAATAGAAACCAATTGGTACACCGATTACAAGGGAGGAATTTCGTTGAAGGGATCCCATCATTAAAGTAAATGACAAGAAAAAAAGCATATTTAACGTTAAAACTGCACTAATCGCGAAAAACAGATTTAAATTTAATATTTCGCCTGTAAAGAGAAAATATAAGACATAAAAGATGATGGTGGGTGCAAGGATCATCGATATTATAGCTCCAATTGAATTTCCTATCCATTTTGCTAAAATATAGGATTTTCTAGTAATGGGTTTAGAGAGGATCCAGGATGCAGCACCAGATTTAATTTCTCCTACAATCGATTCTTGCATTATAATGGTTATTCCAATTGAGGAAATTAAACCTGCAAAAATACCAAATACCAATATAGGTTCTGATCCTGCATTAGGTGCTTGTAACCAGATTAATATAGCCATCCCATTTGAAAAACCACACCAAAGGAGTAAACGTGTCAGAAATACCTTTCCCTCAAACCATCAAACTAATGAATTGATCAATAAACTTATTGATTTGATCCCAATCTCGGTAATCTCTTCTTCCATACGGATCAATTTTCGGATCTTCTTTTGCTGCTGTTCTCAGCATTTTTCTATTGATCCAATTCAGGTTGGTATTTTTCGATAGATCAAATACTCCTCCAAAAGCATCATAGAATATATGATCGCCTAATTCCAGGCCTACTTCTTTAAATACCTTTAATAGATATTTTTCAACTATTTCGGGTCTTTTCTCTGGATCGGAAGCTTCTCCCGAACTAAGAAAAATTCCAACTAGCATCCTACTCTTATTTATATCTTTGATATTCGTTTTCAAAAAATTTTTAGCTTCTTTCGTCCATCGAGCAATCCGAATTCCACTGCCTATTAACACACCTGAATAATGGAGTATTTTGGGATGTTTAATTTTTTTTGGATTTTAAATTGACTAAATCGACTAAAAAGCCTTTTTTCTCTAGTATTTGTTTAAAATTGAGCATTATCTCTTCTGTACTTCCAAAACGTGTCCCATATACAATCAGTATCTTTTTAGACATGAATCACAACCCCCTCGCTTTTTACTTGTTTATACTTCAAGACATTCTTGAAACTATCATAGGAAAATCCCGAAAAGATAGTCAATAAAAGGGTAGCAAAGCTGAATAACGCTAAAATGTATACAAGTAATGAATTTTGAAACCCAGTAAAATATGCTAGAATGATTACACCTGGCCAGAGAGAGAACCAGCCAATTACACAGGCAACATATGAATACGGCCATATTCTTGATAATACTCTTCTTATTTCAACAGAAACAAGGTCATTCCACCAATTAAATTGCGAATTTATCCTAGTTGCAACCAAACCAACTGTGATTCCAATTAATAGAGGGCCAGCTACTCCACCACCAACTAGGAGAAATACAAATGATAGAAAAATTAACCCTGTACCCCCATGTTTTGTTTGAATGAATTTAACCGCCCAAATTATAAGTATTAAAGACATAATTATTGCTAGAACTCCAGTTACGAGAAGATTGGGAATGATTGTCATAGCAGGTTCCCCAGATAATATTTCATATAAGTCTGAATTCGGCCATGATTCAATCATAATTCCGCTAGGAGCGATGTTTCCCTGAAGTATTTCACCAATACCATGCTCAATTCCAGCTATTCCTAGAATAACTCCAAAAGTTGATACATTTACTCTAGTTGCGTTTTTATTACCTTTTTCCATCTTTTTCATCTTTCTCAATTATATTTTTGCTTGTTTACCAGCTATTCCTCTTAATAACACATTAATCGAATGTTGGATGTACTCTTCTTTGGTTAATCTGAATTGCTGTAAGAGAAGTTGGTATTCAGAAGGTACTTGGACAGCAGCTTCAATAGCCACACCTAAAAACAAGGTTGCCTGGAGTGGGTCTAGCTCTTTTCTAATTGTACCATCCTTAACACCCAAAATGACTGAGTCTTTTAGTAAATTAAGTAAATCAACCGTTAATCCCATGTAAGTCTCTGTATCCTCAATTTCATTGTATTTAAGCATATTAGTAAAGCGTTCTCCTCTTACTGAACGATTAAGACGATAATAATTCGAAAAAGACTGCATATATTCTTGAAAAGAGTGAGCGATAGCTAAAACCTTCTTTAATCCCGCCGTCTCGCTTTCTACAGCTTTTTTAAATGCATCTCGGAGGAGAACCATACCATTTATTACTATAGTAAAATAAAGTGATTGTTTATTCTTGAAGTATAAATAAAGCGTTGCTTTTGAAAGTTCAACATCTCTGGCGATATCATCCATAGTAACCTCATCAAATCCTTTTTCAAAGAATCGTTTTTCTGCTGCCTCAATTATATCGTTTCGCCGTTTTAATTTTTCGCGTTCTCTTCTAGATTGGATAGAAATATTATCACACACCTTTGGCTATATTTTTTCAAATAATGTTTCTACGAGTCAGTAAGTTACTATTAGTAACTATGTTACTGTTGGTAATTTTTTATTAATAAACTTTATGATTGTGGTTTGATTAAATCCTCATCCAGAAAATTAGAAATTAAGTGTAGATTTTTCTATTTTTTATTTATTCTGTTATTTAAGAAAGGAAATATCGGTAATCGATGATTGAATTCAGTTTTTAATTAACTTTTAATTAATAAGATGTCAGAGAACGTTGGTTATTGCACATCTATAATTTTTTCCAAATTTTCCCTGAAAAAAAAGACTTCAATCAGACAAAAATGATCGTGTCTCCTTTAAAAAAGAGGTGACTCACCCAACAATTGATTTAGCTTATCAATACGGTATAACAATCTATGATGCCAGTTATATCGCTATAAGTAAGAAGAATCAGATAGATTTTATAACTGCGGATGAGAAATTATACTCCAAGATAAGCGGGGAACGAGTAATACTCCTTGAAGATTGGAAATAATTAAATTTTGTAGGATTAAAATAATCAATCATCAGGGGATGTTTTGAGTGAGGAGGAAGTTACCTCTCTCTTTTTGTTTCTGACATGGCTTTAAGCATCGTTAAACAAAGTACTTATAATTTCTAAGGCCCACTTTGCCTTTTCAAGAGCCTTTGGAGCTAGATCCTTGAAAAATGACACCTCAACTTCTTCTTCAAATCCATATCCAGCTAATGCCCGCTGATCGGTAAGATAGATTAATACATCGGACAATTCATCGATATTTGATTGAATGGCCTTAGGAAGAGATTTGTCCTTTATTAATGAAAAGAATTCGTCACTCACATCATGAACACGTTTGAAAATCAGTCCCTGATCTAGTAGAATTGCTTTTATTGCCTGTTCGACGGCCATTTGTGAGCTATATATTACATCATCCCATCGTTTGTCTTCTAACGCTCTTTCGGCTCCCTGCAGCCATCTTTGTGCACGTAAGTATGCTAGTTTTCCTTTTTTTGACGAGATACTAGCTCACCTCTGTAAGCTTTTTCCAATATTGATTGCCATTAACGTTACTAACTTTGATCAATTTCTTCTGTTTGATCATTTTAATAATCTGTTCTTTAAACTCATCATAAAACCCGTTAGGATCGTAGAGTCTAATACCTGTTGTAATTAGATCAGGATAAAGGTTATGAAATTTTTTGGTCTTTTTTATACTAAAAGGAACATGTTGGATTCTAAAAGAATAACCTTTCTGAATGAGCAACCGATAATTATTGGTTGCCCTGAAGTTTCGTCGACATTTTGTTAATTGTTCAAATAAGTGCGAGATATCAGTAATTTCTTCGAAGAATAATGCTAAATCTATATCACTGGTTTCGTCCCATGTACCAGTTGCAAAAGATCCAAAAAGAATGATGCATACCAATTTATCTTTGAATTCACTCGTTATTATTTTGATATACTCCTGTAGAGCCAATTTTTTCAAAATTGGGACATTTAAAGTATCTATTTCGGCACAAAATCCATGGAGGAGGAAAATAGCATTTTCATAGACTTCGAAGAAAGCTAAGCCTTTTTCAGTAATTTTGTAGATATTCCCTTCTTTATCCAGGAGATTTTTTTCAATGAGGATTTTTAACTTCTTAGATAACGTTCTAGGATTTGATATAATGGATGATTGAAGATTTGTAAAAGTAGTTTTTTTTTCTTCAAATAGAAACCTTAAGATCTCAAAAGATAACTTATCGTAGATCACAGATATCATATTATACCTTGATATATAAATAGTTTACCAAAGTATACCAAAATTTATTTGATGGAGGAAAAGGAATACTCTTGACACTAACACATTTTCTTTAGCAGGTTTGCTTGATGAACTATTTGTAGCATCTTTTTGTTAATGGGCACCCTTCAGTCTGTATATATGGAAAAAGCATAGAAATACTCTTCAAGAAAACTAACCTTCTACTGATCCAGTGTAAGCTCGTTGTAGTAACATTTTTATGATATTGATTCACTAGTATAATTATAATAACATTTCTTATATTCCTAATTCTAGGGTGAAAATATGACAAGTATTTCCATTTCTATTGACGAGGAGCTTTTAGAGTGGATTGACCAACTGATAAAGGACGGAATCATCAACTCTAGAAGTGAAGCGGTACGTGGTGGCATATATGTTTATATTAAAGATAAATTAGGAATTAAAAACCGAAAAGAATTGAAACAATATCTACAGGGTCAACAGAAAAGCCCATTTCAAAATGGAGTTGAAGTCATTCGATCAGTACGAGGAGAAGAATGATGGGAGTGTACTTAGATACAAATATTTTTTATAATGCATACTGTCCTGTTGAAAACAACGCTCTTGCAGACTGGATACTCAATCAATTGACTCCTAAGTTCCAGGGGGTTGCTTGTGAATGGACTATACTTGAAATGTTTCGCGCTTTGAAAAAACAAGTCAATCTTGAAAAGATTGAAGAAAAAGCGGCAAAAATTGCTCTGGATTTCTTCCTTTCTGAACTTGGAGAAATGACGGAAGAAAAAGTACTAAAAATAATCCCTGTAACACGATCTGCAATCATGGCATCCCGAAAACAAATTTTTGAACACAATATTTATGCAGCTGATGCGTTACATGCAGCTATCGCTCTAGCTTCCCAGGTTAAATTATTTATTACTTTTGATAGTGATTTTCGTGGTAACTTAGAAATAATACCAATTTTGAATCCAATTGATCCTGACTTCAAAGATAAATTCATTGATCTGCAGTAATAGATTAAAAAACTTCGCATGATCCTTTATTAGTTTAATAACGAAAAATGGTCTTTTGACTGGAAAATTATGTCCCCAATGATTTTACCATAATTTTCTTTCTAAATACTTTGGTTGCCATTGATTTGCTGTTAATTTTCCCCAGAAACGAATTGCTGATCCGACATTTGGGAAAATATCTGAAAAAGTTTTTCCTAACTCTTTTCCAAATTCTGTTATGGATTTTTTGAGATTATTTGGTTTTGTGATCTCTTTTTCTAATCTCGAAGAAAAAGCTTCAAAATCTTCTCTGGATGAGTTAGAAAGTAGAAAAAAATCATTTAAATAATGATTCATTTCTCGACGAATTTTCTCAATGGATTGCTGATTCGGGGGTTTGCTAAAGTCATGTCTAAATAACTCTAGATAGTTCAAAATTGGTTTGGAGGAATTAATATCCGTTGAATGTTTAATCCTCAAAATAATTCTGTACCAGTAGCTCACATTTTGCATCTTATAGAAATCTCTCCAACGTATGTATTCTTCTGCTGTATTTCCTCTATAATACGCATCCAGTTCTACGGGTATTTTTTTAATCACTACGACTTGTCCTTTAAGATTTAGCTCTTCAAATGTTTCTCTCATTTCTTGAAGTAGTACTGGTTTCTCCTCATTTCCTAAGGCGATATGGATCAATTGAAAAGTCCCTTCTGATTCCAAAATATTTGGTATGGAGGGAATCACCTTTCTTATCACATCAAATCCATCCATTCCCCCATCATTATGCATGGAATCTTTATATCGAGTTTCTGAAGGAGTGGGTAGGATAGGTAGATGTCCCAGAATAAGATCAAATTTTCTATTCATGTCTGCTAGATCTTTAGTAATATCTCCATGTTTGAATTTAATCCAATCACACTTGTTCCAAGATGCACTTAGTTTAGCGGTTGCTATTGCATTTGGATTAAGATCAATTCCCAACATTGAATAAGATGGTCCTTGCCAAGGTAATCCAAAAAGTTGAAAACCTGACCCTGTTGCAAGATCGAGAACTTCTTTGGGTGGTTTTAACAATCGAATAAATTTCTGAAAGGTTAAGGATTCCGCTCCGAGATACACCTGTGGATTACTAAATCGTGGAAAGGGGATAAGAATCAGATATTGATTCAAGGGGAAAATGCGAAATACAGAAAGGAATTCTCCTTTTAGTGTCTTTATGATTAATTGGGATTGAATTAAGTCATTTCTCAAATTATTTGGGAAAATTCTTTGGATTTCATCCAAACCCAAAGCTCTGTTTTCCGCAAAGAAATCTAGCAATAGTTCTGTTATGGGATTGCCAAAAGTTAGTTTCTTTCTTGGAGCGTGAATAAACCCATAACCTTCAGCTAAACGCTGGTAATATCCAGAGGGATATTCGAATTCCCTGAGTATTTTTCTTATCGTGACTAATTGACTTTGAACGCTATCATACACTAAATCCTGAACATTAATTAAATCCAATTTAATTCCTCATTTCAAATAAATTTACTAAACCTAATGTAACAGGTGTATTAACCAACGACTCCCATTCAACGAGTTAGTGTATGGAAATCTTCGATTCCTCTGTGTTAAGCTTCAGTTTAATGTCATTTCTCAAGAACTATTTTGACAATATCTGCATCTCGAAGCACATGACGTAAGCCTACTTTTTGGCCAGGAAACTTAGCTGAACTACCCCAGATATTGGCAAAACGAAAATCGTTTTTGAAACGCCGGTGAAGCTTCATACAGATATCTTCAACTGTCGAACCCTTTGACACAATCATTGGTTCATTCATATCAGCTTTTTCTCCAGGCTTACGCAAGAAAATTCGCATTAATCCCACTTTCTCGACAATAATCTCCTTAAGTTCATCTAAACCTTGTTCTAATTCAGCTGAAATTGCAACAATTTTTCGCCCCATTTTCTTTTCAATACGATGTAGGTCTTCTTCATTAGCCAAATCCATCTTATTGACAACAATCAACGAAGGAATGTATCGACGGTTATCAGCCACTACATCAATAATCTTCTCAATAGTCAAGTCAGGATCATTTTGAAGGTACACATCAGCATTGATGATTCGATATGCGCGGAAGATATTAGCAATTTCCGTGTCCGATAGACCGTATCTGAAACCAGAAATGTTAATCCCACCATAATTACGACGAATAATCTTAATCCGCGGAGGGGATTGATCCAAACGGATATTTGCCTTCCAAAGTTCGTTAAATATTTTAGTAAGATGGTCAGGACGGCGAACGTCAAGAAGGATAACAATAAGGTTAGCATTTCGTACTGCAGCAAAAACCTCACGCCCTCTACCTTTTCCTGCTGCCCCACCCTCAATAATACCTGGTAGATCAATGATTTGGATCCTTGCTCCTTTATATTTACCATCATATTCCATCATACCAGGAATAGCATCAACAGTAGTAAAATCATAAGCAGCAACCTTACTATCTTTATTAGTTAACGCATTAAGTAAAGTAGACTTACCTACGGATGGAAAGCCAAGAAGGATGACCGTTGCGTCACCATGTTTTTTAATCGAAAACCCTGATCCCTTTCTCTTCGATTTCATCGCCCGTTCAACGATTTCAGATCGAAGTTGAGCAATTTGAGCTTTAAGAGTGCCAAAATGAGCCTCAGTCGCTTTGTTATATTTCATTTTAGCTAATTCGGCTTCTTTCTCGGCAATCCGTTCCTCGATTTTTTCAGACATTAAGAAATCAGCTTGGTTTAAACAGAAATATGTGATTAGATCTGCATATTGAGAAATTTATAAAGTTAATTTTGATTAACCTTCATTTCAAGTCAATTCAGATGGAATTAATGAAACTTTCATTTAACACACTAGTTTGAGTGAACAATCTGTCCAACTTACCTATCGGTACCATTTTCGCTCTAGCGGCTCTCTATGTCTTGTCCCCACCTGAAGTCGAATAGCTTTATACGAGGTAGTTACAGTTTGTGTGAGGAGGGAGGTTTTCCCTTTTTTCTTTTGATAGCTGAAAAAAGAATAGAAGTCATGATTATTGGTCTTTAATATACTTGAGAAAAAAGTGCTTCTTCTCGACTTTCACTTAATAAAGAATGTACTGCAATAAGATATTTAAGGAAAGTACCTTCCTCACGAGTCAGAATTTTATTTATTTTGATTCGATTGAAGTTTTGGAGGACTAGACAATTAATAATACTTGGAAAAAGGATTATATCAATGTAGGTGATGTAAAGCTTCATTATGTGGAGAATGGGACTGGTGATTTAGTACTTTTACTTCATGGTTTTCCTGATTATTGGTACTCATGGAGACATCAGATCCCTGCATTATCAGAAACCTTCAGAGTTGTGGCGCCAGATTTACGAGGTTATAATAAGAGCAGTAAGCCCGAAGGCGTTGATAATTATTCAACTTCCCTCCTAGCTGCCGACATCAGTCAGCTGATTACAGCTTTAGGAGAAACAAAAGCCGTGATCGTCGGTCATGATTGGGGTGGTGCTATAGCTTGGAATCTTGCCATGATGGCTCCTGATAAGGTGTCTAAACTCGGTATTATTAACTGTCCTCATCCTGTACCTCTTTTAGAAGCGTTCTGGTCAATGCGCTTCCAACAACTGCAAAAAAGTTGGTACGTCTTCTTTTTCCAAATCCCTAGCATTCCTGAAGAAATCTTGAGTCAAAATGATTACGAAGTTCTCCAACGAATGGTGTTTGGGTCTATTTCTAATAAACAGGCGTTTACGGCTGAGGATATGCGATGTTATGTGGAAGCTTGGTCACAACCAGGAGCATTGGAATCTAGTATTAATTACTATCGTGCGAATTGGAATATTGCACAAATATTGTCTATTAAGAAAGAACACCAACCCAGTTTCATTAAGAGATTTCCCAAAATTAAATGTCCCACTCTTGTAATTTGGGGCGAAAAAGATGTTGCGTTAGATAAATCACTGACTTTTAGACTTAACGAGTATATTGAGGGACCATTCAAATTAGTTTATCACCCTGAATACGGTCATTGGGTTCATATTGAAGCACCTGAGTTTGTGAACAACACGATTTCATCCTTTCTTGGATAAATATCAGGAAAAATCTTTTCTAAGACTGGATTTAATCTCCAGACTAGGATATGGATCGAGGAAAGTCTAAAATTCAGATCGTAATTAATAGCTTAAAAGAAAAAAATAGCTTATTTTACTCTTGAAGAGCAACTCTTTCTTGGTT
The DNA here is from genome assembly GCA_016840285.1 of Candidatus Hodarchaeota archaeon. The sequence goes on along the minus strand of JAEOSR010000123.1, from coordinate 1,456 downwards.
TAATTAATCAACTCTTTTGATGATTGTATTACTCTTTATTTAAGCCCAAAAAATACTTTCAATATTGAAAATACTTGCCATCTTTATATCAGGCAATTTTATTTCTTATTTTAACTTATTTTCAATAACTTATTTTCGAGGAATATTCATGAAAAATGTACTAATGGTTTTAATTGTCATTACAGCTGTAACTTCAGTTGTAACATCAGGAATGGCGAACAGTAATTATGTTGTCTCCTGTGAAGAAATCAGCCAGATAGATACAGGTGGAGGAGCATGGGACATTACTATCTCTGATAATTATGCTTACGTATGTGATGCACTAGATAACAGTCCTGGAGGACTAGTTATTGTTGATATCTCAGATCCAACTAATCCTATTCAGATAGGTAGTTATTTTGATAGTGGTTCACCTCACGAAGTAACTGTTCGAGATAATATTGCATACGTTGCTGATTTTACAGATGGTTTGGAAATACTCAATGTAAGTGATCCCTCCAATCCTGTTGAAATAGGTTCATATACAATAGAGAATATGTATACTACGAGTATCAAGGTTTTCGGAGATTATGCTTATGTTGGAGATATTCATCACGGTTTATTCAAACTTGACATTAATAATCTCTCTGATCCAGTTGAAGTCGGCAGGATTCCCTTCTATTCTTGTCCTAGTATAGATATTTCCTCGGATTTCTTAATTACTATTAATCATCAGGAATTTTATAGTGGTTTAGAAATTTGTGATCCAATAGATCTCAGTAGATTAGGGGGATACACTCCAGCAAATACAGATTTTATTAATCCTGTTCTCCAGCAAAATCTAGTTATTGTGGTAAACCATCATCAGGATACTGGCGAGGTTCAAATAATTAATATAACTGATCCTAGGAATCCTGTTTTGGAATCAAAATATATGGGGGATAGTATTGCTCAGAAATGTTTCGTAGATGGGGATTTATTATATGTATCTTGTAGTGATGCGGGAATTGATATTGTCGATATATCCAATCCAGCACAGCCCAAAAAAATTGGATTTTATTCAGATAATAGTGGATCCGCTTTTGATCTTTATGTAAAAGATGATATAGCTTATGTTGCGGATGGAGACGATGGGTTAGAAATCATCCAAATGACATTCAAAGAAACTACTACGACGACGACTTCTTCTTCTTCTACTACTACTACTACTACTACTACTACTAACCAGATTAATGGATTTTCACTCCTTGGTTGCATCATAGCAATACAATTGATAAAAGGAATCCAGAAAAATCAAAGAAACAAATGAAAGTAGATGTCGTTTAATCAATTTAGTCAGTTTAAAAAAGAGAAACTTCCTGAAAAATTGACTTCGTCAACTTTTTTCGACTGTTAGGGTTGTTTTAAACCCGTGTTGCGAGAGGGAGAGATATTCTTTTAACTTCAAACAGGAAAATGCCTCAATGCTAGCGAAATT
>JAEOSR010000122.1 GCA_016840285.1 Candidatus Hodarchaeota archaeon | reverse complement strand
TCTGGTGCTGAGCTTGATACTGGAGTTGCAGCAGCCATTGCAGCTACGGCGGAATATGTGGGATCATGGATGATTTCTCCACCATACCACTCTGGAAATTCAGTGAAAGTAAAGTAGAGTAAGTCTATCGAAACGTATTCTTTGCTATCTTCTGACATTTCAAATCCTGTTAATTCCCTGGCCATGAACGCAGTAAAACCATAAGCTAAGGCAAATTCAACCACAAAATAGGCTTTAGCGAGCCCAAAATCTACAATACCCCAGCCCTCTGGATCGAAAGGATCGATGTGCACTGGTCGATCAGCAGTTGGATCAATAGCCCAGAGATCTTCTAATCCTAGAAGCTTGTAGGTTTTCTTATCAGTGAATTCGGTGAAGAAATAGGTTTTCTCGCCCATTTTAACGTTGATATCATCTCCATCTTCCTCATACTCTTCGTTCACAACATCGACCCCAAAGGATGTTGTCGCGGTTGCCACTGTCAGGCCAAATCCATTTGCCTTCTTCATTCGTATTTTGGCATCATCATCGACGTAAAATGCTAATTCGGGGAGATCGACTGTTACTGAATTGGGAATGTCTGGAAGAGAGATACCATATGCAGAAAAATCAAGGTCAGCAAGATAATCTGGAATAGTTACAGTGTAACTAAATTCACCTGCGAATGGGTCGTGAGTCCAGTCAGCAGCATGATCATCGACATAATCCGCATTGTCGCGGGTGATTAGGAGGTTAGTTTCCCCAATATCATAGTGGGTTGTCACTCTACCTTCAATGTATTCGTTTGCCCCATGAAATTCTTCTGTCTCAAATACATAATTGAACGCGACATAATCAAGAACTGATGCTGCGGCAATACTACCGCCATAAATGATTCCTCCAGTATCCTTTTTGAGGATTTCTTCACCAGCTCCAGCAAAAACATCAATACCTTTCGGTTTCACAGTAATATCTTGCCACAGGACTAACATATTCGTGTAGTTGATCCCAAACTCGAAGATATCGCCTGTTTTTTCGAAACTAGATTCAACATCATAATATCCAATTTGATCTTCACTATGACCATTGTCTGCTAATGCATCATTAATCGCGTCAGTCAGGTTTTGGATAGCAAAAGTATATCCTATATAGAGATCATCGTTTTCATCCATCATGGCAGGGTCATTACCTGTACCAGTTGAGTAAGCGATTAGAGCCATGAAGTTATTGGTAACAAAGACATCTTTTTTACCAGTGTCTTCAGAGGTGGTGTAATGTTGCACTAATTGCTGGAAGGGAGCCGTAGCGTTGACATGAGAAAGAGGAGTCTCTAAAGCTGTTCGTAACGGGGAGAGCCCAGGGAGCCCCCCAGCAGCATAAAGATTGTTATACGTCTCCTCTGTAATGAAGTCTTTAAAAGTTAGCATGTGTTCAAATTTCTCTAACGCTGAAAAAGCAGTCTCAATGCCTGACTGATTCATATATGCTAGGAAGAACTGCTCATCTTCAAACTCGTTTGAATCTCCAGTTGTCGCCCCTGAATCTAATAAATCGCGAATTAAATCAGGACGTTCAGGATCAGGGTCAAAGACACTAGTTCCCGAACCAACAAGATCCACTTCAATTGCAAAATATGTTTCACCGAAGTTATGGCCAGCAAAATCTGTCGGATCTACTGCTTGTGCTGGAGAAGTAAAAATAAGGAGCGTCAGTAATAGTATTACTGAAATCCCTATAAAAAATTTCTTTTTCATTGCTTAATATCACCTTTAATTGAACTCTCGACTATGGAACTCATCACTTTACGGTTCTGAGTTGCATCTAAAGCCGAGTACTTAGTCTAAGAATTATGCATATATCATCCTTTAAAAAAATGTGCGAAACAAAAATCCGCCAAAAAAAGTAAATAATGTTTTTTAAATCCATTAAAACCTTTGCTTTAAGGAAATAAATAGATATTTAATTGTATATAATGGGTTCCAGCCTTATTATTTTGTAATAACCTTTTTAGCTTCATTTCTAATTGGAGTATGTGGAATATTCCTTTTTAGAGATTTTTAGGCTCTCCTTTTCCCCTTTTTCCTCGTTTAACAACAATTCCTAGAATTAGAAGCCCTAATAGTTCTGGTGCTGTTGGACCAAGTGTGATTTGACTCAATTTTGTTGTAACGGAAGAAGATGGAGCAGTCTTGACAGCATATTGTATCAAATTAATTTTGAAACGCAACCCTAACCATTCTTCCAGTTGAAAATCTTGAATATATCGTGCTGAAGTCAGATCTAACCCTCCTTTGTTTATAATTTCGCTGGTTGCTAACGTAGATACCGCTGGATTTGCTATGAAACGTTTGACACATTCAACAACCAGCTCTTCTAGTAAGGATGTTTCTTGTAGGAATAAAAGATTGTCTGCAAACCCACTCTGTTGGTTCAATGCAATTACTCGCGCTTCCATTGGAACCAAAGAGATTTTATACGTACTTTCTTCCTGTATCATTGCAAAATTCCGACCTTTTACCTGGGTAGAGAACAATGTCCGTTCATCATGAATTACTGAAATTTCATCTTTTACAGGAAAATCCAACTGTGCAAGTTCTGCTGTTGTTCTGTTCTGACCATCGATAACTACCTGAAGATCATCTACTGTTTGTGTTCCGTTCAATACACCAATGTTTTGAGCTGTGATGAGAGAGAATGAAATATCTGGAAATTGTTGCAATCGTGATGTAATGTCTATGCCTTGGTACCACGAGAATGCTTCGTGTATTGGGATTAAATCCATAAAATTCTCTTGTATCTCGTAATCGAAAGCACTTATCCAGTCGTAGTCCATTGGTAATTCCTCATTAATAATTAGATTCAATACGTTTCCTATTGAAATCTCGGATAAAGTCTCCAGACCCGAGGTTCCATGATGTGAATATTTTCTTATAATAATGGAGTATGTTATTTCATCAAACTGGACTATCATTAAATGTTCGGCAATTTCTAGTCCAAGGAGACTATTTAAATCGATACTATCTGTCTGGAATAGAAATGTCAAGTTGGAATATGTCAGATCAATTTGAAGCTCGTTCATGGATTCTTGGATCATGATGGAAGTCTCTACTGATGAATTAAAAGAGGAATCTTTACTATCAGGTATTATAAACTCCAAGAAATCCAATGGGACATTAGCATATCCGAGTTGATAATTTACAGGATTAAAACCGCTTCCATTGACCTTCAGTGCTATTCCAAGAAAGTCCTGTCCCAAGATGACATCCTCCCCCGTAGGAAGAGTAAATTGGTGTAAATATTTAGCAAATGGTACTGCAGTCTGCCATTCAACTGTATCAATTATAATATCTTGTGTCCGTTTCACCTGTTCTAATGCTAGAAACGCGGACTTGATCTCTTGAGACTCATGTCCCACTATAGTCATGACATTATCTTCCTGTAAGTCTGGATCGATAGCATTTGTAAAATGAGTCTGATTTAATAGATCGGTCATTAAACACAAAGCCTGATTAGATGGGGCGTTAGGATTATAATCAAACTCCAATCCAAACAGATTTTTCTCAAAAAAAGAATCCAGCTGGACAAACTGATAATCTGTATTTCCCACGCCTGATATGGTACTTCCCAAAGAAATTACTACTAAAAAAATTCCCAGAGACCATGTTTTCCATGTGGATAGGCCTTGTGCCTTCATTCATGCTACCTCCAGATGGTTCTTTAACCAAGACAATCGTTTTGGACCTACAACATACTTGGATCGTTTTTTTTCCCTAAGTGTAATTATTATTCCTAACTCTTCTAGTCTTTTAATATGATGTTGAATACTCGAATGGTGTACATCAATTTCTTGTGAGATTTTTGATAACGATAAAGGCTTTCCTTTCCTTATCAGTACACGACAAAGTTCTTTAGCTACATCACTTTTCAAAGCCAAGGCAATCTCTGATATTTGAACAGACTTTGCTCCAACAAGGTAAAAAATATGGTACTTCCCTATCTTCTCATGGGTTATCAGATTAAAATCATCTAATGCCTGTAAATGCCATAATAAAGATGAAATACCACATTTTACCTCTCTTTGTATCTCCCGTAAATGTGCTCCTTCTTCCCCTTTTATCTCTAAATAATCTACGATCTGACCCCTTAATTCATTTTCTAGGAGCTCAGCCTCATTGATTCGTCGTCTTTGCGGTGAATAAGTAATATGGGCGATAAACAAGAATAAACCCATAAAAAATCCCACCGTGATTTCACGAATTTTGGAAACAACTCCTAACTTTATTAAAACAAAAAAAGATAAAACAATCGTAATGACAACAAGACCCATTGTCGCAATTTGATTTATATCTCCAAACTGAATTTGAATCAGACCATTATCGGAGTGAAAGTTTCCAATTGTCAATTGTACGAGCTGGCCTAATAGATCGATCATGTCTTCCGCTTTAGTTTGACCTATCTCATGGAAATTTAACTGAGATTCTGCAGCCTTTAACGGTATGTTGATCGAAAAACTGCCTACAATGATACGACTATCTACAAACCAAATACCTGATGTCAAATCGTTCAAAAGAGGTTCCTTATCAGGTTTTTTTATCTCCATTAACATCTGTGTTTGATTATCAACCTCTACCCATGCTGTACTTCCATTAATTTCGAAAGTGGTAACGTTCGTAGTCAGCAGAGATTCCTGGTTTTCTACTATATTTAATTCTTGTTTCACAAACGATCCATTAATAGGATAAACTACTGGCGCATAAGCTGTTATACCAAACTCTTTCAAATCTTGAAGTGGTGTTTCATTAAAATAGCGATTCAGCACAAATAACCCTTTTCCTGTTTGTCTCCATTCGCTAATTTTACCCACAAATGTTAAATCTACAGGTAATGGTAATTCGTTGATCCACCAAATCGCGGCAATGCTCTCATTCTCAAATTGAAATGATGGATTCTTTAATACGTTAGAAATATTGTAATAACGTGCTGAAATTCCTGTTGCTCCTATAACCTCTTCACTTAACTTTTTATCCATAGCTGAGCCAAAAAACACAGCTATTATTCCTTTTTCTGGTTCTCCATTTCCTATTGTTCCCATCATTGGCAAAAAAATGCTTATCACAACAGTTCCAGCTATTAAGAGTAATCCTAATAGTGTCCTTCTGGAGTGTATTCGTTTTTGCCAATACATGCTCAGCTTGCACCTATATGACAACATTCTTACGCAGATAAAAAAAAACCTTTCCGAATCAATATTCCGCAATCTGTAGACAAAGAAATTTAGAGTAAACATAATCCACACCAAAATCATAAGTCAAATATTGAGGAGTTTTACGATGTCCAATCCTTTATTTCATTCCTATCTTACAGCCCCCTGGAAAGCTGAGTATGTAAAACGAAAAAAAGATCCCCATCAATGCATATTGTGTGCTATTGCCCAAAAGACGGCAGGAGTAGATGCTTGGGAAGTTTTCCGCGATGATCAAACCATGGTTTTACTCAATCGTTTTCCTTATAATCCTGGTCATCTTTTGGTTGCTCCTAAAGAGCATTTCACAACTTTCGAGGAATTACCAATAAAACTTGCTTCTCATCTTACTTTGATGTTGCAAAGAGGAATTAGACTACTAAAGCATTCCCATAATCCTTCAGCTTTCAATATTGGTTTGAATCTCGGAACAACTGCTGGGGGAAGTATTAAGCATGTACATTGGCACATCGTTCCACGATACCCAGGAGACATGAATTTTATGGAAATTTTAGAAACTAGAGTAATAATTGAGACATTAGACCAAACATTGGCTAAATTACAACAACATGTGAATATCATTCAAGAGAAAAAAGAGGAAAATCGAAGGGGATATTAGAACATCGGAAAAAATAGAAAAAAAGAGAGAAACTTCCTGAAAAATTGACTTCGTCAACTTTTTTCGACTGTTAGGGTTGTTTTAAACCCGTGTTGCGAGAGGGAGAGAGATTCTTTTAACTTCAAACAGGAAAATGCCTCAATGCTAGCGAAATTGACCGTCCTTCTTTTTAAGCTTCGAGCTTCCAAGAGAAACTGGTCATTCTTGGCTATCGTTTTGACTGTTGTACCCCTGTA
>JAEOSR010000121.1 GCA_016840285.1 Candidatus Hodarchaeota archaeon | reverse complement strand
TAAGATCGAAGATATTTACAAATGCATCGCAATTTATGCCTTGACTGCCATTGAAGCTCTTCAATAGTTCCTTAGTTATAAAGAAGAAATTAAAGAATATTAAAGAAAATAATTGAATGAAATATACATTTCACAAAAAAAATTTGTATACGAACTGTGAAACGAAACACAATTCAGAACTTGTTTATCTCATGTCTATCAGGCCATATAAACCAATTCTATTTGGAGAAACCTTAAAAAATGCGTATTGTTGTATTGGATACCGATAAGTGTAAACCCAAGAGATGTGTGAAAGAATGTCGGGGTTCCTGTCCAGTTGTCCGTTCAGGAACCGATATGTTCGAATTTGAAACACCTGTCTCCCAACCAATCATCCATGAACAGTTTTGTACTGGATGTGGAATTTGTCCAAAAGCATGTCGATTTCACGCTCTCACCATTATTAATACTCCTGAACGATTAGATAAAGATTTAACTCACAGATTCGGGAGAAATGGTTTCACACTATTTCGATTACCTGTTATTAAACCAAGAAAAGTGAATGGTTTAGTTGGTCAAAATGGCGTCGGGAAATCAACTGCTTTAAAGATTTTATCTGGTGATATCATACCCAATTTCGGAATTCATGAGGATAAACCTACTTGGGAGCGCGTCCACGAGTATTACAAAGGAACAGAGCTTCAAAATTATTTCCAAAAAATGAATGAAAGCAAAATTAGATGTGTACGTAAACCACAATATATTGATACCATTGCTAAGCACGTTAAGGGAACTGTAAAGGATGTCATAACCCGTTTTGATGAAAGGGACATTCTAGACAAAATCCAAGAAGACTTGGCTCTTCACGAAATCTGGAATCGTGACATTAAACTCCTTTCTGGTGGAGAACTTCAGAAATTAGCTGTTGCTGTCGCGATGGTTCGTGATATGGATATCTATCTATTTGATGAGCCTTCTTCATTTCTTGATATTAATGAGCGGCTTCGGGTTGGAGTGGCTATTAGGGGTCTAATAGAATATGGAAAGACCATAGTGGTTGTTGAACATGATTTAGCTGTTTTAGATTACCTTTCTGATTATGTCACTACCTTCTATGGTAGCCCATCATCCTATGGCATAATTTCCCAGCCATATACCGAAAAGGAAGGAATAAATGTGTTTCTTGATGGGTTTATCCCCTCAGAAAACATGAGATTCCGTGATTACTCCATTACAATTCAAAAATCTTCAGTAAGAGAGAAAAGTATTGTTTCTGATGAAATTTTGTCTTATCAGGATCTTTCAAAAATTTTCGAGCAAAGTAATTTCTCTTTAGATGTTAGAAAAGGAACGATTCATCAAAATGAGATCATTGGAATATTAGGCCCTAATGGAATTGGAAAAACTACCTTTATAAAGATATTAGCGGGTCTAGAATCCCCTACTTCAGGAACAATAGATCGTGTTATTCTTGATAGAAAACCAAACGCAGAGAATGGTAATTCAGCCGAAGTTCTGAGAGTAGCATATAAACCTCAATACATATCTTTGAACAGCGATGAAACAGTTGAATCTTTTCTCTTAGAAAAAGGAGGAGCAATTGTTGCCACTTCCCAATTTAAAAGTGAATTTATCCGCCCTTTTCAATTAGCGGAGTTATTTGATCAACCTCTCAAGTATTTAAGTGGAGGAGAACTACAAAAAGTAGCCATTGTAAGTACTCTAGCTAAGGATGCTGATATATACTTATTTGATGAGCCATCAGCATTTTTATCCATCGAGGACCGACTTATTGCGGCTAAGATGATCCGAAGGCTTATTAGGAGTAGAAAGGCTGCGAGCTTTATTGTTGAACATGATATTGTTTTTCAAGATTACGCAAGTGATCGAATAATTGTATTCCTTGGACAATCAGGCATTTATGGGAAAGCCTATACTCCTTCTTCTGTTAGAACAGGGATGAATCGATTTCTTGGAAATTTAAAAATCACTTTCCGACGTGATCCTAAGAGTGGGCGCCCCCGAGTAAATAAAAACGATTCTAAGCTTGATCGCCTCCAGAAAAACAAAGGCGAATATTATTATGAGAAGTAATCCAGAAAGTCGGTCTGTAGTTACGATTTTTTATGCAGGCCAATGTGATCGAAAGAAATGCACTGGGTTAAAAACTTGGCAATCTTTCAAACAAAATAAGTTTCCTTCCATAGATGATATGAGATTTATTAAACGATTACCCCAAATTCCCCGGTATTCATTGATTCTAAACCCACATGCTAAGGATATATTGTGCTATAAAGATAATACACTCTATGCAAGATCTGGATTAACGGTCTTAGATTGCTCTTGGAACCATGCAGAAGAGATTTTTGCAAAACGGTTTTCCAATTTAAGGAGACTCCCATGTTTAATTGCAGCAAATCCAACCAATTATGGAAAACCAACCAAGCTTACCAGTATTGAGGCTCTTGTAGCTGCTTTTTTTCTATTAAGAAGGGAAGAAACAGCGGAAGAGCTAATATCGGTCTTTAAATGGGGAAAGCAGTTCTTAACGTTAAATTCAAATTTACTCCATGATTATGCGGCATGTAATAACACGAAAGAGATTAAAAAAATTGAGCATGAATATTTTGAAATCTAGAAACACCTTAATGTAATCTTTCAGATTTTCCTTTTCAAAAGAAAAGGGAAGAAACAAATAAGTTCAAAATGTAATTCTTCTCAATTAACCTTAACTCGTAAAATATAACGATCAATATGGAGAAAAAATCCTCATGACTGCAGAAAAACCTTTGAAAATTACGTTATTAGGTGTAAAGCAGTCAAAACCAGGGAACAAGTTTATTTTTGTAGGTGAAACTGAAAATTGCTCTGAATGCCGTCTTCGTGGCGTTTGTTTGAAACTAGAAGAAAACAGAGTTTATGAGGTTGCCAACGTAAAAGATACAATTCATCCCTGTGATGTTTTTGTGCAAGGTGTTCAAACTGTCGAAATATTTGAACCATCTTATGTGGTTACAACAGGAGCAAAGCTTGCTGTGGAGGGAGCAACTATTACCTTTCTTCATCGTGATTGCGACTTAATAGATTGTCCCCACTATTATCACCACTGTTGCCCAACCTATCTTAGTGACGGTGAAAAACTTAGGATCAAAGATATCTCAAATGAATCTGTTGAGTGTAAACAAGGATATCAGTTGAAATTAATCACGGTTGATCGGAATAATGAGCACGATTAATATTTTTTTTGAGGATATAAAATGCCGATTACTGAAAATGATTGGATAAAAATTGACTATACAGGGCGCCTAAAGGAAAACTCCAAAGCATTTGATACAACATTAGAGGATATAGCGCGTTCTGAACGTATATTTGATGAAAAACGGGGTTATAAACCCTTACTGTGTCGGGCTGGGGATGAGAAGTTCTTAATCCCTGGATTGGCTAAGAATCTCGTCGGACTTGAACTAAATTCTCCTCAAACTTTTGAAATTGCATCTGAAGATGCCTATGGAGATAGGGACAGTAAAAAGATCGAGATGGTTCCTACAAAACGTTTGCGGAAGGCCAATCTTGATCCACGGGTTGGAAATCGAGTACAATTAACTGGTAGAAGTGGAACCATAATTTGGGTAGGTGGAGGTAGATCGCGAATCGATTTTAATCATCCTCTTGCAGGTAAAGATCTAATTTTCGATGTTACTGTTGTTGAACATTTAGAAAATGAAGAAGAGATTCGAAAAGAAATTATTACACGCCGATTTCCTGGAATTAACATGGAGGAGATAACGATCGAGGTTTCAGAGGATCCAGAGACAATATCTATTTCGTTACCAAATTATCTGATCTTCATGGAAGGTCTAGCGATTGCCAAATATTCTCTAGCAACTGAACTTCGTGATTTTCTAGATTTTAAAGTCGTTAAATTCGTTGATGTATTTGATTATCAAGAAACTACACCCCCAGAGGAAGAAACTGAACCTCAAGAAGAAGACAGTTCTGAGGAAGAGGAGTAATCCTTAGTCGAACTACTTTTAGGGAGGTAGCTTCCTGACAAGTGTTGACCAGATTTCGTCAATACTGCTCATTCTTCGGATACTGCGCGCATCTTGGGTGTATATTTCTTGGTCCACTTAAACTTCCTAGGATCCCGTTTAAAATCTAATAAAGATCTACGACATTTACGGCTGCAAAATCGAAGTAACTGACCGGTTCTACGTACAAATGAGATGCCTGTCCCAGCCTCAATATCATGTCCGCAAAAAGCACAGGGGAAAATTCTGACCATTGTTTTCACCAATCTTAACTAATTATATCTTTAACTCAGGGTCGTTTTAAGTTTCGAGCTTCTCGTTCCGTTTCTCTTAGCAGGAGTACGTCACTTTTTCGGATCGGGCCTTTAACATTGCGCACAATAATTCGACCTCGATCTCTTCCTTCTAGTACACGAACACGAACTTGTGTAATCTCACCTGTTACTCCAGTTCGTCCAATAATCTGTAGAACTTCGGCTGGAATAGAGATTTCTTCTTCACTCATTGGAACAACTCCTTATATTCCAGCTAGTTCTTTTATTCGAACAGCAAGGTTATCGATTCTGGCTTTGACTTCACCTTCGTTAATAATTGAGCAGCTTGCAGTCTTCACTCCAAGATTACAGGCTTTTCCAAGTTCATCTTTGCTATTAACATACAGGTAAGGGATTTTCTTATCCTTACAAAGAAGTGGTAAATGGGCAACAATCTCGGGTGGATCTACGTCTAACGCGATAAAAACTAATTTAGCTTCACCACGTTCAATACTTTTCGTGGTTTCGTTCGTCCCCTTACGGATGAATGCTGGTTCGGCGCTGACGTTCTCAAGTAACGCCAAAGCATCACTATCCAATCCTTCAGGTTGGTCATAATTCACATAAAATGGTTTACTCATTTCTTAACGACCTCCAGGGTCTTATTTCAAGTTGAATAGTCATACCCAGTCCTTGGTCGGGTGCTATTAAGGATTTTTCCAGTTTCATGCCTGGAACTTAGAGCAGAACCCTTTAACATCAACATATCAAGCCCTTCTACTTTCATTTATGTTGATAACGGTATTCCATCTCGTTTTGGGTGCATAAATCCAACTTATCACATAAGTGGTCTTGCACTATTAAATTTGTCACTATCAGCAGATGTCCTTGTAGAGATGTATGTCCATGCTGTAATGACTCTGTTAGGTGCGACAATTCATTACTTTGATAAATGTATTCGTAAAGCTTCCACGGATGGTCAGCTAACTCTGCAATCTCTTCTGCGAGTTTTGAAAAGCTAATTTTCTTTGTCGCGTACCAATTATACCGATTTGTGTGGGGGGAACGGAATTTACGTGTTATTCCAGCTGCTAGTCGGTCATAATATTGAAACATTTGAATTAAAGGATTATCTGTCTTCTCATGATGCTGTCTTAATAGTTCTTTTAATTCTGGATCTTCTATTTCTGGTTCAACGTATATTTTGGACTTATGTCTTTCTGAATGATAAAAATCATGAAGTAATACGTATTGGATTAGTTTTTGTACAACTTTAGGGATTTGATCTGGTAATCATTTCTGAATTTTAATCTTTCTTAAGGGTTGAATTCTTTTCTTTAACTTAAGAGATCGGTCAATTCGACCTCCAATCCAGTATATTTTTCCTAATCCTTCACTCCAAAAACGAGCAATGAATTTTATCCTTAATATCTTACTTAACTTTGTTTAATTTCTTTGTGTGTTTTACAGAAGCATCGTACTTCAATTTCTCCTAAGTAACAAATTAGACTATAAGGATACATGGATTTTGAGGCAATAATTTTACTGTAATAACGTCTATGGGGCTTGATAATTCTTATTTGGCATTCTTTCAAGTAGAATGAGGGTCGTTTGGTTATGCTCAGAGTAAGTATTCTACCCTGTAGAATTAATTGCATGTATTTCCTCCTTAATGTATTGATGCCAAGCCTTAAGGGTCTTAATGACATCTTGTTTCATAAACCTCTCCACGATTTCTTCCTTTACAATAAAACTATCCTCTTCCCATTCCGGAAAAACTCGTACATAACGTTTTAGCAATTGAAATCGTTTAATGTAAATTCTACCATATCCACTATTACATCCTCTTCCTAGTTTATGCAATTTCATGACAGCTTCGATGATCATGCCTAATTGAGTCTCATTGCATTTTGAAACATCAATTTCAAAGTTAAAATTTCCTGAAAAGTAGTGTTTAATGAAATTTAAGAATAATTGTATCAATTGGTTTGATAATGATAATGATGCCCGTTTGGTGCACGTTCCATCAAACAGTCAAACCCTATTCCATTTGTTTCTAAATTATCCTGAAATCCAAATCGTCGATAATAATGTTTTAATTTTAAAATCTCTTCATCAGTTGGTTTATTTTCGGGATTAATAAAAGGTAATGCATGGAGGGTTAAGATAATTCCCAATTCATCTGCTAAATTAATAATTTCATTTAGAATGTTTGTTGCAAGTCCATTACCGCGAAATTCAGGTTCAATCCAAAGAGTCCCGATATAGCATTCATTCGCTTCAGGTTTCCATGTAAGTGAAACACTCCCAACTTTATGAAAAACCTCTCCTTCTTCACCAACATCTATAAAACAATGTATTGTCTCATTTTGATCTATTGCTTTTTTTAGTGAGATATGTTCACCTAGAAAAACTTCATCTATACTATTAATGTTTAGACGTCTGAGTTGATCATTTATTCGAAATTCAACCTGAAATTCCCAATAATCTAAGTGTTGAAAATTTTGATTGATTTCGTCCACAGAATACATAGGTCGTCTCCTTCGATGAACAATACTTTCTGGTTTCTTTTATTTCATATTCAAGATGATTTAAGTAGATTGACAAACAATGATAAGCATAAATATCTCTAATAACATTCTCAATACATGTAAAAACGAAGATCTTCAGCTCTTACACTCAATATACAATTTCTCTTAATTTGATGGCAAAAGGGATTAGTATTGAGGCCTCTTTCAGGTTCTATTATGTTATTCATGTATTGATCATTCGTGAGAAATTTTTTTAACACAGTTAGTCATGCTCATTTTTGATTTATTTTATTAGAATTCAACTATTTAAGACTTTTGGTATTCTATCACCTTTATTCTACAGATATTAGATAGCTATTCCTTTAAGGGTTCTTATAAAAGTAGAACATCTAAATCATGATGAGAGGTGGGAAAAAAAGCCCTTAACGAGAGGACAAAGGGTGATTTCCCATTTTTCCTAAGATAATAAGATGAAATAATCTATGGTCCAATCAGATTTTTAGAACAAAAATCTTTGAGTAATCGAGTCAATGATTGTTTCAGAGGAAATTTGTCTAATAATATATGGTAATGACCTCTTAGATCAGGTATTGGCACAAATATCAGTCAAACGTGCTAATTTGTTAGTGGATCAGAAGAAGTTAAGATTGCTGGACACAATTATCCCCGACTCAAAATATGAGAATTGCCTTGTTTGATTGGATTCGATGATAAGATTAAGTTGTGTCTTTAAATTATGGTATTAAAACTAATTAATGGATTGAAACGCGTGAAGACAATTAAAATCATCATTTCTTTTTATTTTATATGAATTTAGGAGATCTGTTTTTCATTCAAGATAATGGATTAGATGGCTATCGTTGATGTATAAAAAGGACTTAGCTAGTAATCTAGGAATTTCAATATTTATGAATTCTGATAACAAATCATTTAAGGGTTTATTTCTCAAATGTATGGGATTAGATGCAGAAATTAATTGAATCTTTTGTTACACAAACGAGGATTATTCTGTTATTCATTCTCTAGAATAATAAGTGGAGGGATCAAGTCCATAGATTTTCATGAGTTCGGCTGTTTTTCCAGTTATCATTAGAGGTGCCTTTTTTAAATCTTGAACCCTCCGAGACCCAGTAAGGAAACAAGCCAATCTAAGCTGATAGGTAATTTCTTCAATTTTCTGTACAACTGCTTCCGTAGAGTGTTGCTGAACTGCAAAAAGAAAGGGAATAGCGATCCCTGCTGCATCCGATCCCAAGGCAATTAATTTTGCTATATCTAATCCATTTCTTATCCCCCCAGATCCAATGATTATTCCCTCAAAATTTCTTTTAGCTAAAATTGTACTAAGCACTGTGGGGATTCCCCAATCCCAATAGACCTCCCCTGTGTTCTTATACTTGGGTAAAATTGTCCGAATCGCTTCTACTCCTGCCCATGATGTTCCTCCCGCTCCTTGTACATCAATTGCTTGAAATCCCATCTTTTTAATTTGTCCAACATCATGAAGACTAAATCCTGCACCAACTTCCTTGGCGATAACAGGGACAGGATGAGCTTGAATTAATTGTTTCATCTTTTCATGGAGCCCTTTTAATTGCGTGTCACCTTCAGGTTGAATGGCCTCTTGAAGGGGATTAAAATGCACGGCAATAGCATCAGCTTGAATCATATCAATGAGTTCTTGAAATTGGTCATGAGTAAGCCCCTGAGCTATTTGTCCTGCTCCTATATTCCCAATAATGAGGGAAGTGGGTGCTTTTTCTCTCACAATATCAAATGATTCTTTAACTTCTTCATTTTCAAGAGCTGCCCTCTGGCTGCCGACTCCCATGCCAATATTAGTTTCTTCGACAGTTTGAGACAAGAATGCATTTAGTTTATGCGCAAAATCATGTCCTCCTGTCATACCTGAAATAATTAAGGGAATGGAGAGCTTTTTGTTAAAAATCTCTGTTGACAAATCAATTTCGTTAAGATTCAATTCAGTGGTCGCATGATGCACAAATGAGATATCCTCCAAACCTGTTGTTATATTTCGACCTTGAACATCATGTTCCAAGCAGATTTGGATATGTGCTAACTTCCTGTCTGATGTTAAATTGGCTTTTTTCTCAATTTTGTCAGTTGAAACTTTATATTCTGTTTCCATGTTTTATTTCTCTCGTTTTGATTCATGTTGCAGGACTCAGGATTCTTTCTTGGTCCAACGCTGATATTTCTCATTTGGAATATTTAAACAGTCTAAAACTTTCCCAGTAATGAAATCAAATAAATCCTGAATGCTTTGAGGTTTATGATAAAATCCTGGACTTAATGGAAGAATTATGGCACCATAAGTGGCGAGTTTGTACATATTATGAAGACAGGGTGGACTTAAAGGAGTTTCACGTATTCCTATTATCAATGGTCGTCGCATTTTGAGCATTATATCTGCTGCTCGGGAGATAAGATTTTCAGTATTCGCATTGGCGATATTACTGACTGTTTTCACTGTGGCTGGTATGATTACCATCCCATCTATCAATGTTGAGCTGCTGGAAAGGGGTGCATCCATTTCTTTACTATCATATACCCGAAAAGCCATTTCGTTGATTTTCGAACTATCTATCCCAACTTCATCTTGAAGCACAAATTCCGCCCATTCGCTCAAAATGACATGTGTCTCTATTTTGCTTTCTACCAAGGCTTGGATAACTTCAATTCCATACTGTATTCCAGAAGCCCCAGTTAACGCAACAGTTATTCGCTTTAGCCTCACAAGATTTCACATTATTATTTAAATTTGCAATCTTTTTTTATCTTTCTTGCAGAGAAACTCATTTTTTATGAAGATAATTTGATACTATTGAATCATTTAAATTCTAATGAGTGGACATCATTCTCAATCAAATTTGAGGTTAAGATTAAGATAACTAATTTTAAACTTGGTTCAGGGTAATTTTGAACTTGTAGGATACTCACATTAATCCTAAAAGGATTTTAATATTGTTTGAACCATACAGCTTGGTTGTTATTCATATTTTTTCTTGTTTTTCATCTTAGACAAAGATAGAAACTAACTTTTTTTGTCGATCATCCCATATTCCTAAGTCTGTGACCTTTGCACCTGGAACTGCTGGTAATGAAAATAGTGCAAATGGCATTATAGGATTACTTGGATCTAATCCCAAATTATCTAAAGCGATTCTAAATTTTTCAGCTGATTTACATAATTCTTCCAGTGAAGCGGTGGACATGAGGCCACCCACTGGTAATGCAATATTAGCCACTATTTTTCCATTTTGACTCGCTACTAATCCACCATTCATTTCAATAACTTTTTTAGCCACAATAATCATGTTTGAAACGTTACTCCCTAATACAATAAAATTATGGGAGTCATGAGCAACAGTACTGGCTAATGCGCCATTATTGATAGGATAACCACGTATTAATCCCCTTGAAGGAGGTTGTTTTCTGTCTGTGTAACGATTTAGTACAGTTATAGTTGTATATCCTTCAGTATCTAAAATTGATCCATCAATTGGGATCTCTTCTTCAACTATCTCTGGAAATGGTAAAGCAGGGGGTTTCGGCAAAGAAAGGACACGTGTCTTTGCTATACCATCTTTGATGTTTGAGGGGGCAGGAATTTGGAAGATTTTCTCAGAAATTTCAGGCACCTTAACGGTCTGTAATGCTGGGGATGGAACTTCTGGAGAAGGGGAATATTTCAATAATTTACCATTTTTTGCTACTACTTGACCTTCATGAAATACTGTATCAATGTTCACCTTTTTTAAAGATCCATCAAGTACAATTAAGTCAGCTATTTGCCCAGGGACTATTGAACCTATTAAATTTGCTTCAATAATACCAGACTGAGCTAATCGTTGAGCATTATTCAGTGTTGCAAATCGTATAACGTCAATAGGATCTAATCCATGTTTAATTAGTGCTTTAACAAATCCTAGCATACCCCCCTTCTCAATAAGTTCGTCAGGCCACAAATCATCAGTACACATCCCAATAGTATCCTTGTATCGTTGTCTTTGAACAACTCGTAATAATAATGGAACCATTTCTGGGAAAGAAAAAATATGAGAACTAAGGATTAAACGCATGCCATGGTCAAGTTTTATTTGGAGTTCTGGTCCATAGTTTTCATGATCAGCGGTTAACCCAAGAGCTACAAGATAAGTGTCTAAAGAACGATTATCCAAGTTTCTGAGTTTGTTTACAAGAACGTTAACAGATAAATCATATAAACGATTAATTCTGAGAATTTTACCTCCTATAAAACCCGAATAAAGTTTTAATTTTTCTCCCAAACTTAATGAGGTAAAAGCTTGTGCTAAACTAGGAAGAAGCCAATGAAAATGAGCATCACGAGGAACACCTTCCTCCCAACCCGTTTTAATAATGTCTCTCATTATGGGATCACCTGAAATTATCTCCTCAACACTCATTAATTCTCCTAGTTTTTTCCCTCCTTGGTGTATCATCTCCATGATTTCATTGGCTCTAATATCCGCGCCAGAGCTCTCAGCCACCCTTTTTGCTGGAACACAAGTAGGTACATCAAAAAAGATTCGAGCAGGTAAATTCTTTGAGTTCTTGATCATTAATTTAAATCCTTCAACACCCATGACATTTACAATCTCATGAGGATCAGCAAAAATAGTACCAGTACCGTTGAGTGCAACAATCTCTGCATAAGTAGTTGGTAAAATCATGGAACTCTCAATATGGATATGTGGGTCGATAAAAGATGGAATAATAGTTTTCCTAAGAGCATTAATTGTTTGTTGAGCATCAATATTTTTATTGAAAAGTGAAACTATGAATCCTTTATGAATACCAATATTTCCTTGCTGAACCTCTCCAGTCAAGACATTAACTATGTTTCCAGACTCTATAATTGTGTCAATTACTATTTCTCCTCTAGCTGCTTTAATTAATTCATCATACAACTCAATTCTAGTTTTTAATAAGTCCATTATACAAACACTCAATGAATTGATAGCTAAAAACAATCCTTCAATAAATCAATATAAAAATGATGACTCCTATTAGTAGTCCATGTTAATAAGTCAATTACTCATAGATTGGATAATAAATATGTTTTGAATGAGTAATTCAGTATATAAAAGCTTAAGAAAACAGAAAAATATTGAAAGAAAGAGAAAAGGGGAGGAAATAACTTCGTTATTTCATCTCAATTTTGCCATTGTCACCATCAACGGTCAAATTCATTCCTGTTTTGATTTGACTGACGTCAATTTGATCAACACAGGGAATCTCACCTAGTATTAATACACCAATGTCACTATTTTGCAGTATTAATATTATTTTTTTTTACTTTGTATTTATTATTTTCGTATTATGTCATCATTTTGGATTTGACCTTGTTTATATGTACTCTCTTTGCAAAAGAGTCATTAGTGCTAATATTTCTCAACACCATCCAAAATTATCAATAGATAAATAAATTAATTCACCATTTTTTCCAACTTATACTAAAAAAAATGGAATCAAGAAAATAAGTGGATGGAAAAAAATGAAACTAACTCCTGAAGAACAAGATATGGCTGCAGGGAAGTATGGAAAAGCCACACAAAAAGCTATGGAAATATTAGTTACGCTTGGGGATATTTACGGTGCTAAGCGACTGATAGACATAACATCAGTTCAGATTGCTGGTGTAAGTTATGCAAACTTAAATGAACCAGGCCTGGAATGGTTAGCTGATATGGCTGCTGATGGCAAAGTACGAGTTTTTACCACTCTTAATCCTGCTGGAATACTTCTGGCTATTTGAGTGCCTTTGGTACAGAATGGATCTTGAAGAGTGGCGCAAACTTAATATCAGTGAAGAGTTTGCAGAAAACCAACATCGGGTAGTAGAAGCGTTTGGAAAGATGGGTGTGATCACAACTTGCAGTTGCACCCCCTACCTGTATGGTAACTTGCCTCATTACGGCCAAAACATTGCGTGGTCTGAAAGTAGCGCTGTATGTTATGCAAACTCAGTCTTAGGCGCACGAACGAATCGAGAAGGTGGGCCCAGCGCTCTCAGTGCGGCTCTTGTCGGGAAGACACCAGAATATGGCTTCCACCTTGATGAAAACAGGCAGCCAACGGTTAAAGTTGAAGTGAAGACAAAAATTGAAGGAACATTCCAGTTTGGAGCCTTAGGTAAAGTCCTTGGTGATCGTCTGGGAAAGAAGATCAGTTATATAACTGGAATTCCAAAAGCTTCTGTAGAAGAACTCAAATCATTTTGTGCATCATACGCAACCTATGGTGGAGTGGCATTATTCCATATAGAAGGAATTACCCCTGATAGAGTAGACAAAATTCCTTCTGAAACCACAGAAGTCTCAGAAGATGACATAAATAAAGCAATAGCTGATCTCAATGAAGATACAGAGATTGATTTTATAAGCTTAGGATGTCCCCACGCCTCTCTAGCAGAATTGGAATACATTGCTCAACAATTTGAGGGCAAAGAAGTAAATCCTAACAAAGAGGTATGGATCACAACAGCTCGGCCCACTAAGCAAATCGCAGATCGTATGGGTTTCACAAAAATGATTGAAGATTCTGGAGCAAAAGTTGCTGCAGATACCTGCTGTGTCGTTGCTCCAATCAAAGGACGATTCCATGGCTTGGCATCCGATTCAGCTAAAATGTGTTATTATGGATCGGGGAGGAATAAATTCTCAGTCAGGCTGATGTCTGTAGATGAATGTATAGAGGAGGCCTTGAAATGAAGCTGACAGGTAGAAGGATTTATCACGGAAAGACCGAAGGAGAAGCCTTAGTTACAAAAGACAGCATCTCGTTTTACGGTGGAATAGATCCAGAAACAGGGATAGTAGTGGAGAAAGGTCACGAATTAGAAGGTGTGGACACCACGGATAAAATATTGGTGTTCCCGACAGGAAAAGGTTCAACAGTCGGATCATATGTAATTTATCAGATGGCCAAGACGGGAAAAGGACCAAAGGCACTGATCCTCCAAGATTGTGAAGCGATTGTAGCGGTTGGCACAATTATTTCAGCACTCCCTTGTGTAGATCAAATTGATGTAACCCAAATCAAAACAGGAATGAACTTGATCGTGGATGGCGATAAAGGCGAAGTTTTAATAAAATAACCATAAAATTATTTCATTTTTTTCTTTTTTCGGATTAGTTAGTTTGTCAAAGTCTTAAGGCTTTTTTCTTCTTAATCACTTCTCCATAATACATTTAATACCCGACAAATATCTATCAATCTCCAATTTTCATACATTAGAGCTTTTCCTTTCATAAGGCCGAGAGCGCTTCTGTTTGTGGATGGAAAAATATCTCGTAACATATTCTTAAAATCAACTGAATCAGAAAATTCTTTCATTAGTCTTATAACTTCAATATATTTTGCGCTCTTGTTAATATTTTTGTCTTCAATTTCAGTAATCTTATTCTCCCAGAATAATAATCTGTTTTCCTGTGACAACACTTCTGGAATACTTGTTTTAAATATCGACCGATTTAGTAAATCATCATCCCACTTTCCTCTGCATTTTGTCCCTATTAAAAGGCGTCTTAATCCCTCCGTTGTGAACACTTCAGTAGTTTCGTTGGTTTTCTTTATTTGCAAATCAAACTCCATATTGTTTCTCTTTTTTGGATGGGTTTTTTTAAGTCCTATCAAGTTCAATTCCTTTATATTAATCGATCCTTCAACAAATAAACACCTTAATTCTTGCAATTCTCTCATTCTAAATAAAAAGATGGACGATTCACCAGGTGGAATACTATAATAGATACTTCCTCCTTGTCTCACTCCCTTTACGGGACTAAATTCACTAGGATCATCTTGTATAAAGCTCTTATTAAAACTTGTAATATTTGGATTGAAATGAAAAAATAAAAACATTCCAAAGAAAGATTGTCCATGATTCATTTGAGGCCAATCCGTTTTTTTTCTAGCATTTGAAATTAACAATTTAGAAGAAGGAGAGAAAGAACCTTTTATTCTCCTATTAGCTTTTTGATTTTCTATTCTTACAGAGGGTCTTTTAATCTCCCATAACGTAGCTCTATAATCATACTCCCTATGAGATTCTAAATATGGTGAAATTACCATCCCATCAACACCCTGCCCGTGTTCTCCTCCCAAATATAAACCATATACATGTGAAAACAACGAGATTTCTCGAGGTGTTCTAGAATGAGAAACAAAGTATTTTTTATTTGATTTTCCAGACATTACTGTTTTGTATTGATCAGTGTTACCCCAAGTTATGCTAGAGCCTTCTTTAAACCATTTGGATGTTATAGTAACCGATTTAATCTCCGAGAATCCAAGAATTCTGAAAAGTGAATAAATTGTTGGAATGTAGGCTGCCCTAAGTCTCAAGTCATTTGTCATCCTTTCATTAGAATACCACTTCCTAAATAATTTACTACCATGGTTAACATCTTTAGGTGCAGCTGCATATTCAAAAACATTGATTTTAAGTTGGTTAATTTTCCACAATGCGTCAATGGGGTCATTAAAACATAACCCAGCACTTTCAGGGAAAACATCTTTTGAAATTCGAGGAGCTCCACTTAGCTCTCTAGATTTCCACCGTTCGTCTATATCAATCTTGGTATTTATATTGTTAAAAGAACATAAAAACATGGATGTTAAAGTGACTGTTTTCATCAATATATCTGTGTGAGCAGATTCAGGATAACGATTTAATGGTCTACTTGGAGAGAGCCATAGGTTTCTTCCAATATTATAGATCTCTTGAGTTATTGCTAAAAACCTTGGGTCGTTTAAATCCATCAGATAATCAACAGCTAATGATGCAATACGTGAGACAACATTTACAGATAATTCTAAGTTGGTTTTTGATAAAGTATTTTTCTCTGCCTTCCCAAATTGTAGTGCACCTCTATCATGCCTTCCTTCGATATCTCTGAATAATTCACTAAATTTTGTTTTAATTTCTTCCCTCATTCTCCGCCTATCTATCCTCCCATCAAAAATCACACTATTTGGTTTGATATTTAAAACTTCTAGGAATCCACACTGTTTTGTTATTTCTTTGATCTTTTCTTTCTCTGATTGTCTCATGAGATTAATTAAAGAAAGAAATCTTTCGGTAGTTCTTATTTCCAATAATGAATCAGTCACTTCTTTGAATTTTGTAGAACTGACTGTCTCAAATACTGTATTGAGTAAATGATTATTAACAAAACTCTTGACTGACATATTTGGGGAGATATTGATTTTTGGTTGAATAGATTCATTGTGATAAGCACTAAACTCTAAAGACTTTGAAAACCTATAAAGTGTTGGTAGATCAGTATCATCGATAGTGAATATTCCTGTTGAACCTTTAGTTGTACCTATTAACACTCTAATATCAATAAACGGAGAATTCAGTATATATTCTAATCTCTCCCGATATTTTTCATTTTCTACGGTGAAATTCTTTTGACAATCAAAAGCTCGAATTAGCTCTGATCTAACATTGTTGTGAATTGGTGATAAAACACCTTTGATTCCTATATTTTCCAAACTAGTTATTGCATTTCCAATTGAAGATTTTTCAGTATTAACCAAAAAAAACAATCGAATGATATTGTATTCCCTTTTAACCAGTTTATTTGTTTCCCAGTTTTTCCATAGATGGACATTGTCAATATGAATTTCTCTTCTCGCTGATATCACTGTTAAAGCTTCATTGATATTTTTGGTTGCCTCATCTAGAAGGTTGAAAGTCTTTTGAGACCTCATCAGATCGTTGTTTACATCATCTTCATTAACATTGAATTTGTCATTAAAGTCTTTTTCTCTTAATACGACCTCTATTGCAATACTCTTTGATCTATTTACTCTACTTAAGCTGGAATTCATGAGTTTTGTGAATAATTGTCCTTCAGGACTCTCCATGTCATTGAACTTGAAAAAATGTGATTCTATGGAATCCCTTCTTGATTGATTCTCTTGGCATTGCTTAAACAGCTGTTGATCTTTGTTCTTCACTCTGAACGTTTGCTTTTCCTCAAGTTGGTTGTCAGAAACTTGATATGGTTTTAGTGCTCTTTCTGGTATAGACTCCTGGGAAGAAGTTTCTTTTTCAGTTGATAAGAGCGGCTGAGACACTTGGTTAATATGTTTGATATTCCTATCAAGATCTTGTTGGATTTGCGTGTTTTTTTCTTTCCTTTGGAGCAGAGCGAGCTTTACCTCTTGATCTCTCCTAATATCTATGGTTTTTGTTAAATCCTGGCTTTGTATTTGTTGTTCTTCTGGAATTTCCTCATGCTGGTAGGTAAGCTCATCACAAACATCGATTCTTTGTTCATGTGAGTTTTGTTTGTCTGACTTTTCTTCGGTTACTGATTGATGGGAAGAAATATCTTCTTCAAACGGGGGTTGAGATACCTGGTCAAGAGGCTTCGTGATTGCATGTTCTTCTTGCTCTTGTGGCTGGTTTAAATCGACTTCATGATTCCTCACGGAATCTTGTTCCTCTAGTAGTGAATATTCAATCTTTACTACCTCTTGGTTTTGTGTTTGCTCCTCTTCAGTACTTTCCTCCTCGTGGTTATCATGCTTTGTCGTTAAAAACTTTTCAAGCATATCTTGCTGTTCTGACTTTCCCTCAGACACTGATTCATGTAAGGATATATCTTCTTCATGCTCTTGAGATTCGTGTTCAAGTCGTGCTATGATTTCATCTAGTTATTTTTGGAATTGGTCATTTTCCAGTCGAGTAATGATCTCATCAAGCTCACGCTGGAATTGGTCGTTTTCTCTCTGTTTTTGAAGCTGTATGTGTTCCTCATCTTGCTGTTGATGCGTTTCTTCCTCAAAGGCCATTTTCATCCTCGTGTGGAGAACAATGATTTGGGATTCTTCGTCCTACCATACTAACTATTCTTGCCTAGCCTATATAAATTCAAAAATTCTGATGAATATAAAAAAGAGGAAAAGGGAAAAATCAACATTAGGAGGATGGTTTTTTCTGCAGATTGTCTTCCATCTGTGCGTACATCAATTCTAAGAGTGTAAATCGTTGGGAATGGTTGTCAGGGTGGATTCCTTCGATGTCCAGTAAATCTACATATTTCTTTATTAAACACCAATCAGTCCCACCCTGAATCTGTAAGTATTCATTCAGAAGGCCCCCCGCCACCTCTCTAATAACCGTTTTGAGTTGGTGATGTTTCACAGGATCATTTTGAAATGATTGGTTGACACGATTACGCAGATCGTTAAGAGTAGAATCAATAGCTCGTGAATCTGATGCTATGGGTGGAGGAAGCTGCTGGACAAGAGTGTCAATATGAGAATAATAAGCTCTCCCCTTGTCAGAGATGGAAACGATTCAATCATTTCCATTCTCAGAAAGACTCACGTATGGTAACTTACACACGTTCTCCCAATCAGTCATAATGGATGAAAATCCTAAATCACGAAGATATTGAAGTAATGCATGCTCAGTATGAGAGCAGCTGCCAAAAGAAAGAAACAATAGTTATTAGTATAAACCACCTTAATTTAAGAGTTTTAATAATAAGAGTTACTGCTGGAAAAGATAATTCGATGGTGTTCTTTTCATTCTTTTTTTTTAGATTTTTCAAAAAATAGGAGGAGGAAGAATTTTTGATTAATCTCTCTTAATCGAGGTGCATAGATGACACGGTTTCGAGGATCGTTTTTATCGGATATTAATAATCGATGGTTTACATATAATCCTTTAGATCTACTTTGGGAAACTCTGCTCGTGCAAAGCTTTTCCCCTTGGTCACTAAAGGTGCTGTGAAATCAAATCCAATTTTATTTGTGATTTTGGTTCCTGGTTCCGCACTTGGATCCAAGCTTGAACCTGGTTCCTTTCCAATGTCTACTAGATCTCGTTCAGCTTGAAAACGAGTTGCCATCGACCATTCCACCTCTAATGGATTGTAGATATCGATATCTTTATCTACAACGAATACATGTTTACAACTTCTATGTCCAGCAAAAGCAGCATGGATAGCTTTCTTACCATCTTCTTCGTTTTGCTTATTAATCCTCACAATAGCATGAAGCCATGAGGAACCACCAGGGTTTACATTTACATCCAAACATTTTACTCCTGCTTCATTCACAGACTTAAAAATTGTTGGCTCTCGCGGCATTCCCATGAGAACTTTATGTTCTAAAGCACCAGGGACAAGAGCTTGCCAAACTGGATTCTTTCTATGGGTGATTGTATTCACTTCAAAGACAGGTTCATCTCGTACAATATCATATGTTTCAGTCAGATCGATAAAAGGCCCCTCTTCTGAGCGATCCTTCATGACAACTTTTCCTTCGAGTACTATCTCACACCCCGCAGGAATCAAGAGATCAACAGAGCTGGCTTTTGTCACTTCAGTCTTTGAAAGGGCATTTGCAATCTCTAGTTCATTGATACCTGTTTTAACGGATGTCGCAGCAGCAACAAGTATATTTGGAGTGTTCCCAACACAATAAGCCGCCTCTACTTCTCCTGACCTTTCAAGAAACTTGTAAAAATCGCGACCTTTTATTATCCGCGTACTCATTCTATTTTTTGCAAACTGCATTGCACGATGAAAATCAAGGTTTTGACCAAATTCAGGATCTTTGGTCACAACAACTGCAGAAGAGATGTATCTACCACCGTCTCGTTCATTATGTTTTAAAATTGGAAGTTTGTCCAGATCAACAGCATCCATAATCACTTCTTGACAAGGAGCACTGCTGATTTCCTCTGGTGGGCTTCGATCATCAATTGCTGTTGTGAGTTTTGGAATCAAATCTGCTGTAGTAATCTCAAAATAATCAGCAATGCTTTCCTTCGTGCAAAAAACGTTACCTACAACCTGAAAATCTGAATATTCCTTTACATTCTCAAACAGAAGAGGAGTCGGTTCTGCTGCCTTTAAGACAGCAGCTGCTTCTATATCTATGCTAACTTTTTTCTTAATTCTAGTAATTTTTCCGTTTTTATCTAGTTTGTTTAGATATTCCCGAAAGTACATTTCTTATTCCACCTTCTATATTAGAGCTTATACTCCAATTAGGGTTTTCCATGCGGGATGTCCCGCGGCTTTGAGTGCATTGTATACTTTATCTTGAAGTTCCGATCCAGGGGTTAAAGCGATTATATTTCCTCCTCGTCCAGTTCCAGTTACTTTAGCTCCTAAAGCACCGCTATCCTTTGCAAGCTTGACCATTTTATCCAAGATATCATTAGATACAGTCACCTTTTGAAGCAGCTCATGATTTTTGTTCATAAGCTGTCCGACTTGCTCTAATTCCATGCTTTCTAATGCCTCACGACCCTTTTCGATTACTTCTTGGTATTCTTTAACTATCCCCTCAAACCATTCAGGATTTTTCTCCTTCTTTTTTCGAACATCTCCGACGACAACTGCTGTGTTGGCTGTCATTCCTGAGCTTGCAATCACTAATTCAATTGGTTTTTCTAGTTTAATTGTATCCATGGTATTGGGGCCCCCTTCAAGATTTCGAATAAAATATACTAACCCACCATATGTTGAGGCAGTATTATCAATTCCACTAGGTGTACCATGATATCCCTTTTCTCCTTCATAAGCAGCATTATTTATTTTCTCATTATCCCATCCTAGGTTAAATTCCTCATTAATAGCTCTCGCAAGTGAAACACAGCTTGCTGCAGAAGCTCCAACACCACTAGCACAAACAAGATTTCCACCGAATGTTATCTTCAGGGAGGTATTTTCTAGATTAACTCCCATAAAATCCAACACGTTCTTTATGGATACTTTTTGCTCATCAAACTTCTTTTCCTTATATCCAGAAACTTCTGGTCGGTCATCATTCAGCTTATACCCTTTTCCATCTTTAGATTCAACAACACATGTAGTTGTATCACCTATTGCAGATGCAAGCGCAGGTACACCATATACAACGAAATGTTCTCCAAATAAGATGGTTTTTCCATAGCCAGATCCTTTACCAGCCATTTTTTTCACCTAATATATTTTTCTGTAAAGTTCACTGTGACTTTTTTGCTTTTTATCATTTTCTGAGTGGAGCTAAAAAATTCTTCTGACTTAGAATAACGAAATGAAAGCCTTTCCGTCATTTCTTTGCATCTAATCATCCTCATGACGAAATATTGAGAATTTCTGTCAATGATACCTTTTCATCAGTTCGTAAATCTCATAAAATTTAAGCTGGTTCCACTGCATTTATTCATCTTATAACAGGTCGTGTTTTGGAACTATTTGTAGCCACATTAAGAACAGTAGTGAAGAATCCTGAAAAAATACGACTCTTCATTTTAGGAGGAATAAAACTTGATGGTTTATCTAATATCACAGATATCACACCTTGAAATTCAGATTTTGTTAAAATTGGAGTTATATTATTCTTTTGAAGTGCTTGAAACACAGATTGTTGACTTTTCTCATCAACTAATGCAAACATGCAACCCCCACTCCCAGCTCCAGTCAGTTTTGCGCCATAAGCGCCTTCAATTCGTGCAATATTTATGAGTTGATCAAGTTTTGGAGTAGACACTCCGATTGTGCTTAGGAGTCCTTGGTTTATGTTAAAAGTTTCACCGAGTCTTTCAAGATCACCATTAGCTAAATATTTCACTGCCTTTTCTACTAATAACCCCATAGCTTCAATGGTGGAGGCCATCACTTCAGGATAAGTAGAAAATCGAGCTCTAACACTTGAGGTCAAAGTTTTTGTTTCGTGAGGGATCCTCGTGTTACCGAGAATAAGCTGGATATCGTTAAATTTCACTGGTTCTCCTTTTCCTTGTTGATACTTCAAACATCCTCCAAAGGTGGCGATTGTGTTATCTACCCCTGAGGGTGTCCCATGAACTATTTTTTCGCCCTTAAAAGCAAGGTGGGAAATATCTTCAAGGCTATAATCTAAATCAAACGCTAATGCCAGAGCAGCTGAGAATGCAACGCAAACAGCTGCAGATGATCCTAAACCAACACTTCTCGGTATCTCTGAATGAATATCAACTTTGATCGAATCATTTAATCCTTCTTTCATATAAACTGCTTGTAGAATCTTCAATATTGGGTGAAAATGAGCTGGTTGATTAATGAAAAATTCAGTACCGACTGTGAATGGAGTCGATATAGAAGTTCCGTAATTACGTGTTGTAATTTGAATGGTAGGTCTTGTTATTGACTCAATCCGCTCAATTTTTGCGAAAATTCTCTTATCAATTGCCATCACGAGAGCAGGTTGTCCATAAACAACACTATACTCACCTGTAAGTATGATTTTACCTGGTGCACTGCTTGTGTGATTTTCATCATTTTCAACACGAATGGTTTAAAAAGTATTAGAAATTTTAAACAATATCTATATTCTAAAGGGAATAGAAAGGTTAGAGAAAGATTGATATAATCGAGTTCAGCTTCATGTATATATGCGAACTCTTTCAGCTATTGATGTGGAAGGGAAAGTCTGCTTAACTCGTGTTGATTTCAATTCTCCATTAGATGAGAATAATAACCTCCTTGATACAACCAGAATTAAGGCTCATGCTAAAACAATCAAGCGTATTGCTGATAATAAGGGCAAAGTTATTGTCATTGCTCACCAAGGACGACCAGGCAGTTCTGACTTCACTAGACTTAAATTTCATGCTGAAAGTCTACAAGAAATCTTAGGAAATACCTATAATGTAAATTATACTCCCTTTACTCATGGCCCAGAAGTAGAAGCCTTGATAAATTCCCTCGATTCAGGAGATATTCTTGTATTAGAGAATGTGCGAATGGTAGAAACTGAGATGGAGAATAAACCAGCAGAAGAACACGCTAAAGACCCTTATATCAAGAGTTTAGCCAAAATAGGAGATGTTTTTGTGAATGACGCGTTTTCTGTTGCCCATCGTTCTCATGCAAGTCTAGTAGGGTTTACTACATTGATGCCTTCTGTTGCTGGATTAATCATGGAACATGAGGTTGTTAATCTTCAACGAGTTGTTGATAATCCAGAAAAGCCTTGTGTCTTCATTTTAGGTGGAATAAAACCTGAAGACTCCTTTAAAGTAGCAGGATATGTTCTAGAAAATGATATCGCTGATTCAGTTTTAACTGGTGGGACAATCTCTCAATTACTTTTACTCGCTATGGGAAAACCATTAGGAGAATCTACAATGAATTTCCTAGAGAGGAAAAAGCTTCTCCGATTTCTTGAAACAGCTGAAAAACTTTACAAGCGATTTACTAATCAAATCAAAACTCAAATTGATTTCGCTGTTGATGAAGGAGGACGTAAACTATATTCATTTGCAGATCTTCCTCTTGACGCACCTATTTTGGATATTGGAGATCAAACAATCAAAGAATATGCAAAAATCATCAAACAAGCTTCTACAATAGTTTTAAATGGTCCTATGGGAAAATTTGAAGAATCAGGGTTTGAGAAAGGAACTGTAGCAGTTTTCAGAGCGATGGAAAAATCACATGGGTTCTCTTTAGCAGGTGGAGGACATAGCGTATCAATTATTGAGAAGAATAACATTAACCTCTCATATGTGAGTACTGCAGGCAAAGCATTAATACAATTTCTAATGGGATCTAACCTCCCAGCTATCGAAGCACTGGATGCAATATAGATGCTGTAACTAACATATATACCTATTAATTATGATAATTCTATCGATATTTCAGATAGATCAATCTTTTTAGAGTGTAAAGCAGAGAAATACTAATATTTGATCAAAAAATTTAGTGTTATGATCCAGTTCTTGATGAAAAAACCTCTACCAGCCATATTAGCTCTGAATGCAAACTAGGAATAAATTTTAAGATATCTTAGGTTTTTTGAATCGGAAGAAATAAAAAGTAAATAAGGGAAAGAAAACTTGAAGTATGTAAAAAGTGGGTTTGAACATGACTGATTCAAAAGATATTGAACAGCTTAAAGCAGATCTAGAATTGGTTACTAAAACGGCTAAAGTTCTTGCAAATAAGCTGGAAAAAATAGCGCTCAAATTTGAACAACTTTTCGCATCAGTAGAAGGAATATCGGCTGCCCCTCAAACACCATCACAAGAATTTCAAAAAACACAACCTACTCCAAGTCCAACACCTGCTCCAATCCCCTCTGCACAGACTATTAGTTCTGGAGGGGGCACAAAAACTAGCCGATTACTGGATTCGTTTTTAGGTCAGATTCAGACTATGACTAAGGGAAAAGAGATATCT
The DNA here is from genome assembly GCA_016840285.1 of Candidatus Hodarchaeota archaeon. The sequence continues at coordinate 5,342 of JAEOSR010000121.1, read as the reverse complement.
AAGTTGTTATCACGTTTACGAGATCAAGTTATGCAGTCTTCGGAGGTAGGTTTTCATCCTGCATTTCATGAAATGGGAAGATATGCCAACCAAATTAAGAATATAAACGAAATAACTGCAGCAGAAAAGGAACAGCTTTTTGAAAAAATCTATGATTGGAAAACACGTTTAGCTGGCTAGCTCCTGTTCTTGATGGTCTTTCAGATATTTCTACGACTCATCGTTTATAATTGCATTAATAGAGAATACCAATGCAAGGACTGATTCATCCTGATCTCACGTGATTACCGCACTTATTACAGAAAAAAGCGTTTTGGGGGATAGTTGCTCCGCAAGATGGACATTTCTGGCGATTTTCAAAATAGCTCTTACTTGCATTGAAAAATTGGTCTTTTTCTTCTTCTTCGTTCGATTGAGAAAAAGATGTATTAAAAGGCGAAAAGGTTGATGGTGCTGGGTTTTCTGGTTTAGATGACGGAAAAGAGCTATTTGATGGAGAAGTACTGGTTTCGTTTTGCTGATTGTTTAATCGTGCTGTTAAATCCTCAAGTTGGGTTGTGATTTGGGACATATAAGGGATGAAAGGGCAACTAGTGACTGCATTTCCTTCAAATGTATTTTGATGAGATGTTGCCTCTGGTGAGAAGAGCTTAAATCCAATTTTCAATCCTTCAGAACCCTCAGTTATTGCAATTCCTTGTTCTAACAACCCTCTTATGACTTCTTTGGCCGAATAAACCCGTCCCTTTATGATGATCTGGCCTGAAATCTGATCGAAAGGATTATTCATACTCAAGAGTCCTCAAATATGAAGGATCGTCGATGAATTATAGAATTCATAACATTAACGTAATATCGTGTAGTTTTTTCTAAACGCTAAAAATCTATTTTTGGGCTTTTTATCATGATTTATTTGATTTAAAAAACCTAAAAAGAATCCAGATCAACTAGCAATCAAACCAGGTACATAAATGATGTTGTTCAATGGATGGATACCATGCTGCTTCAAGGGTTATTTGCATTAGATTCCTCACTCCACGTGAATTTTATTTGAAAGGGATTTAACAACGTTTTTGATAGAATTACGTTGTAAATGGTGCGGATTAAGCTGTCTAGCTTGTTTTCGTTTCAGTCTAGTAAAAGTATGTTTATAGATACGCTCAGTTCTGAATACTCTTGTCTGCTCGGTCAAGAAACATCACATTTGATCTTTTTTAACATCAAATCATCCTTTTGCCTAAGAGTTTCTAGAAGAAACGAATCTAAGTTGGTTAGAAGAAAATCAAACATTCCCTTTTAATTACCTTAGAAAATCAATCTTTCAAGAGAAAATTTCCCTCGTTTCCATGTTAGTTATTCCTAAATTCGGTTGGTCTCTGTTTCAGGAAATAATCTAATGTTGGTGGGTGTTCCCAGAGCTTTTAATATCCCTTCTCGCTCCCATCTTCTGATAGTGGTTATTGTTTCTCAATCTTTGAGCTACTTCCCCTATACTAAGTTATTTTGGTTTGATTTTTAAATTACAAATTTCTTCTATATATGCAATCAATCCACAATGCAATTTATCAACACATTTTTAGGAGGTTTTTTAAACTAATAAGTGGAGAAGATTAATAGTAACAAATATGATCATAGTTAATTTAGAGGTGAAAGAATGCCCGCTGCTTTTGTATTAGTAAATGCTGAGATCGGATCAGAAGACGAAGTCCTTGAGGACTTAAAATCCACTAAAGGGGTCGTGGGTGCGTGGATAGTTTATGGTGTTTATGACATTGTAGCCAAAGTTGAAGCCGATACAATGGACGAATTGAAGGAAATCATTACAAGTAACATTCGTGGACTAGATAATGTCCGTTCAACCTTAACCATGATTGTAGTTGAAGGAGCCAATGAATAAACTTCATTCCCCTTCTTGATTGGATCTTAATGATGAATTATTCGAACCATTAAGTCCAGTCTTTCATTTTTTTTCAAGACTGTTTTTCGGAGCGAAGACTAAATTATCCTCTGAAATCAGGGATCCTTTGTCATAGATTTCCTGAAAACGCCTAAGATACGAGGGATAATAACTGAAAGAGTTACTAAGTGGTGTTACTTGGCTACTTGGCCAAGGTTTAGATTGTAATGTGTTTATCATCGAATCAAAGGGCGAGTCTTTGATGATTGACTCTGGACTAGGACTTAGTTATGGAGGCCAACAAAAAAGTATTGAAATTTTAGAAGATGCTATTTCTAGCAAGAAAATTACTCAAATTCTGCTAACTCACGGACATATTGACCATGTCGGGGGTATCATGGCTCTCCAGTCAACGCTCGAACTAGATGTGATAACATCAGAGATAGAAGCGCAACACTTGAAGTCTGGAGATAGCTCCTACATCGAACCATTTATGGGTTCAAAGTGTCCTCCTATTGATATATCTCGGGAGGTTTTTGAGGGGGATGTCTTTAACATTGGAAATTTCTCTTTTAACATACTACACACTCCTGGACACACTCATGGATCAATTTCCTTATGGGATGAAAAAAATAAAATCTTAATCAGTGGGGATACAGTTTTCCCACAGGGATCCTTTGGTAGAACTGATTTGCGTACAGGAAACAGCGAAGAAATGGTGGAATCATTAAAACGATTATCAGATTTAGATATACGAGTTCTTCTTCCTGGACATATGCCTCCAGTTATTTCCACAACTGGATCTCCTCTTAATTCAGTTAAGCGGTCATTCCAAAATGCTCGGATGATGTTGTCGTATTATTGAAATAATTTGATTACATGTTTCATCAGTTGAGAAATCATCATTATAAACTTCAACGACTTTTTGATCTGAAAAGAGTTCAATAGCTTCATAATATACAACATTCATGATTTCAGCTTCGATATTTGATTCGATTTTATCCTTTGAATAATTACGGGAAATTAAACGTTGTTTGAGGATGTTCACACCGCAACGTAAGACAATAATGAAGTTAAATACATTCTTTAGTGGAATTATTCCTCCTACTAAACATAATCGTTTTTTATCAGCTAAAATTGACTCTATATGAGAAATAAATAGCTCATCATCAATGATTACAGAATCTCGATTGATATCATACCCTAGATAGAATCCTTTCTCAAGGACTAACGTGTTTACCTCTAAGTAATCAAGAGACAACTGTTCAGAAAGCTTTTTCGCTACACTTGTCTTTCCTGTTCCAGTTACTCCTGTAATATATAAGCGAAATGGTGATAGATCAACCATGAAATATACCTAGAAGGGGAAGTTTATTTCTTTATCTTTAAAACTGTGATTCAATCTCTAGAATTATGAAGTGAAAAAAGCTATTTGGGTTTGAATTGTGGGCGCTACTATTTCAATTTTTGCCGAGAAACCTTCTATTGCACGTGCTCTCGTTAAAGCCTTTTCTATTGTTTATAAACTCAAATTTAAAAGCCGAAAAGGCAAAACCAGATACAATTATATCTTTGAAAGCACAATCACTAATCAAGAAATCAGTTTTAGAATAGAAAAGGATGAATATCGTCTTCGCAAAGAAGATCAGCTTCTCATATCAAGTGTTACTGGTCATATCCTTAATTTTGATTATCCTCCCCCCTTTGATAAAGATACCAATTGGCATAATTCAGATCCTCTGGACATGATAGAACTCGCCCCGATAGAGATCCCAATTAAACAGAATATGGTTTCGCATGTTGAGGAGATAGGAACAGATTCTAATGTTATTGTTATTGCTACTGATTGGGATGGTCATGGTGAGGCTATAGGCCGTCAAATCCTTGAAATAGCTACTTGTAGTAACAAAAAAATTCGTCATGGACGGATGCATTTCACTAGTACTAATCCAATTTCTTTGAAGAAAGCATTTGAAACTCAGACAGATCTCAATTGGGATTGGATTAAACAAGTTGATTCTCTTAGAAAACAAGATTTACGAATGGGTTCATCAATAACCCGATTTTTAACTGTTGGAATCCAAAATCAAGGCATTAAGAATCGAATGATTTCTTATGGCCCTTGTCAAACAAGTGTCTTATGGTTAATAACTAGTAGATTCCTTGAAAATAGGAGCTTCACCCCCGAGAAATTTTGGAAAGTTTCTGTTAAAATCGCAACATCAGAAGGACCATTATTTTTAGACTGGAAAGGAAACCCTGTAACTGATGAGGCAATCGTCGACTCTTTAATATCCAAACTAAAGAAAGTTTCAAAGGGTATCATAACGGAATATAATGAAGAATCTACATCCATCAAACGTCCTTTACCATTAGATACTGATACTCTTGAAGCAGAATGCGCTCAGTTCTTTAGAATTAGTCCAAAACAAGTAGCAGACATTGCGGAAAAATTATACAACAATGGATTCATTACTTACCCTCGAACTGAGAGTTCATTCTACCTCGAAAAGGATCTGACAAGCTTAGTTGAGAAGTTTACCTCTCATGACGAATTTGGTGAAGTAGCTACAGAGTGTATTACCCTTGGAGGAGTAACAAATCCCAGTAAGGGGAGATTTACAAAAGATCACGAGCCAATCAAGCCTGTTAAAGCAGTTAAACAATCTGAAATTCAGAAACTATTTGCAAAAACACCTTCATTAGTCAATCATGCATGGAATATCTATTCTTATATTGTATGGAGATTTTTGGCAACTATTCACGCTGAAGCAAGTGTTGTAAATCAATACATCATTCTCAATGCGGCAAAAGAAGAATTTATAGCAAAAGGACGAAGAATAGTTGATCTAGGTTTTTTGGAATTCTATAAATTCAGAAAATTAACCGGGAAAGAATTACTTCGATTTGAAAAGGGGAGTACTCAGTCAATCGAAGCCTTCAAACACCAGGGATTTACAACCCCACCCTCCTTATGGACCGAATCCCAATTAATTCGAGAAATGGCAAAATTAAATCTTGGAACTGATGCCACACGATCAACGCATATTGAAACCGTTCAAAAACGGATGTACACAATAAATCAGGGGCCTCGAAGGATGTTAGTGCCAACAGCTCTTGGTATGGCGTTATATCAAATATTTACTCAAAATTCGGAAGATCTTATCATTCCTGAAATCCGAGGGAAAATTGAATCTTGGACCCAACAAATTAGAGAACATGAAAAAACTCCTGAAGACGTGGATAAACTTGTTATTGAATTGACAACTCGTGGTTTACAGAGAATGAAATCAAATCAGGAAGAAATTTTCTCAACACTTGTTCAGAGTATTGAATCAATGACTGGAGTAGGGAGGACTCTAGGTGTATGTCCTGATTGTCAAGGAAATCTTGTGCTCCATCAAGGAAAAGAGAATTCACGATTTTTAAAATGCTCGAATTCCCT
>JAEOSR010000120.1 GCA_016840285.1 Candidatus Hodarchaeota archaeon | reverse complement strand
TTTGGATCCCGAGTACTACTTCAGTTCTGAATCCTCCAATAATTGCTGTTACATTGTCGCTATCAATTAGTTCGAGGGCGGATGCAACACCGACTGCTGGATCTGGTATACCAAGGTCTCCAGAGCTCGTTTTGATGATTAGCTCAAAGTCGTGTGCGACTCCACCAACCATTACCCCGTCTCCACTATTAATCTCATCTACAGCCATTTCGACCCCATTTTTCATATCATTACCAGAAGTCATCGCTAATGGTCCAAGAGCTCCGATCTTTATTGTCGGTCTTGTTTGTTGGATACTACCTTTTGGAAGACTTATCATGAGTGATAGAATTGCACCAAAAAACATTAAAATATAAATTACCGTCTTTGCTTTCCTCATTTCTATTTCCTTCTCTCCTTAAGTTCTTTTTCAAGAGCTGTGGCAATTAGAGTATTAACAGAAATTTTACTTCATTAGTTTTGCGCAATTTTGCTTAGTTTACCCTTAATTCTTCTATAGTTTGAATGATACATTATGGTCGATTATACTTAGTATGGGTTATCTCGATTAAATGGGAGAATCATCCTACCAAAATAAATCTAAAAATGCTAAGGTTTAGATTAAGAAAACAATTGATGGGTAAAATTGGAAATGACTTCGTATTCTGGATCATTTCCCAATGCTGGGGAAAGATTTTGTAGAGAAAGTATTAACAGTACTAATCCTTTATTTCGATTTAACTTCTTTTTTATCACATATAGCAAGTGTAGATAACATAATCTTCATAGAATCTGTAAGATTAGAATGCTCATTTTATAAAAGAATGACTAAATCAAAAATATTTAGAGAGAAATAGAACAGAAACGTACTAAAGAGAGAAAAAACTCTGAATTGAATGATTCGTATTAAGGAAGATATGCATATGTACACCTTGAAATTTGATAACAAGACATGCTTATCATGCCCAACTTATGATTGCCTTGTTAAATGTCAGTACATCGATTTGAATAAGGAAACAGCTAAAACAGAAATGAAGAAAATGATTTCTGGTGAAGATTCTTTCGTTTTACGTGAGTGTGTGACGTGTTATGCATGTGAGGAGTACTGTAAAAGGGGAAATCATCCATTCTATTTGATAACTGATCTTCAGGAGGAAAAAGGGATCCTCCCAATGCCTAAACCGTTGAAGACACAGTTCATCAACATACCTGTTCCAACAAGAAGAGATATTATCCAATTTTATGGTGCTGAAGAACCTGTTATTTCTCTCTGTATTTTTCCTCAATATACTCAACTCTTTAGCGAAGAAAAATTTTTTGAGGATCTCTCTATCATTATCGGAAGGTATTTTTTTTGCCAGCTCATGTATTTACATTCTGGCAATCCTTCTTTGATTCGTGAAAGACTTCCTGGAATAATAGAAAATATTGCACAGCATGATTTTAAAGAGGTCATTTTTTTCCATGATGAATGCTACTCAACACTAACTTCCTATGCTGAGGCTTATGGCATGGAAGTCCCCTTCAAACCCATTCATTTTTATGATTATCTTTACACTAGATTAGAGGAACAGCAAGAGAAGATACGACCCCTAAATGTAAAAGTGGCGTTTCAGAGGAACTGTTCTGCTCGACTTACCCCAGATATTGATCATTTTGTGGATGATATCTTCAATATAATTGGAGCCGAGAGGGTAGAAAGAAAATACGACAGGGAAAATACTCTTTGTTGTGGAGGGGTGATTCGAGGGCAACAACGATATAATCTCTTTGTTGATGTTCAAACAAGAAATGTAGACGATATGGTGAATGCAGGTGTTGATTATTGTGTCTTTCAGTGTCCTGCGTGTTTTGATTTTCTTTCTGAGAAAGTTTCAGAGAAAGGGATTAAACCAATAATGATGCATGACCTGTGTTTACTCGCAACCCAAGGAAGTGATAAATAATGCAATCCATATACAAATCTCTGACGGAAATCTTAGATGAGGAGTATGTATCAAACCAGAAAGAGGAGCTTTACATCTACTCTCAAGATCCAGGAATGATGGAACCTCACGAACCAGATTATGTTGTGATGCCTAAAACAACAGAAGAGGTACAGGGTATAGTCAAACTCGCGAACACGGAAAAACTACCTATAGTTCCAGTGGGAGGTGCATTGAGCTTATCTGGTCTGGTAATCCCTCACCATGGTGGGATTGCAATGGATTTAAGAAGAATGGATCAGGTATTAGAGGTTAATGAAGAAAGCAGATACGTCGTATTTGAAGCTGGGTTAACGACTGGAAAATTAAAGGCTTATCTAGAAAAGTTTCACCCCTCGTTACGTTTTTCGATACCTGATGCCCCCCCTTCTGCAACAGTTGTTGGAAATATCGTAATTCATGGACAGGGTCGTTTGACTCAGCAATATGGATTTAATTCAGATATGGTTACGGGATTGGAGGTTGTATTACCAACTGGAGAAGTGTGTAAGATTGGTTCTGGTTCTATTAGTCCCTATTGGTTTTCACTTGCCCCTTTACCTGATTTAGCAGGATTATTCTTAGGTTGGTTTGGTACAACAGGAGTTATCACCAAAATGGGACTAAAGCTTTATCCTAATAAGAAGTTGAGAGACATAGAAGTCTTCATGGTACAAGATCCAGACTTAGTTCCAGATGTGATCCATAGAGTGACTCATACTGAAATGAGTGAAGATATTTTCACCGGTGCTCAACCTTATCCTCCCGTTTTCAAAGATATCATAATGATAGGAATTCTTTTGACAGGTGATTCAAAAGATGAGTTAGAATTCAAAAGAAAGATGATTTGGGATGCTCTCCGCTGCCATATTGATAGCAAAGAAGGGGGATTCATGACAATGACCCCAGATATAAAACAAGACTTATTGGAGATGCCCACCAGTAGTACAACAAGATTTGCGGATGTAAAGAAAGGAGGAGGTTTTGAATATTGTGGCCCTATTATTCCTGTAGAAAAGTTCCCAGAAGCGTTCGGGAAATTACTTGAAATAACAAACAAGTATGGCATTACTTTTGGTAACGCTGGTCGGGTCATTGGTAGAAGTCACTGCATGATGTTTTCTTTTGGTTACCCCTTCAATCGTGCTGATCCAGAAAATATTGAAAGAACGAAAAATGCGTTGCATGATACAAATGTAGCAAGTTTGGACATTGGAGGCGTACCTTGGAAGCCTGAGGCTCCTGCCCAGAGAATGATCATGGAACGGATGGACAAAAATACACTTGAACTGATGCAGCGGATTAAGAAAGTTCTTGATCCTAATGGAATCATGAACCCAGGAAATTGGGAGGATGAATGATGTACGATTACGCTGATCAAATCCATAGATGCTTCAAATGTGGTTACTGTAAATTTTCCAGTAAATATTCTGATTTTAACTGCCCATCATACAATAGATTCCGATTTGAATCATACTCTACAGGGGGAAGATTATGGCTTATTTGGGCATGGTCGAAAGGGGAAATTGAGTGGTCAGAACATCTAGCCAATATTGTATTTTCATGTGCTGCATGCAAAAATTGTGTTGAACAGTGTCCTATGCGATTTAGTGATGATATCGTTGATTGGATAGTTGGTGCAAGAAGTGACATGGTGGAAAAGGGATTAATCCCACACCCCGTTAGTGAATTCTTAGATAACATCTATAAATATGGTAATCCTTGGGGAATGCCAAGAAATGAAAGAGATACTTGGGCTGAAGGAATAGCCCGATACGCTCCTGACAATGATTATCTTTTCTATGTTGGGTGCGCTGGTTCTTACGAAAAACAAGGTCAGAGAATGGCTACATCTGTCGCTGATTTTTTACGAACATCAGGTATTTCTTTTGGAATTCTTGGCTCCGATGAGGATTGTGATGGTAATGAAGTTTTGTTCACGGGAGAAAAAGGATTATTCCGAGAGTTAGCAGATAGAAATGTCGAGAAATATAAGGAACTTGAGGTAAAAAAAATTATTACTCTTTCACCTCATGCCTATAATGCCATGAAAAATAAATATGGGAATCTTGGGGAAATTGACGTATACCACTATACCCAGGTTTTCTCGGAAATAATCAACAACGGAAACATAAAGTTATCTGCACTCGACACCAAGGTAACTTTCCATGATCCTTGTTTCCTAGGAAGGTATAACAAAATTTATGATACTCCAAGAGAGATAATAAAGAGTATCCCAGGGATTGAACTCATTGAAATGGAGAGAACTCGAGAAAATTCTTTCTGTTGTGGTGGTGGAAGTGGAAATTTCGTTTTTGATCTTTTAGGAAGATCACCAGATAGTCCTAGTAGGATTAGAGTGAGAGAAGCCTACGAAACAGGAGCTGAACAACTGATTGTATCCTGTCCGAGTTGCTATTGTATGCTTGATGAAGCAATAAAAACTGAAGGATTAGAGAACAAACTAGCCATAAAAGATATTTCCGAACTCGTGATAGAATCAATCAAAAATAGATAGCATACTCCAAGGATTATAAGAAATAACTAATATATTTCTAGATGAGTTTAGTCAAACGTGATTTATCATGCTTCGCCAGAGGAAAAAGAAGGAATTAACCGAAGATCCATGCCAGAATTACAATGTCCTCTGTGGAATTGAAGAAGAGTTTTTAATTATAGATAGAGACGGTACATTAGTAAATGCAGCCGATGAATTGATGGTGCGAGCTGCTGAAATTCTAGAACGGGATTCCAGACGATTAGATTTTCTTCAGCTCAAAATTCGCGGATTGGATGCTGAGCCTTCACCCAGTCAAATTGAATATGTCACTCTTCCACTTCCACCTAAAGATATTGCAGAAGCGATGAAAGCTGGCAGAATACTCCTTTCTGATGCAGCAACGCAATTAGGGTATCGAATATTCTCTCAAAGTATGCACCCGATACAGAGCGATCCTCATCCTATGAGTGGAACCCATATTAATGTTTCAGCCCAAACAGGGGGATTCATGAGTGCGGAAGAGCTAGCTGCAGTCCATAACTATCTTTGGAATTATCTTCCTGAATTAATTGCGTTATCTGCAAACACTCCAATACTACAAGGATCTAAGACGAATGTGGCTAGTAATCGAATTAGTAATTCGACTGTTCTCAAGCTAAATGGTTCGTCTCAAATTCAGATTCCAAAACGAAATGCTGCGTTAATTCCGATGCAGTACTACGGTAGAATGCGATACACCTTACGTATAGCAGGAGAGAACGTGAAAAAAGTTATAACTAATCCTAGAGGCGAGAGGCTTGTAGATATTACACCTAGAGGACCATTAACAAATATAGGTGAAGATGAAGATTCCTCTTTAACAACTAATCGGGTTGAGGTGAGAATTTTTGATGTACAACAGGATCTTGAGTATCTCCTTGATCTTGTTTATCTATGCTGTGTCTCGGCCTTACATGCGATTTGCCTTTATACAACAGGAGAAATCATTCTTGACCCTAATCATACAGCAAATGTTGAACGGGCGATTTTTAATGGTGTTAATGCCCACTTCATACGTGATGGGTCACAAGAGGTATCATTACAAGAAAGTGTAACTCGTTGGGTAAATGAAACAGAAAAATATCAAGAAATGCTAGGAGTCAAGATTCAAAAACTTCCCAAAATCAAGACTGAATTTCGACAGGGTGAATTAGAAGTAGAATTTACCACACGAAAAATCGAAGAACTCCGGCAACAGGGAAAAGTTTATGCAGTAGTACAATTGAATAAATCACGGACAATCACTGGTCCACGAGGGAAAAAATATGGTGTCTCTCGTGGAACTCAGGTTCAAGGAAAGTTATCCGTAGATTATAAGCTCACTTATCAAGAGGAAGATAATATTGTCACTAATTTCCAAGGAATTAAATTATCTAATATCCTTGATGTCCAAGGAATAAAAATCCCATTAGATAATAAAGACCGAATTCTTGTTGCATTGAGTCGATCCGATTACTTATCTCGAAGTTTCGGTGGTTTCAGATTCTAACAATAGAAACGAACTGTGTCAGGAGACATGCAGGGAAATGACAGAGACTACTGATAAGAAGTGTGACCGATTATTCACATATGGAACCTTGCAATCTGGCTATTCACGGAATTATCTTCTTCATGGATTGGAATTTAAAAAAGCCATCCTACCAGGATATCGAAAGGTCGCTCCTCCAGAACTGGGATTTCCATTTATTATCCAAGATAAAGAGTCAAATGTTACAGGGGAGATTTACTTCCAGTTAACGCGAGCTCATTGGTCAGAGATTGATTTAATTGAAGGAGAGGGTTCTTTATATCACAGAATCCTTGTGAAAGTAGAAACAATTCCAGAGGGAATGAAATTTGCTTCTTTTACTTACTATCCTTCTAAAGGTCTTATAGAAAAGTATTATGAATAAGATATGTTCAATATTTAAAATTTCTTTTCAAATAATAACCGTAGATTAATTAAATCCTCTAAATGAAAACATTTTTAAGAGTAAATCGGATAATAAATCGTTAGAATCTATGACTAAGACGGGTCTAGTACCAACGGGTGAAAGACCTAGCTTTTCGCATTCGTCCCAATAGCCACGGGAAATGGTCAGGCAAGCAGACAATTTTGGGCTAGACATATCAACCGAATCACTGGAAGTCATGATTGACAGTAGAGTCATAAACACGCACTCCTGAAGGTTTGTCTGACAAATGGACAGGATAGAGGATGTAGGGTTACATCCGACACGATGGAGGCTAGCAATGGTAACGAGCTAGTTGATGACCTCATGTGAATACAAATGACTATATTTGATAGTGTTTGTGATAACCTAGTGAGGAATAAACAATGTGTCGTTTATTGGCTCTTTGGGCACAACAGGAACAGAAAAAAACCTATAGACATTTACTGAAAGACTGGTTTATTGCTTGGTTGAATTCTACTAAGAATGATCACTATTTAAACCAAGTGTACGGCATTCCGAAAGGGAATTGTGTTCATAAAGATGGATGGGGTGTTGTGACACTTGGTACTGATGATGCTTGTAAATTAAAATGGGAACACAAAAACCAAGATCTTGAACCTGCATTCTCCTACAGAAAAAACACTTTAGTTCAATCGATCTTGGGATCTCCTTTCCTAAAATCCTCTCACCAAATCCTAATAGCTCATGCAAGAAGGGCAAGTGTTAATATGCCTGTAACCTTCCAACAAGTACAACCATTGCTAATTCATGATGATAAGAGTTCAATAAAGGTTTTTCTCAGTCATAATGGGACTCTTAGCACGAAAATTCTCAATGACATTTTAGAGGCTGAATCACGGTCAATCCCGATTCAAGTCAGAAATTTCTCTGATACTCAGATTTTAAGCTGGTACATATGGCAAAAACTAAAAGAAAGAAATTACTCTAGCAATAACAGTATTGAAGAATTCTGGATTCCAATTTTACAAGAAATAATTGATAAACATAAGGATGAATACACAAATTACCAAATGCAACTCATAATGGCTGAAGTAATTGGTAGTCAACCGCAACTAATCATCTGTTCTGCTTTAAGTGATCAATCAGACAGCCTTATGCCCTATTATCGGTTGTTTATTGGAAAACGAGAGGGATTTCGGGTAATATGCTCATCTACAATTGTTGATAAATTTGGGAACAAGCATGATACTTCTAAGTGGGAGATAGATCCGATAGAAAATAAAACACTTGTTCATCTTACTTTTGAGGGGGAATTTTTCCACAAGTTATAGATGATGATCTGTCTTCTTTGAAAACTTTCAATCTAGCTTGGAAATCTTTCAATTCGTTCTCTTAGTAAATGAAATCCATAGTCTATCATTTTTGGAATATTATAGTCTAACCCAGTTAGAATGTATATTAAACCAGAACAACAATAGAGAAATCTCATCCTGTTCTGCAAATTACGATCTTTGGTTCCAGTATAATGTGATAACAAATGATTCAATAAAGTAGTACCTTCATTGTAGAATAAGAAGTCTGCTGCTGGATCATAAACCCCTGTTTCTTCAAAATCTATTATGCCTGTTACCTCAAATGTTGCTGGATTAACAATAATGTTAGTTATATCAAAATCCCGATGAGCTACTATTGGAATAAAGTCAAAGTTCTTCTTATCTTCTAAAAAATTTAGAAAAATTTGAGACACCCATTGCTTTTGTTTTGACAATAATAGGGGGTATGCCTTTTCCTTGACTTTCTCAAAATAATCTTGCCAATAACGTTTATATTGGGAGGAGTTAAAGCCTTGTTCACTTTTCCAAATAGTACAGACTTTCTGGTAAACATTCAGTGAATGGAGTTCAGAGAGAAACTTTCCTAGTTGTTTTGCGATGTTTTTTTGATCCTCAAGATTGGTATTATGAAAACATCTGGATAATGAAATTCCATTAATCTTTTTATAACCAACAAAGGGATTAATAGGATCAGAAGACACGTAAAGAGGTTTAGGAACTTGTAAGGAAATATTTCCCCTGATTAACTTTAATATTTTCTGTTCTCGTTGAATTAAATCAAGTCCGTTCTCATTAAAAAACACTTTATCTGGGAATCGAAAAATAAACTTCTCTTTAATCTCGTACACGTTATAAGATCCATGATAGAGAAATTTTACTTCTTCTTCCTTAATTTGAGTAAAATATGGTTTGATTAAATTCATTATTTGTGATAATGGCATGTCAGGTGGATTACTTTCCTCATAGAAATTCATTAGTAAAACCTTTAGTAATCTTGTAACTGTTCATTGACATTTAATTCTGGTTAACTAGCGAAAAAAAATTTATTTGTCCCCTTTCGAATTATATCAACTTAATTCTCTTTCAGTGACTTCATTACCTTTAAGAAACAACAGAATTATATTTCTTTACTATATGCAATGAACTGCTACAAATCTTTATCCCTTTGTTTCTTGTCGCTTGTGTTGATTACTTGGATAGTAAATCATGAAATTCAACCCATTACGAATTCTTTTGATCCACTTCAACTTCCCAAGAGAGATATGAACCTCACACAAGAAATCACACTTGTTGAGTACTTCCCCTCTGACATCAGAGATGATTAAATCTCAGGATTAAAAGGGAGTGCTACCAGTGTTGATTTACAAACGGAAAAGGAAGAATATCTAATTTTCCTTCCACTTTTTATATCCAGCACTCATGTTATACGTCTCTGACTGTGAGAATCGGCGAAATTGCCAAGAATAAGCCAAAGCTTATCATAAATAAGCTACAGATTATAATGATCCCAAGATAGACCTTTTTCGTTAAGAACTTATTTGTAAAACCAAGAATTGTTGCTATTGATACGTACCATAAGAAATCCCCTAGTTCATGTCCAAGAAAGAAGCTCCAAAATTCCAGGTTCAAAAGACCCACTGAAAATTGAGTCATAAAATTCAGCCCAATAACCGCCCACCAAATCCACCAATAAGGGTTCGACATTGAAACCAATATGCCTCCGAGAGTGGGCTGTTGAAGCAGGATTTTCTCTTTTGTGTTTTCATTCTCCATGGCGATCTCATTCTCCAGTGTCAAAATAGTAAGATCAATTTTCTTCAACCAAATATCTCTTAAGAGATTTACACCGAAAAATATCAGGATCCCGCCACCTAATAACCCAATTATGATAATCATGGATGGATCAGTAATAAAAGGAGACAAACCGATGAGTAAAACTAGCATTAGTATAAATTCTAAAATAGCATGACCAATACAGATGAGAATACCAATTAAATACGCTCTTGTTTTTGATTGAAGCGCTTTATAGATTGTATAGGTAAGTAGAGGACCAGGTGACATTGCCCCTGATAATGCAACGAGAAATGAGAGTAGAAAGATTTCAAAAAAACCCATGACTATTATTTGCTCCTAATAAGTATATTCATACCCAGAAGATATTCTTTTTTATGCTGAAAGAATCTTTTGATAGAGTTGAGATAATATGGAGAATAAGGATAATAGTATCCTAGGACACCTAGCTTACAGACGAACCCCGATTGAGAAGGAATCACCGGAGGAATTTGGATATGAGAAGATCAAGTTCAATCTTTCGGAAAGTTCTGTTCCTGATTTCATTCTTGGTAAACTTAATCTTGACTTAAGTGACCTTGTTCTTAGTTACACTGATCATTTGGGTAATCCTCGACTTCGACAATACATTGCAGAAGAAGTCAATCCAGACCATGTCCTGATAACTACAGGATCAGCTGGGGCGTTATTCATTATTACTACGTCTCTTCTAAAGCCTAGTGACCATGTAGTGCTTCTCCATCCTAATTATGTAGCGAATATCGAGACTCCCAGAGCTATTGGGGCCCAGGTCGATTACTTAAGGCTGTCATTTGAAGACCAATTCAAATTAGACTTGGAGAAACTTCGTGAACTGATTAAAACCAAAACACGTCTGATTAGTCTAACTTACCCACACAATCCTACAGGAACCATGATAACTAAATCTGAATTGAATGAAATCATTTCATTAATTGAATCCAAAGGGATCTATTTATTATTAGATGAGACATATAGAGAAATGACTTCTGACCCTCTACCTTCAGCAGCTTCATTGAGTGAGAATGTAATTAGTGTATCGTCTTTTTCTAAGGCATATGGATTACCAGGTATTAGGTTAGGTTGGTTAATTAGTCAGAATGCTGAATTAATGGAGAAATTTTTGGCTGGAAAAGAATTAATCTTCATTTGTAATTCTGTTGTCGATGAGGAAATAGCTGCTCACTTCTTAGCAAGAAAAAAGGAATTTTTATCAAAAGTTCATACACATGTAAACATGAATCAAGAAATCTTGACGAAATGGATGGTAAACTCTAACTATATCGAATGGGTAAAACCATCTGGTGGAGTCATCTGTTTCCCGAAGATAAAACCAAGCATCAATATTGACATTGATAGATTTTATGAAACTCTAAAGATGAAATACAAAACTTTTGTGGCACCTGGTCACTGGTTTGAGGTAGATAAACGGTTTATGCGTATTGGTTATGGTTATCCAAGCAAGCAAGAGCTTGAGGGGGGACTTCAATGCATTACTGACGCTATCCAAGATTGTGTTGATTAAAATATTTAATGGCATCGTCAATTGTGTTAAATGCAGTTTTTTGATCAGCCCAACCAACAATGTGCGTCGTTTTCCCTTGTTCCAAATGCTTGTAGGTATCATAAAACTCCTCTATCTCTCGTAATGAGTGTTTGGGAATTGATTCTAATGATTGTATCTCTTCCATCCTCGGATCATCTACTAATACAGCAACGATCTTGTCATCTTCCCCTTTTTCATCTTCCATTTTCAAGACAGCCACAGGTCTTGCTGAAACAACGCATCCAGGTGTAAGTTCAATCCCAGCACTAAGTAAAATCATAACATCCAAGGGATCACCATCTTTACAGAGAGTTTTTGGGATAAATCCATAAGCAGTGGGATATACAACAGATGAATGAAGAATTCTATCAACAAATATCGCATTAAACTTCTTATTAAATTCGTACTTGACCTTAGAACCTAGTGGTATTTCAATGCGGACAAAGATTGTTTCAGGTGAGTTTGGGCCCGAGGGTATATCGTTCTTCATGGTAATTTCCCATTGACAATTCTAGATAATAAACCAATAGATAGTATTATTCATCGATCTTTTTCTCATCAAACAATAGATAAATAAATCCTCTTCCGCTGTTAATCATGAAATATGACCGCCCGCTACTACAATTGATCCATTATTCACGATCACACAGATTGACCATCTTTTTAGCAACTTTTTTTTCGATTCTGAATAAATGGTTTGATCTAGCGCCTCCATTTCTTATTGCTGCTGCTGTTGATATTGCTGTTAGAAGGGAAGGCTCTATCTTTGGATATCTTGGGATTAAAGACGTTCCATCACAGTTAGTTTTCTTAGGATTATTAACATTCGTCATCTGGGCGTTGGAATCATTATTTGAATATATTTACAAAATTTTCTGGAGAAATTTAGCGCAAACAATTGAACATGAATTGCGCCTTGACGCGTATAAACATCTTCAGCACTTAGATATGGAATACTTTGAGGATCGGCAAACGGGAGGCTTAATGTCAATCTTAAATGATGATATAAATCAACTTGAGCGATTCCTTGACATTGGAGCAAACGATCTTATACAGGTCACAGTGACTGCTCTTACGATTTTAACAGCATTCTTTCTTCTTTCACCTGAAGTTGCTTGGATGGCAGCAGTTCCAATGCCATTTATTCTTGTCTTTTCCATAAAGTTCCAGAAACGACTTGAATCGCGATATGCTGATGTTAGAGAGAGAGTAGGTCTATTAAACGGTCAACTGTCCAATAATTTGACAGGGATAGCAACCATCAAGAGCTATACGACTGAAGAGTATGAGGAAAGTAGAATATTCAAATCC
This sequence comes from Candidatus Hodarchaeota archaeon, assembly GCA_016840285.1. The sequence continues at coordinate 23,303 of JAEOSR010000120.1, read as the reverse complement.
TCAAATAATTATAAAGAAAGTAATCGCGATGCAATCAAATTAAGCTCTGCTTTTTCACCACTTATTAGAATGATTATTGTTGTAGGTTTCACAGCTATGCTGATTTTTGGGGGATTACAGACAATTAACGGTCAACTGGAGATTGCAGCATACAGCGCAATGATTTTTCTAACACAACGGCTTCTATGGCCTTTGACAAGAGTGGGCGAGACCCTTGATCAGTACCAGCGGGCTATGGCTTCAACCACGAGAATAATGACTTTACTAGATACTCAGAGTAAGATATCAAATGGATCCAATAAACTTTCTTTACCTACTATTTCTGGGGGAATCTCATTTGAAAATGTCCATTTTGGATACAAAGGACGCAATTCGACCTTTACTAATCTCACCGTTGATATAGAACCAGGACAAACGATTGCATTTGTTGGAAGTACAGGTGTTGGAAAGTCAACAATAGTAAAGCTGTTATTACGGTTTTACGATCCACAGAAAGGCAAAATTACCCTTGATGGTATCAATATCGAAGATTTCGATCTTCAAGAATTACGTAGGGCGATTGGATTAGTTAAACAAGATACATTCATAATTGATGGGACAGTGAGAGAAAATATTGCCTATGGTAAGCCAGATACACCGATGGATGAAATTGTTAAAGCTGCTAAGGTAGCAGAGGTTAATAGTTTTGTTGAAAGTTTACCGAATGGCTATAATACTCTCGTTGGAGAGAGAGGCCAGAAGCTAAGCGGGGGTCAGAGGCAACGAATTGCTATTGCTCGGGCTGTATTAAAGAATCCACCAATTCTTGTTCTGGATGAAGCAACTTCCAGTGTAGACAATGAAACGGAAGCAGCAATCCAAAGATCACTTGAAAAGATAATTGTCGGACGAACTACAATCATCATTGCTCATAGATTATCTACTATCAGAAACGCAGACCGAATTTTTGTCTTAGAAAATGGGGAAATCATTGAGCAGGGCACGCATAATGAATTAGTTGAGGATAATCGGTTATACGCTTCTTTATGGAAAGTTCAAACTGGAGAACGAAGTTTAGCTTGACCTTTTTTTCTTTCGATTAAGGGTAAATCGCGTGATTACTGCCGTTGTTGCTATAGGGAGAATTAATTCTATACCTGGCCAACGAGTAGATTTTGACTCGTGAACTGGAATATCAGAGCTGACTGGGGAATAATAGATAGGAAGAGAAATGTCTACATAAGGTGTATCGTTATAACCCCTATTTTCCCAAAACCCTTGATAATCGATTGTTGTTACATTGATATTCGTTATCCATTTTATCCATTTATAGCCGTAAAAACGAGGACAAACAAGTCGTAAAGGGAACCCATGTTCTCTCGGTAAGGCTTCCCCATTCATTTCATAAGCAAGAATAACATCACCCCAAAACGCTTCCTCTAATTGTAGACTTGTAGAGTAGCCTTGAGGGCTTAGATCAGGAGTGTGGAAAGTTATGTCTTTTACTGAATAATAATTAATCTGTGCTAGGTTTAAAATGTGAGACAACCTTACTCCAGTCCAATTAGCCACTCCAGTTAATGATGTGACTCCATATTTGTAAGCAATGCACGTCAACCGCACAATCTCCGAAGTAACAGGCATTGCTTTGATTTCTTCAAGTGATAAATTCAAGGGATTAGTTACTTCACCCGTAACCACCAAGCGATAGTTGCTTGGATCAATATCAAAAGAATCAATTGCTGAAGTAAAGAACTCATCATTGGGAGTAATCTGGACATCATCGTTTCCTCTTATACTGAAGAGAAGATTCCCAAATGCAATAATTAGTATGATGCTAATTAATACAGGTTTAACTTCTTTGATTGCCATCTCTTTTAAGACATCCTTCTAAAATTGAAGACAGCTTCAGATAAAAGTTTAACCTGTTGATTCTCGTAAGATCATTAGATCACAATAGTTATTCGAGATTAGGAAGTGCATAAAGAACAAAATCTTTTAAAAAAACAATCCTTCTTTGATGAACTAATTCAAGGTTGATTTAACATGATTGATACAATCAATGTGATCTATTATTATTTAAAAAGTATAGGAATACTTAATATCGAGCAAATATTAGCAGCTGGAGCGCTGATAATTCTATGTAGGGGACTTTATACAGTAACTTATTTTCTTAACTACTCTAAGGATTACAATCAGGAACTGGAAGAAGGAGTAAAATTATTCACACGAAATAAGTCAATTGCCTTTTGTTTGGAACAAATTGTGGTCGTTCTCATTGGGATGTTGTATCTTCCTATCGCTGCTTTTATTTCATTTTATTCACTTTTAGTAGGTGGGAGTTATCTTAGAGAGATCAGTATTAAAAGAAGCTCTGAACCTTTAAAGATCGCTGGAGTTGTAATCAATGTTGTTGGACCATTAATAGGGATCTTGGGTTATGTTATTTCTGAAGAGTATCTGGCGACTGCTGCAATAGGAATGAGTATATTATTCTTCTTGCATTATGGTCAAAAATCTTCTAGCCTGCAATTAACATCAGTTTTCCAAAATAGTCTCCAACGCTTCAACAAGGTTCCTAAGGGCCTCTATATTGGATTATTGGTTGTTCTTCTAATAATCCCATCCATAATCCTTCTAGGAGCTGCTATCTATGCTCCCCCAACTAAACAAACACATAATATTGCCATGAGAGACGGGGTAAAATTAGCTACAGATGTGTATTTAGCCCCAGGTTCGTTTGGAGGACCAAGACCAGTGATCCTTACACGAACACCATATGGTAAAGATGAAATGGGAGCGATGTATGGATTATTGTATCTTACTCAAGGGTATCATTTAGTAGTGCAAGATATTCGAGGATGTTTTGATTCAGAGGATCATGACGATTTTCTCATGTTTCAACAAGCCTATCAAGATGGGGTTGATTCAATTGATTGGATACTGGACCAATCTTGGTGTAATGGAAAAATAGCTTCTGTAGGGCCGTCCGCTTTAGCTATCAACCAATTTTTTTACGCTGGTATGAATCCAACTGGTCTTGTGTGTCAATCTTTGATAATTGGAACACCAGATTTGTATAAAATCTCTTTATGGCCAGGTGGGGCACTTAAGGAAAGTCTTGTTCTCAGTTGGCTTGAAGGAACAGCTGATAATTATGAATACCAGCTCGAACAAATTATAAACAACCCTAAAAAGAAAGATATTTACTATAATTCAACCTCCTTGTTCCTAGAGGAAGGACCCAACTTTGGCAATGTGAATGTCTCTGCTATTCATATTGGAGGGTGGTACGATGTTTTCCAACAGGGGACATTGGATGGTTTCATTGGGTATGACAATTTGGGACTCGAAGGCGCGCGTGATAAGCAATTATTGATAATGGGCCCCTTTACACATGGTTTTCCTGGTGAAGGAAAACAAGGAGAATTATTCTTTCCAACAAAGTCCAATTCAGGGTTTGATTTGTTTCTTGAATGGGAACAAACACTTTTCGATCATGTTCTGTCAGGGAAAGAGTTTGATTGGGACAATGAATATCGGGTAGCTTATTATATGATGGGAGATAATACATCAGAAGACTCTGATGTAAATGATTACAGATTTGCCTACGATTGGCCTGTACCTCATGTTGATGATCGCTGGTATTTTAATGCTGGAAATCAGTTAATTCTCGGAACGAATGGATTAGCCAGTGCAAATTATTCCTATGTGTATGATCCCCGTGATCCAGTACCAACGCTCGGTGGTACAAATCTCATGATACCTGCAGGGCCATATAATCAGCGTTCTGTTGAGAATCGGGATGATGTACTAATTTTTGAAACCTCTCCTTTGACTCAAAAGGTTGAAGTAGTCGGCCAGATGTGGGCACACCTTTGGGTCATGTCAAATTGCACTAACACTGATTTTACAGTCAAAATTACTGATGTTTATCCAGATGGACGTTCGATGTTATTGACTGATGGAATAATCAATATGATTCGACGAGATGGGTTTGATTTAGATGCTCCCTCATTAAATCTTGGTGAACCTGTGAATATTACCGTTGATCTGTGGTCAACTGCTTATCAGTTCGATGAAGGACATAAAATAAGGATAGCGATATCTAGTTCTAATTATCCTCGATTTGCGATAAATCCAAACACAGGCGCTCCTCAGGAGCTTTTTTATTACAAATATTTAGATCAGAAGTTCGCGAATAACACAATTCTGGTAGGGTCTGATTATCCATCATATATAATTCTACCAAGACCCACAGAAACGGATTAAAAAAGTAATAATTGGGTTATCATAATGGTCAAAATTAAGGTGACAGTTGAGCAGATTAATGGGTACTGCAATCTGCCTATGCTTGTAGGGGATTATTTTTTCATAGAAGGATCAAAATTAACAATTCCTGAGGGAAAACACGTCTGTATCTGGGCATTACAGAGTATGATGCCGATTTTCCCGATTTTTTCTGAAAGGGAGAAGCTGGCTGACGAACATTGGGTGAAAAGAGTCAAACACTTTTCTTGTCCTGATCCTGATGGTCTCGTTCAGTATCGTCTGGAATTGATTGATGATGATTCAAGTTGACATTAACAAGTGTACTGGTTGTAGGATGTGCGAAACTACCTGTACAATGTATCATACTGGTAAAGTTAACCGAAATATGGCTAGAATGAACGTTGTTCATTTATATCAGATTGGGATTGACGGTCCTGTGGTTTGTCTTCACTGTAAAGAAAGATATTGTATGGATTGTCCTTCAAATGCTATTACATTAGGTAAACAAGGCCAAATTATAATTTCTCCAACGTTATGTACACTTTGCGGAAAATGTGAGAGGAATTGCCCAATAGGTGCAATACAGATCTTCAAGAAAATAGTATATGTTTGTGATCTCTGTGGTGGTTCTCCGAAATGTGTCGAAGCTTGTACCGAGGAAGCAATCATTTACACTCCCAAGTCAAAGCAGCCCTCCTTCGCTAACTTCAAAGAAGAAGTAAAGAACATGAACCCTAGTGAAAAACAAAAGCATTATATCGAAACACTAGGGAGAGACGCAAGGAGTAAATGGAGGAGGTAATGTAATGAAGTATGGCTATGGAAGTAAGATATTACGTGTCAATCTTTCAGAAAGAAGGTATAAAATCGACAAATTAAATAAGAACTGGATTAAAAATGTGATAGGGGGAAGGGGAGCTAATTCTAAAAGGTTATTTGAGGAATTAGATCCAAATTGTGATCCACTTGGACCTGATAATATCTTGATTTTCGGGATTGGGCCATTAACAGGGTCATTTTTACCCGCATCTGCTTATTTCACAATCTCTGCAAAATCCCCTTTGACAGGGATACTAGGTGATTCTGCTGCAGGGGGACAATTTGGTTCAGAAATGAAACTCACGGGTTTTGATCAGATTATCATTACTGGTAAAGCAAATAATCTAGTTTATCTGATGATAACTGACTCAGAGGTTGACTTCATAGATTGTCCTCATTTTGCAGGTAATTTTGTAGTGGATACAACCCACAATATTCAGAAAGAGCAGAGAGACTATTCAATTCAAGTAGCAGCTATTGGTTCTGCGGGAGAGAATAAGGTGCTTTATTCCTCTATTATTTCAAGTGGAAATAGGGCGAGCGGAAGGACTGGGATGGGAGCTGTGATGGGATCAAAGAATCTTAAAGCTGTTGCTGTCCGTGGACATCGTTCTGTAGAATTAGCCGAACCGCTTGCATTTATATCAGAAGTCACTCAAATCAAGAAAGAGATTTTTGATCATAGTGAATATTCTAAACGCTATAATCTAGGAACAACGATGTTGATGACTGATTTGAATGGGATAGGAATCCTTCCAACAGATCATTTCCAAAAAGGGGTGTGTAATTACCTCGATAAAGTCTCTGGAGAACGTCTTGCAAAAAAGTACAAAGTTAAGAATAAAGGATGTTTCAATTGTAATCTTCACTGTTCCAGATATTATGTTTGTGGTGATTACGAAGCAGAAGGACCTGAGTATGAGACACTTTGCGGATTTACCACTCGTATAGGTGTATCAGACCTAAATTTCGCTTTAGAAATGAATTATTACCTCAATCAGGTAGGTTTGGATTCACTCTCCACCTGTGAAGTGATCGGATGGTTAATGGAATGCCAAGAGAAGGGATTGATAACAGCAGAAGATATTGGTGGAGTAGAAATTAGTTGGGGTGATACCGAGAAGATTAGAGAAATCGTTGAACTGATAACACTTCGAAAAGGGATTGGTGATGAATTGGCTGAGGGAGCGACCAAATTTTCACAGAAATTTAGTGAGGAGGTAAAAAAACTGGTTATGCAGGTGAAGGGACTTGATATTATTTGCGGGGATCCTCGTGGTTTGAAAGCATATGGTTTAACTTACGCTGTTGCTTCCAGAGGTGGAGATCATCTGCGAGCTGAACCGTTTTTTGAGCTTACTGAAAGATGGGAAGAAGCGAAGAAAAGATTCGGTACTGAAAAAGCTGCGGATAGACTTTCAGAGGAAGGGAAAGCCGCACTAGTCACCTACTCTGAGAAAATTGCACTACTTACAGATAGTATGACGATGTGCAAAAATATCGGTCTCTGCATGGATATTTTAAACTTAGAGAATGCTTCAAATCTGTTGACTTATGGTACAGGGATCAGTTATTCGCCTGATTATTTGAAAAGAATTCTTGGGGAATCTATTGAAAGGGAATACAAGTTAAACCTAAAATTTGGCTTAAAAAAACAGGATGATACTCTTCCTGAAAGATTTACCAAAGAAGCTCTTCAAGAAGGCCCAACTCAGGGTTCAACTGTAGATATTCAAAAGATGGTCAAAGAGTATAATAGATTACATAATCGTTAGCACTAAACTGAAATTCTCTTATAAGGTATTGTTACTGTATAATCCTTAGAAGACGTAGAACTGGCAAGCACAATAACAATCTTGCTTCTATGCCATTATCAGATCTTGAGAATGTTGGAACTATTTGGTTGGAGACTATTCGCTTGCATGTATTTCTCTAGGGCTTCCTTGTGTCGACCTAAACTATTAAGTGATTTTCCCCACTTCACAAGGAGATTGGAATCATTTGGTCGGAGGCTATTTGCCTGTATATATTTCTCTATGGCTTCCTCATGCCGACCTAAATTCCCAAGTAAATTTCCCCACTTCATGAGGATCTCAGGATCATTTGGGCTAATGTTGTTCGCTACTTGGTATTTTTTTAAAGCTTCCTCATGCCGATCTAGGCTATCAAGCGAATTCCCCCAGGTTATGATATTTTTGGGATCAAATGGTCTGATTTTTTCTGCCTGTTGGCATTTTTCTATAGCTTCTTTATGCCGACCTAAATGATGAAGTGTTACCCCCCAATTGATAAGTGTGTTGGGATTATTTGGTCGGAGATTATCCGCTTTTTCCCAACAATGAAGTCCTTCTATATATTTTCCCTGTTTACAGAGAACATTTCCTAAAGAAAACCATACTGATGGATCATTAGGTGTATTTTTGAGAATACTACGAAAGACATCAGTAGCTTCATTCATCTTCCCTTCCTTAAGAAGCCTCTGGCCCTCACCATAATCTCTTTTTTCATGGTTTGGAGCTAACATAAAAACAAGAGCATTCAACGTTGGAGTTAATTTTTCCTTAAGCGCTTTACTCAAAATTATCTGGCTATTAATGAACTCTAAACAGGATTTGAAGGCATTAATCGCTAAAATAAATTCTTCACGAAGGAAGGAGTTGAAGTTAATTCCTGAGGTGAGTTTACGTAAAAAGCTTACGTATTGACCAATTATTTCTTTTGATTGACTTTGAGTTAATAACCACTCCGAAAATTTATTGAGAAATGCCTGATATTCATCAGTTAATTCTTCTAGTTCCAGATAAAGTAGTTCCCCTCTTGTTTTTAACATTCAAACACCTGACATTTGTTAGTTATAGATAGAGTATTAGTTGATAAAGGTGTTTCTTTAAACACTATTTTAAACAATCAGGAACTTCAAGTATCAGCAAGCGGCCTGATATCTGTTCATTGTTGTGTTGCTTCGGAGGAAGAAATTGACAGTGAAAAGTTGAGGCGTAATCAGTAAAATCAGAAAATCAACTCATAAGAGGTATTTTTTGTAGTCCTAATGATCCTCTAATCCAATCTTTTGTCCTTTTCTATACATTATAGAAACCTTTAATTGAAGAGTCATTTACCAAGATCATATCATGTCTCAAATTGGTTACCCTGAACATCTGTACGGCCCCTCATGTGAAACAAAAATTAATCTGGACTATTCATCAACCGATAGTAGTTGATTTTGAGTCCCATTTTCAAAAATATCATGAATTATTAACAGTAGCACAAGAATCTTGACATTTCTTAAATTTTTTTAGTATATGTAATCTAAATTCCAGAAATTCGAAATAATGTTCCTACCTTTAAAAGAATCTAATGGCCGCAAATAAATCTAGATTATTTTTGTTGGTTTTTCGTGCCTTTTCTTTTATTTACTCGTTTTAAAACTGAAATCCATTCACTCTTAATAATTGTAAATCGATAGGTTTATATGACATTACACACTTATTAGATATAAATCGATAGTTGTATTAGTTAGGTGATCTTGACTTTATGGGTCACGAAGAGGTAATCTCAGCTTTTGAACAGACGTTCAAGAATATTGATGTTCCAGGAACAGTCAGTATTGTTGATAACGAGGGGATGATAATCTATTCTAATAACCAATTTGAAGAGCTAGATCTTCTTCAAGGGATTTATGCCCAGTTATTAACATATTTTGAGAAAACTGCTTCAGGAGTGTCGAAGGTTTCCTTCACCCACCTAGAAAGTATTAATCTTACTCTTACTAATGACGAAGAAAAATCTGTATCTTATGTTGTTTTCGATTTAAACTGGAAAGGGACCTATTTTATTATTAGAGCTGAGATTGATTTAATGAACAAAATCCATCCAATTCTAAACGCTCTTATCCCTCAAATTACCAGAATATTACAATCGGAAGATTAACCTTACACTTATCTTCAAAGAACCTTAATAATGAATGAGGAGAACACTTGTCCATTAGTTTGTTCAAGTTAAACTCAATCCGGAAAAGGAGAGCAATACTTCTATGAATGGTTACAAATAATCTTCTTAAGCTGTTGAAAGCTGATATTCCCTCCACATATAATTAAAACGACATTTTTTCCTGTGAAACGACCTTTTTCTTTCAGAAAAGCCGCAACTGTAACTCCTGCTGCTCCCTCAATGACCATGTGATGTTTTTCAAGCATGAATGAAATGGCATGAGTTATCTCATCTTCATTTACAAGAATAAAGTGATCTACATAACGTTGGCATAGACCAAAGGTAATGCTATTAGGTTCAATACCCCCTGCTGATCCATCACTCAATGTCGGCTTGCTTTCCATATCAACAATTTTACCCGCTTTAATAGATTCATACATTACTGCAGAGTTTTGGGGAAGGCATCCTACAATTTCAATACTTGGATTTATTTCTTTTAAATACCCTGCAATGCCTGATATTAATCCTCCGCCTCCAATAGTGACTAGAACAACATCAATCTTGGTTAACTGTCTAGTAAGCTCTACTCCAATAGTACCCTGACCTCCAATGATCTTTAGATCGTTATAAGGTGAAATAAAGATTTTGTTATCACGATCCGCAATTTCTTTGGCGAAAATCTCTGCTTCGACACTATCTGTGCCGTGAAATTCCAATAGAATATCATAATTTCGTAATCTATCAATTTTCACTGGAGCCGTGGTTGTGGGAAGATATATAGTCCCTGTTCCGCTAAGTCTGCTGAGTGTATAGGCTACAGCTAGTCCATGATTCCCTGAAGATGCTGTAATAATTTCGGTTCCTTTTGGGAGAGCAAGAATTTTATTCATCGCACCTCTAGCCTTGAAGGATCCTGTCAGTTGGAGGTTTTCCATTTTGAGAAATACTTCACAACTTCCCATTTTACTTAAATATGGGGAAAAATCCAGGGGTGTCTCTCGGATGTAGGTACTGATACGCTTCTCTGCCTCTAGAACTTCCTTGCTAACGTTCATTGACCTTTGTTTCTTTTCTACTTTCATGAAGTGTCTCCTTATCAGAAAATTAGATTCCTCTATTTATTTATGGTATTATTAACCACTCCTCCTAGGAGGTGTCGGAGGTTTCAACTGTTTAATTTCAATATTAAGAACATTGATGTTTGAATTAATATACTCTACATTAACTTTTTCTGGAGGATAGTGTGTTAGAATTATTAATTCCTTTGCTTCAATATTTAGATTTTCTATTGTAAAATCTCTTTTCCTCCGTGTCTTTTTTCCAAATTTCTTCAAAATAGTATGGGACAAAATGAACCATTTAGTAAAAGAACCACGAAAAGATATAGTCACTTTGGGAGAATATATAAGCCCTAATATGTTTATTTTGAATCTTCTCGGATTTAATTCTATATCAAGAGTTTCAGATGCAGTAACATCATTCCGAATTGAAATATTACCCCGTACTTTTATTGATTTAGCTCTTATTGATTTAGCTTTTAAAGATGATCCAAAAAAACTTAATCTTTTGCCTATAATATTATTATTTACTTCGCATTGACCTTTTACAACAATATCTTTAGTAGATATCAGGTCATTTCCTACAATCAAAGAGGACCTCGCTATAACAGATCCTTGGGTAGATGTGAGATTTTTTGCAATATTTAACTCTTTATCAGATATGATTGAAAAAGCAAGCATGTTTCCCAAAGCAGTTGATGATCCAGTAAAATGAACATCATCATTAATATTAATATCGTCATTAAATGTTTTAGATTGAAATTCAATCACTATTTTTCATCCGTTTATTCCTTTAATCTTAGTTTGTATAACTATATTATTTCAAGTACACTAAATAATAATTTTCATGTGAGCCTCACGTTTATTGAACCTTGATTCCTATTTTTCTCCAAGAATCGCATCCTCTGATTTTATTTTTCATCCAGACTATTTGGCTAAATGTTTAATCTTTCATTTGTAGATATTTCGTTTTAGTCCAGATATATATAGGAAGTTAGCTAACCTCTTCTTAACTTCCTTTGAGTGAACATGATCATAATCGATATCAAGGTTATAAAAATCCCAAATAGATAGCTGACCTGATTTGAAGTCGAAGTAGTGAAAGTACTTTTTGATGGTGTTATGATTATCTCATCCTGGATCACTATGTTATCAATCGCTGGCCCCGCTGCACTGGACAGTCTGAAAACTTCAGTAGTTGTAAATGTTTGATCCGTAAACGATTTACAATGTGTACCATTTATGAATATGTTGAATTCTCCTAGAGAGTTCCTGGTGATATCAAAATGATGCCAGCCGATTACTCTATCAGGAGAATATCTAGCCAACGGATTAATGAATGCTGCTCCCTCATTACGCTTATAGAAAACAAACTCGGAATCCCACATGGTTTCCTTAATTGCTGCTGTTACAACCATTATTCCATATTCATAAGGAAGTGCGTCAGTGAAATTCGCTACCGTTGTAACATCACCAAATTTCCCCCCGAAAAATGAAATATGGAAATGTTCACCTATCGTATGTGTTACATCTAGATCAAAACTCCAAGTACCAGTTGCTTGAGTACTAGAATGTTCAGTGGCACTTTCTTGTGAACCGATTCCTTGGAATCTTAGAACACCACTTTCAACTGACAGATTACCAGAGAAAGGGGTAGCATCTGTTCTATTCCATCCAAGTATTGTCCAATCATTCAAATCGGATTGATCAAAGGATTCATTCCAGATTACATTCGCACTACCAAACATGGGAGGTGTAAAAATCACCAGGTTGAGCAAGATTGATAATAAACCAATGATAACTATCAGAGAGAGCTTCCTCATTATTTTGTCTCCATATTAATAGGGTGAAAGAGTCTTCTTTTTTTTCGATCTATAGGTATTTAATGTTTTCATTGATCAAAAGATTCATGCATAATGTACTCCAGAATTAATCTTTTTTTTGTTGCTTAAGCTCAAATACAACTTGTTGAAGTACAAACATTTATATTGTACGTACACAATCACAATGTTGGATAATGTACGTACAAAATCATGATGATGATACTCCAAAGTTATGTACACTTATCTTTTTGTCAAAAGAATAATCAATCGATCGATTAGGACGATGATTCATCAATGGGACGAAAAAGGTTAATGGAATCCGATAAAGAAAAATTTCACTCTCCTCGTTTTAGTTTTCGGATGGATGAGGAGGTTAAGAATATCCTAAAAAAGACAAAACAAGACAAATCCCGGTTTGTTAGAAAGGCTATCGTATATTATTGGGAGCATGTTGGAGATAGAGATCTTAGGTCAACTGAATTCATACCTAGAAAAGAATTTAGAGAAGAACCTACAGAACCTAAAAAACCTGAAACTGTAAAAAGTAGTACCTGGAAAGCCCCCTGGCTATCATCATGAGAATTAGCTATCGTTAGTCATCAGTTTTATTCTGTAGGAATCTGTGTTGTCCATTCATCACACTGATAAAGTGTTTTCATACAATTCTTTTTGGTGTATTTTATGAAGGCATTTATTTCGATTGATTTAGAAGGGTTGCCTTTCATCGTCATTCCTGGCCATTTGAGTCTAAAAGGATCGTTATATTCTGAAGCTAGGGATATTGCTACTAAAATTGCTTTGATTGTTGTAGATGAATTGAATAAGAATGGATTTGATGAAATTCTCATTGCTGATAGTCATGGTCCTATGGTGAACCTCAAGATTGATGAACTACCTGAAAATGTCGAAATAGTTCGGGGAATACCTCGTCCTGTTAGTATGGTTACAGGAGTCGAAGAAGATTGTGATGTGGCTATATTTCTAGGGTACCACGCGAAATTTGGAACTGCGAAAGCGACATTCGATCATACTTATTCAGGAAGAAGTATCCACAGGTTTGTGATCAATGACGTACCTGTAAGTGAGTACCTTCTCAATTCCTATGCGGCTGGATTCTACGGCGTTCCTGTTATTCTTGTGGGTGGGGATGCTCAACTCATCAAAGATGATGTAGAACAACATACTCCATGGGTAGAATCTGTCGTTTTTAAGAAGGCTTTGAGTAGGGTTTCAGCAAAAAGTCCCAGTATGATTAAAATTGAGGCTGAATTGCGGGAAACTCTTAACAAAGCTGTAACTAACTTCAAAGAGAATAAAGTGCAGCCATTAAAGACTAAAGAACCAGTAAAAGCTAAAATTATCTTTAATGTAAGTCACTTTGCTGATATTGCCGAATTATTACCCATTGTCACGAGGACTGATGGATTAACGATAGAATTTACCGCGAATAATATTATTGATGCTTATAAGATCTTTCAATTGCTAGTATATGCAGCATCAGGTGTTGCAGGTTTACTTGAATGGTTGCAATAGGTTAAAGAAATGAACCCAAAATATGCGTTAGTCCGTGAACCAGGGAATAGTCTTTCTCAATGTATTACATCCCTTCCAATACAGCATAATATTTCCAAGGCAAAAAAACAACATTCAGCTTATTGTAACACTTTAATCGAATTAGGACTTGAAGTTATTCATTTACCCATAGACAATGAGCACCCTGATTCGTGTTTTGTTGAGGATTCTGCTATCATTCACGACAATAAAGCCTTTATCACCCGTATGGGAGCCAAGTCTCGTCGGGGAGAAGAAGTGGCTGTGGAAGAAACATTAAATGACTTCATGGCAACTAAAAGGACTATCTCTCCTGGGACAATAGAAGGAGGTGATGTCATTCATCTTCCAGATAGTTTAATCTGTGGAGTAACCCAGCGTACTAATATCGAGGGTGTGGATCAAATGAGAAATTGGCTTAATGTTACGGTAGAGATTTATAATGATCCAAGTATCGTACACTTAAAGAGTTATATCACGTATCTCGGAGATGACTATGTTATTGCTACTAAAGGACACATGAATCACCCTACTCTTAAAAATTTAAAGATTCTTGTGGTAGATGAGAATGAAAGTTATGCTGCCAATACTTTAACGATAGAGAAGACCATACTGATGCCTAAAGGATTTCCTCATACTTTTACAATGTTAAACGAAGCTGGTTTTGAAGTCATTCCGTTAGATATGAGAGAATTCCAAAAATGTGAGGGTGCGTTAACATGCCTCTCCTTACTTTTTTAACTTCTATTGTGAGAATCAATACTAAAGAAAGGTTCAATCATGATTATTGGAACAAATGTTACCTTGAGAGGACTCGAGCTTCATGACGTTGATGAATTATTAGTTTACTGGAATGACATCTATTTTATGAATTTTAGTGGCCGAATAACTCCTATGTCGCGAGATGAGGGGAAAGAATGGATTCGTAAAACTTGGAATGAAAGAAAACAGGGCGGGATCTATACGTTTGCAATTACATCTAATGAAAACGGTAAATATTTCGGTAATATTCGTTTGAAAATTCTTAACAATATCAGTAGGAGAGCAGATATTAGTCTCGGAATTTTTAATCCTGGATATAGAAACCAAGGATTGGGAACAGAAGCGTTAGAATTAGTCATTAATTTTGGTTTTGAAACCCTCAATTTAATTAGCCTAGAACTAAGAGTTTTCTCGAATAATACTCGGGCTATAGCTGTCTATAAAAAGCTGGGTTTTCGTGAAATAGGACTTCGTAGGAAAGCTGACTTTATCGACGGTAAATTTTTAGATGATTTGATGATGGACTTGTTAGTGGAAGAATGGAAGACCAGAAACATACCTGAAGGTTAGGATATTTGTAATGCTTCACTTCTTCCTCATTGCTTCATTGATCATTCTTTTTCTTTCTTCCAAAAGTTCCTTTCTTGTCACTTCGATTTTTTTGTTTAGAACGTTGAATTGATGATTGAGGTTTCTCATTTTGTCCTCTAACCATCGGTTTGCGTTGGAAGCATCATGCAATGCTTGACGAACCGACTCCCTTGATCTATGAATTTTATCTCGGGCTGCGATATCCGAGAAGATATTATCCATAAACCCGTCCCAAAAAAAAGATACATCTTCGACATAAGCACTACTCAAAGAATTTCTAATCTCTGGATATTCTTGAATGGCTCTTTGAATGTTACTGTGGGCAGTATGAACATGATTTCGTGCGTCTGACATCCGCGAATGCTTGATTGAATCAGCGATTAATCCCCCTCCAAGAAGATCCCATGTTGAGAACCCCGAAGCACTTCGAAGGGACTCTAATGCACGATTTAAGTCAGAAATTGCGTGTTCTAAGTGGTTTTTTGCCCGAAAGATTTGTGAACGATTGTTGGTAATTGGTCCTATTTGTCTATCAAGAGTTGTTAATCGTTGTTCAATTGTGTCTTCAATAGGATCAGGAACTCCTTCACATACTTGATTAATCAATGTTTCAAGTTCTCTTTCTAATTTATTCTTGGTATCAATCAAATCTCCTAGTTCATGCACTTGGGACTGGGTTTGTGTAATGACACTTTGCAGTTGTTGACATTCTCTTTGTGCAGCTTCCTCTTTATTAAGTACAGTGAGATATTCAACCTTTTCTTTCTCTAATTGTTGATCTTTCGTTCCTTTCACCCTTGCCACTAAGGAAGTGACACTAATTTTCTCGAGTTTTTCCACATCACGATACTCTTGCTCACGTTGTTCTGTAAGGGCTTCCAACCTCCTTTGTGCATCTGCTAAGGATTTGGTTAAGTGGCTGAGATAAGCTCGTTGTTGTTCTAATTCGTCAGGAATGCTCCTTAAACTTTCTATTCGTTCTTCTAATTGTGTATATCTTGTTAATGTATTTGTATCTAATTCTAATTGCCTGTCGATCTCTTCCTTGGCTTGTTTAACTATAGAATTTGTTCTTAAATTAAATCCACATTTATAACAAAAAATATCTCCTATCTCTACTGTTTCTCTGCAATTAGGGCATTGGACCATCCTGTAACCATCCATCTTTCTTTTTACTAAAGCAATCGAAGAAATATTCATTTATATTGTCTTTGCGGAACTAATCCAATATTAATGTAGATTGTTACTATGACTTCTAATCGTTTAAAACTAATCTTTTTTTCCGTTTCTTCTTAACTAGCCATATTATTGGAGTAAGAATAATACTGAGAATTAAACAAGTCACAATATTTGGACTCATTGTGAATCCCTGTTCAGAAGTTTCAACTACAGTAAGAAAGAGGTTAGGACTATAACCCAAAATAAATATTAGCATTATTTCAAAGAAAGGAGCCAGTACGATTAACGAGAAGAGTACCACAAAAAATAAACCTAAGAAATTCATAATCTCACGATTTTCACGAAAGATTCTCATAAGAGGAGAATCTTGATCTATTAATGGTTGTTTTTCTAAATCCTCTTTTGAGAGGATTTGTAACTGAAGTCCAGTATCCTTCAACAGAATTGTTGATGGATATTTAAAAGCAGTATAGAGTAGGGCAGCGTCTCCCCCGCCACCTGAGATATGTGTGATTAATAAAACTACAAAAAAGGAGTATATTATTTGAGCTTCTGTGAAAAAAATGAGAAAGACTAAGATAACATTAATTATAATATTGGGCATTACTCCAATCCAAATGTACCGATATCTATCTACTGGTTTTCCTAATGAAACAGAAAAGTAAGGAATAAGGTTTCCCATTATTCCCCAACCAAATTTGGTTGGGATATTGAATATCCAAGCCATGATTGCGTGAATTAATTCATGAAATATGATCATTCCAATGACAAATGAAATCATAATGAAGAAAATATTCCAGAAAGTCAATTGGGACTCTAGAAAAAGAAATGAGATATTTAGCGAATTTTTTAGAATTATCAATGGAATTGATACAATTAATCCAAAAATTCCCATGAATAGCATAGCTATTAAAACTATGGGTTTGAGTTCATTCTGGTCATAATCAGCGATAATACGAAAATCCTGATTATCCATTTCAAGAGTCCCCAAAAGAAAGGCCTTTTCAATCAAGATTGAACCCATGTCGCTTAAGAATAGAAAGCACAGCTTCTTTCTTCCAGCTTCCCTGGGAATATTTCCTGCTTTGATGTTCTGACCAAGAATACTTGTCATAATCGATTGAATCTTTTCCTTTCTTTAAAGGAATCTTGGCTTGTAATTTAATGTAGTAACCTTGGGTAATATACCCTTCATCCATGCTTTTCATACATTCTTGAATTTCACTTTCCGAAAGGTCTTGATAAGAATCCTCAAAAGCGGTATACTTTAAGGGGTAGCGTGGTCTCACATCTGTCTCTGCAGTATAATCGGGATATCCTAGACACAGACCTACGACGGGGAAAACTCTAGAGGGAATATTGAAAGCTTCATTTATAACGTCTGTTTGTAAAGGTGCGCCCCCTAATAATACAGATCCGAGGCCAAGTGCATCTGCAGCTAATATGACGTTTTCTGCTACTAGTGATGCGTCTTGAATCCCTAACCATAAAAGCATCCCGTCATCATAATCATATTGATAGTTCCTCTCTGCGATTATCTTCTCAATTTTTCTAAAATCAACTAAGAAAATCATTAAGAGCTGAGTAGTTGAATAGGCGCCAATATTTAGCTTCTTCATCTTCTCTTTATCACGTGTATATACAATGCTGTATAATTGAGCAGCAAAAGGAGCTTTAATTCCAGCTTC
The DNA here is from genome assembly GCA_016840285.1 of Candidatus Hodarchaeota archaeon. The sequence continues at coordinate 5,651 of JAEOSR010000120.1, read as the reverse complement.
TAAAATTTGATTTAGAATTTCGTCTGTAATGGGTTTTTCAGTAAATTTCCGGATCGATCTTCGATTATTAATAATCTCAAACAGATCATTGCTTGATTTATTTTGGTCTAACATTGTTTATTCCTCTATAATATTTTGTATTCCTTCTACTCAAAATTCTTTTTATAGAATAGATTTGCAACAAATAGCTCTCTAAATAGAGAAATAGGCTTAAAACAAATCTATTCGTTTTGATTAGCTATGTAGGGATTTTTTCTTGCTCATTTTTCTGAAATTCTTCATCTATGAATCGTTTAGCAAACTTTGAATATATAAAAGCTATCACAACAGATATGATCCCTAAAATTCCGAAACCAATAATTTTCACTAAGTCATCAGGAATCTGGGCAAGATAAATCGCACTATAGATTAAACTGATCATGATAATCGAGATTCCCAATATCCGCCATTCTCTCCTATTAACCCAAAATCCATACAATATACTCAAAAATGCCGTTGCTGCTGTAGTGAAATAAATAAACTCAAGAAATGAGGTAGTGAACAACCAAGCAGTAAAAATTGAAAATAGCAAGCCACTATCATTTACAATTGAAGGGGAAATAAATCTTGTTTCAATAACAAAGTAGATAGCAACTGATATTGATAAAATTATCATAGGAATGATATTTGTTATTTTAAAGATTCCTCCTATTCTTAAGGTTAGTTGTGAGGCGCAAAAATAGAAAATAAGAGGATTGATTATTGCCATAATCCGAAAAGAATCCTGTGGCCATGTTTCACGACTTTCAAACCTAAATTTCCAACTAGTGATTGAGGATGGTAATAATGATTTGCTTAATCTTATCAACAGACCATGTAAAATTAATTGGATTACAAGACCAATCAAGAGGAGAATATTATAATCGAGAGTATAACTAGTAAGCAGTGGCAATCGAAGGATTAATCCACTCCCATATACAGTAAGGGTGTTAACTATAACTACACGTGAATCTATCCCAAACAGGGTTAAAGCAAATAGCATTGGGAGTACAACCATGGAATCAAAAATTAGAAATACTACAGTTGGGCTCCAGCCAGTAGGAAAGAACATAAAACACAGAGTGTTATTAATTAATCCTAAAAAACAAAGTAGGAAAAGATTTCCTCCAATTTTCCTCTTTTTTTAGAGTCAATGTTAACACAACATAGAAAAAAAATCTCTCCAAATAAAAAATCTAAGGTTTCTAAGGCTTTTAAAGTTTTACAATATAGCTACCCTATTATTCGAACTGGTCATCTAATTCATTTTGTTCTGAGCACGGATTGAAAAAGGATTGTAATGGGCTTTTACAAGCGAATTTACATAACATTTAGGATTATTCCTACTGGTACATGATCTGATCCCAGTACATCTCTTAATATAAATGCTGATTTCAATCGCTCTCTGAATTCTTGATTAATAACAAAGTAGTCTATTCGCCACCCGATATTTCTCGCTCTAGCATTGTAACGGTAAGTCCACCAAGTATACTGTTCTGAAGACTGATCAAATTCTCTGAATGTATCAATATAACCATTTTCCAATAATTCAGTAAAAAATACTCGCTCTTGAGGTGAGAATCCCGCATTTTTTTGATTTTCTTTAGGATTTTTGAGATCAATCTCCTTGTGGGCAACATTAAAATCACCACAAAGGATTATTCCTTTTTTCTTCTCTTTTAATTTATTGATATAAGTTAGGAGTGTCTGATTAAATCTCAGTTTATAATCAAGTCTTTTCAATTCACGTTGAGCATTAGGAAAATACAAGTTGATTATAAAGAAATCTTTGTACTCCAATTGGAGAAATCTCCCCTCGATATCAAACTCTTTGACTCCAAGTCCTTGTTTAGTCGAAATTGGTTTGATTTTAGTAAAAGTAACGACTCCACTGTATCCTTTCTTTTTTGCTGAACTCCAATAAATGTGATAATCAGGGAGATCAAAGGAAAAGAATACCTGGTTTGCATGAGCTTTGGTTTCTTGAAGACATAAGACCTCTGGGTCTCGTTGTTTCACCCAATCAATAAAGCCTTTGTTGATACAGGCTCTGATACCATTAACATTCCATGATAGAAGTTCCAATAAATGGCACATTCCTTATAGAAAAAAACTAGACGCTCTGATGAAACTAAGGTCGAAATTAATAACTTTTAGTGATATCATTTCGACCCGAGTATGGCTTGATTAATGGTTTAATGCACTTCTTTCCTTTTAATGGTTATTATAATTACAAATAATGCCATTGTGGGGAATAATAAGGACAAACCCGAAGTTTCAGAGGAAGTCGACTGAGAACTTGTAAGACTATCAGACTGAGTCATTATCGAGCTGTCAGACTGGCTGATAGCTGAACTCTCTGATTGGATAACAGCAGGGATAATGTATCGTGATAACAGTTTTAAAGTAAGAGAAGATTCTGTAAAAGATGCCACGATGTCCTCTTCTGGTAATACATAAATATAGTGGCCATTAAGTCCCATTGCAAAATGACCAAAGAAATCATTCCACCAGCAATAGCCGTAGCCGCCAAATTCCATTGTTACTGATTTTTCTACCCATTCTTTCGAGATGACCTCGTATCCATCCACCATCCCTTCGTTGAGGTATAAAAACCCGAATTTGGCTAAACTTCTCGGAGAGAGAAACAGGTTGGAATGCCCTCTATTTATCCCATTACGATCAGTATCCCAGATCACCTCGCTCGGATCAATCCCTAGAGGAGAGAAGAGATTTTTTTGTGCAAATTCAAGCGTTGTTTGTCCTGTAGTTCTTTGAATAATGGCCGTAAGGAGATGAGTAGCTCCAGAACAATATTCCCATGTTTCTCCTGGATCTGCAACCATTGGTTTATCCAATATGTACTGTACACTGTTATTACTATGCAACATCTGGTCTGCAAGATCTCCAGCACCAGAATATCCACTATCCATCTCTGGCCAATCAAGACCTGTTCGCATCGTTAAGAGATGTTCGATTGTCATCGCTTCCTTTCGAGAATCAACGTTTGAAAAATTCATCTCGGGAAAAAAGTCAAGCACCCTCTGGTTTACATCTGTAATCAACCCTTGATCAATCGCAATCCCTATTAAAGCAGAAGTAAAACTTTTTGTGACTGAATGAGTTTGGTGTTTATCTTCTTGGATATACTGGTGATAGTCACTACTGAAATATCCTTCAGCAACAATGACTCCATGACGCATCACACACAATCCATGAATGGCATCGGACCAAGTATCTATATATTCAAATAATTCCTTCAATGTCGTAGAATTCATCCCCTGTTCTTCTGGAGTTGAGGTTGGCCAATCGTCAACATAACCAGAAGTCATTGGATTATAGTCACCCCAGAGTTTCACTCTCCAATCCCAACTCCCTGACACTATTTTTGTTCCATCAGATGAAAAATCGACAGAGGCAATGACATTCTGGTGGCCAGTTAAAGAAGCTATTTCATTTCCCGTTATAACGTCCCAAATCTTAATAGCAGCACTGTGTATCCGTGAGGGGAAATGCTCTTCGTCATACTCTCCTTCTCCTGATACAAGTCTATCGTCATTAGAAAAATCTACTGAAAAGATCTTCCTATTATGTCCAGTTAATGTTCTTATCACGGAGCCAGAGGACACGTTCCAAAGGATAATCGAGGTATCATCGCAGGCTGATGCTAACATCTGTCCATTCGGAGAAAATTTGACTGATCTAACATCATCTGCATGTTCAGTTAATGTTCTTATCAAAGTTCTAGAAGTCACATTCCAGAGTTTTATTGTCCCATCCTCACACCCAGATGCTAAAAGGGTACCATCTGGTGAAAAATCTAATGTAAAAATAAATTGATTATGTTGATCATGATCCCCCAAATATAAGATTTCATTACTTGTTAGATCCCACAGTTTGACAGAGTAGGTTCCATTGTGTGCGTTTTCACCAAATGCGAGTAATTTACCATCTGGGGAAAAGGTAGAGCCCCGAAATCTAGCCTCGAATTGGGTTGCTGTTTTTAATAATGACCCTGTTGGGACATCCCAGAGATGGAGGCGTGTTTCTACTGACCAATTCTCCGATCCAGGAGGACTTCTAAACCAATAATGGCCACTTGAAGCCAGTATCGACCCATTTGGCGAAAAAGATATTTCTCTGACTTGATCAACTGGTTGGTGTCTTAATAGGTGTACTTTCTCACCGTTTGATGCATTCCAGATGATAATGGTACCATCAAGACCCGCTGATGCTATTAACGAGTCATCAGGAGAGAACTTCGCATCCCAAACTGGTTGAGAATGACCTAGAAGAGTGGCATGCTCGTTAGTAAAATTAGATATTTGCTTCTTTAATATTTGACAAGGTTCAAACGAAGAATAAGAATTTTTCAAATCTAAATTTGAGCTTTGACTCGCAGATATAATGACCAATAGAAATAATACAAGGATTGTGAATATCCCACCTTTTCTTAGTGTCATGCTTATTTTCTCCTGACTTTTGTTGTCATTTGTTGCTTGAATTTTTCTATCAAATCGAGATAATCTTCTAATGGTGTTTCCCAGGATTTTTTGTTTTCGCTATAGGCGTTATAAAGATGATGACGATTATTATAATAAAATGGGACTATTTGGAAAAAGTACGATTGGAAATAGACCTTCAACAGTTCAAAACTTCTCAGGAATTCAGTAAATTCTTTTGTTTTCATCCGATAATAGAGAATAGCTGTAGATTTCGATTCCACAAAGATTCCCACTTGGAATGGTAAATCACAGAATAATGATAAAACCATCGAACTCTTTTGGGGATCATCCATTTTGATGAAAAGGTAGATAAAGTGAATATCATACTCTCCAACTATGAAGAAGTTCATTAGAGGCCCTAAAAGGACTCCTTGATCGTATAACCGTTGCGTTCGTTTTCTTACTTTGTATACAGATAAATTTAGCCTTTTTCCAAGCTCACTGTTATTCAACATTGTTTTTTCGACGTGAAAACCATATTTTTTCTCTTTAAGGAGTCTAATATCTATCTCATCAAATTTACTGATCATCGGTTTGTCTTGAAGATGTAGATTAGCAAATAGGTCTACTGAGTGATTTTTTTGTTCCAAGGTTGTTTCAGCTTTATCCTCCCATTTCTTCCAGTCCCATGTCCATTTTCCCTCTTGAGGATCGTAATACTCCAATTTGGGATCACTAATAATGTGGTCCCGGATCTCATATATACAGTAGTCAGTAATTAATCCTTCTATCCTCAATTTCTCAAAATATTCTTTTGGATGAGTTGACTCAAGAGAATACACTGCAAAACATAATATTCCATTATATCTTCCATATGTTGGGGAGAAAAGATAAAAGTAAGGAACTTGCTCTAGTAATTTATACAGGTGACTTGATTTGCATCTCTCTGATTCTTGTATCGAAATAATGCAATCTCCTAATCCCAGTCGTCTCTCATTTGTAAACGGGTATATTCGTAATAATCCTTTATCTTTTAGAGATTTCAGACGGTAACTAATTGTTCTATCTGGAATATCTATTTTTTCACTTAAAAAACGGCTTGATGACCCAAATCCATATTTATATAGAGCATTTATTATTTCTAAATCTTTTTCATCTAATTTAGCCTTGTGAGTCGTCTTTTCTCAT
>JAEOSR010000010.1 GCA_016840285.1 Candidatus Hodarchaeota archaeon | reverse complement strand
TGATTACCTTCAACACACACACTATACGCTACATTAGCCCCTAGACCAACTTGTGGTAAAAAGAAAACAACCAAAATATCCAGAAATATTAGAGTTACAAGAACCAAAAAATAAAATACTTTGAGAGTTCTATTTATTTTAGTATTAGTGAACAGCTTATTCAAATGAACCACCTTCAATCGGTTTGAAAGATTGATAGGTGTCTTGACTTTTGTGTCAAATTTAATGTTTTAGACCCTTCCAAAAATGGAAGGATCTTAGTTCGCCCAGATAATGAAAATTCACTCATAAAAAACTCTATATCATTATTTCATGAATTTAACCTGGTCAGTCACAACTAAATTAATCACATTATCCAAACAAAAAAAAATTAACCTTAATATCCTAAAATATTGACATATTAATACTTTGTTGATTATTTCTTTCCTTCAGATGGGCTCTCCTCTTATAAACTTCAGAATCAAGTAGAATCTGCTAACTTTAACCATATTTCAGATGGTAAATCAATGAAAGGCCTATCAGAATAAATCCGCTCTTCTAAATCCTTTATTATATGAGAAAAGAAATCCATGTCTTCAGGAGCAAACTCTTCTTGCACATACATACGATTGAACAAAAAATAATCATGAAATAAACGGAAACGAAGAAATAATGGAATTAAACTTATCCAATAGGAATCCAAAGAACATTCCGCATTATAACCACGCCAAAATGCACGAATAAATTGATGAAAGGATGAATATTGTCCAGAAGATAGTATATACGTTGAAATCAAGTTTATTGTGATAGTTATATCATGAATGTACCAGTTATACCCACAATCATCGAAATCGAATAGAATGAGGGCATCTTTCGATAGAACAAAATTCCATAGGTTTATATCATTATGAACGAGGCCATAGGCGTTTTTTGGACGTGGAAGAGTAAGGATTTTCTTAGTTAAATTAGAAAATTTCGTCTTAAGTCTCGGTTGTCCTGAAAAACCGTCCTCATTGAAGATGGGATTGTTATCTATATGCTTGTATTTAGTAAGGGAGGACTTTGGAGTATAATTTTTAGTGATTTCATGGAGTTTTCCCATTGTTCGACCTAATTTTATCCAAAGATCCTCATTCCAAAGAGAGAGATCAAGAGACTCTGCATCTTTAAGTAATGATTTACCGATAGCTTTCGTATAGGAGACACAATAAAACTCCCTTTTTTGATATTGAACGGTTTCTATAAGGTTATTTCGTATAGATGGAACTGGTTTGGAAACAGAAACGCCGTTCTCATAAAGAAATAAAATCCATTCCAGCTCTGATTGAATTTCCTGCCGAGTTTTATGTGTACTTACTCGAAGTATGTACCATTTCCCATTCTTTTCATATTCATATATTACATTTACAAGGCCACCCTTGACTGGGGATAACTCTTCTGTAGAAATACCGTATAGCTCGCTGAGCTGATAAACAACATCTCTATCCTGATTTAAATGCCATTTTTTCACCAATTCTGTTTCACCCACGAAAAAAAATGTAACTGTAACCTTTAGATTTCACTTTATAAATAAAAGCGGATACACAGAATCTGTGAAACATGACACTTCTTTACAGAAAAAAGCATGATCCTAGTCGTAGCTTCTGGTGGAGGGAGTGAATTGTATTCCAGTCATATTGTTAGAATGATAGAAGACATAACGAAATATGTCGGAATAAATTTCAAGGATAATATTATTTGTACGGGAGTAGATCGGAGAGGAGATGTTAAAAAAAGACTGGAGGTCTTACAAAAAGCTTTAAATGCAGGGCGAAGTATAAATGTAAGTGAATAAGTATTTAGATAACCCTTGACTGAATTTCATTCATTTTTGTGTCGTAAAAGGCTGGATTAGCACCAAGATCTCATCATTATATGACATATAGGCATAACCCAATCATGAAATAAATTTACATGAACTCTTTGGAATCTCATGTTTACGTAGAGAAACTAGTTTGAAGTATAAAACAAAAGGTTAAACTATGAGCACTACATGGACCACAGATAAAATTCCAGATCTGACAGGAAAGCTAATCATTGTAACAGGTGC
>JAEOSR010000009.1 GCA_016840285.1 Candidatus Hodarchaeota archaeon | reverse complement strand
TTCTTCGAGTCTGCAGGTGCTGGTTGGGCCAGTGGTGATAATTGGGCCTGTGCAACTAAAGTAAAACTGAAGGAATCCGAGGGCGGTCCTTATGGTGGCACATTCAAGTATTGTTTGTCAGATAATATGAACACTCTAAATCCCTATTTACAAAAAACAGGCTACGAAGCTACGGTCTTTCAATACATCTATGAGACCCTGTGGAATGTTCATCCAAACATATGGGATCCAATGCCAGGATTAGCTTATGACTGGGATATGGAGACGACAACAGCAAGCGGAGACATACTTGATGGACAGAAGTTCACCTTCTACCTGTACGAAAACGAAACATGGCATGATGGAACACCTTTCACCTCTGCAGATGTCAACCACTCCATTTACATGTGGAGAGACAGTCCATTTGTCAACCCAGAAATGGAAGATATCTACAAAATTGTGTTACCTGACACACATACTATCGAATTATATGTCAACGAAACTGGTTTCTTCGAGTTCGCAGATACTACAGGTTTCTACGTCACACCCCATCACATCTGGAAAGACGTAACAAACGTTACATCCTACTCTCCATCTGAGTCAGATATGATTGGTACCGGTCCCTATTATATGGATGCTCGCGTACCTGGTGAATATATCAGCCTTCTCCGCCACGAAGGTTGGCGCTGGGCTGTTGAACATGTAGAAGAACCAGAGTCCACTACAAGTGCAACTGAGCCTACGGAAGAAGAATCATCTTCTGAAGAAGAAGAAGGTACTGCACCAGGCTTTGAGTTCGTAGCGGCATTCACAGTATTTGTAGCTGCAGCAGTTATCATCAGAAAGAGAAGAAATTAGAAACTTTCCTCCAAATCCCCCTCTTTTTCTTTTTTTTTATCACAAATGTTGGGGAGTAATATTCGTTTTCTGCTAAAAATAGTGTATTTATCACTAATCAAATATTGACCAAGCGTAACGAATGAGTTCCTCAAATGGAAGATTGTATATTTCAGGATAAAAAGAATTCCTCCATCCCCAGGTTTTTTCACTTTACTTTGGTAATTTTAAAGCCTTTAGAAAATCGTTAACCCATTCCGTGAATGTAACCGTTTCTTGTAGAATACGGTCAACAGTAATCTCATATTCTTCTGCCGCTGCTTCAGTGGGTATTATCAGAAAGGATTCTTTATTCTCTATCGGTTGTAATCTCACCATAGGTTTGTCTACTTTAGATGCATCATCTGCAGTTGCTAATTCGAGTTGTAGAAGGAATAAGAAATCTTTCGCCTTGATGTTTTCAAACCCATACTTTTCCAAATTACTTTCTGGGGATACATCAAGTAATACACGGCTCCATTCAGTTATCCAGTATTCATCAGTGAACCAGTATTCTAAGAATTCTTTTTGACGAGACCGAACTTCACTCAAAACAACCATATAGCGGATCATTCCCTCTCTGACTCGTTTCATTAAATTAAGTCCTGGATAATCATAAAGTTCATTTAGTTTCGCTCTTTCTTGGCTTAACAGAACCATTATCTTTACAATTTCTTCTAATTCGTGTTCGGAATCAATTGGGACATAATTCGAAACCTTTTCTAGCCATTTTATCGTATCACTAACTTCTTGGTCACTAACTTCTATACCTTTAATTGATTCTAATGTTCGTTGAACAAGACTTTTATTCCTTATTAGAAGTTCTTGTTCTTTTGTTGGTTTTAGTTTTCGTTTTTTTATCAAATCCGAAATAAAAAGTGCTCTTCTTTGAAATTCCAATTTGTACTTCACCCTATTTATCATCATGTTATATTGAGAGAGTTACATTACGTTAAATTCAGCAAACTATAAGTCTTTGCTATTTTGTCAGATCAAAACGATACAACATAAATTATTTTTCATACATGCTGGGTATTTTCAATGGAAAATTCTAACAACTATCATCAAAAAGTATGACATGTAGGGGAGATTGGTTTTGGGTTTAATATTATAGGAACTAATACGATTATAAGCGTTCCAAGTCTAGAAGGCCAGTTAATAACGATTTTATTTCCTAAATAATGAGTAATGGTCATATAACGCTAAATCAAGTGAAATGTAGGAAAAAATTTTATCTCCTTAAAGGGCGCTACCTTTTTAGCTTTTTTTTTCTCTATTTTGGTAATTTCAAAGCCTTTAAAAAATCGTTAACCCATTCTGTGAATGTAACAGTATCTTTAAGAATGCGATCAACTGTAATTTCATATTCTTCAGCTGCTGCTTCTGTAGGTATCATTAAGAAGGTATCCTTGTTCTCCATAGGCTGTAATCTTATCATAGGTTTATCTACTTTAGATGCATCATCAGCAGTCGCTAATTCGAGTTGTAAAAGAAATATAAAATCCCTCACTATTATATTTTCAAACCCATACTTTTCCATAGTACTTTCTAGGGGTAAATCAAGTAATACACGGCTCCATTCAGTAATCCAGTATTCATCAGTGAACCAGTATTCTAAGAATTCTTTTTGACGAGCGCGAACTTCACTCAAAACAACCATATAACGGATCATTCCCTCTCTGACTCGCTTCATTAAATTTAATCCCGGATAATCATAAAGTTCATTTAGTTTTGCTCTTTCTTGACTTAAGAGAACCATAATTTTAACAATTTCTTCTAATTCGTGTTCAGACTCAATTGGGACATAATTCGAGACCTTTTCCAGCCATTTGATTGTTTCACTAACTTCTTGGTCACTGACTTCAATTCCTTTAGCTGCTTCTAATGTTCGTTGAACCAGATTTCTATTCTTGATTAGGATATCCTGTTTTTTTGTAGGTTTTTGTCTTCGTTTATGGATCAAATTCTCAATAAGACCTAATTGAAATTCCAATTTTCATTTCACCCCATCTATCATCATATTATTTTGTCCTATCTACCATCATGCTATTTTAGGAGTGTAAGACTTCGTCATATTTAAATTATTTTTGATACATGCTGGTTATTTGCATTGGATAATTCTAACAACCACATTTAAATCGTATGACCTTTAATTATTGATTAAAAGAAAAAACAGCATGAGTGTTGAAAAAGTAAATTGTCCCGAGTCATTGCAATTACTGGAGCGGCGGGCTACCTTGGTCAACACTTAATTCGATATTTATCTAGAGCTTCTTCTGATATCGATCTTTTTGTTGGATTAGACTTACAAAGCATGATTCATCCCCCTGAAATCCCTTTGTCTTTCTATAAAATTGATGTTCGAGATCCGTTTTCTTCAGTTCTTGAAGAGCATGGAGTTACAGATCTGATTCATTTGGCCTGGATCCTCAACCCTATTCACAATGTGAAGAAAGCTTTCCAAATGGACGTCGAGGGGACAAAAAACGTATTAGAAGAGGCATCCAAAGCCAATATTGATTATTTTCTTCATACTTCCTCTACGTTAGCTTATGGTGCTCATCCTGATAATCCCTATCCATTAACAGAATCTGATTCCCTTCGTGGAAATAAATCATTTCATTATTCTCATCATAAAGCATTAGTAGAACAGGCTATTGATGAATTTAAAGCGCAAAATATCAATTGTATGAAAATTGGTAAGATCCGTCCCTCGGCCATATTGTCATATGACATTCAGAATTTCGTTGCTGATATCCTGAGAGGAGGGTGGCGAACATTCTTTTTAATGCCTTTTCCAAATAGAAACACTCCTATTCAGTTCCTTCATCTGGAGGATGCACTTGATGGTTTTAAAATCATGCTAGATCAGAGATTAGAGGGAGCCTATAATATTTGTCCTGACACTGATGTCATGGTAGGACAAATCCCCACAATCTTAGACGGACGCGGACTCAAGGTTTCCTTCCGTTTATTAAAGGCGCTTTTATGGCTTCAATGGAAATTTCGTCTTTCACGAGCACCTCCTGCTTATCTAGACTTCGTTGCTTATCCATTTGTAGCATCAAACCAAAAGATGAAAAAAATCGGATATATTCCTAAGTATACAACAGAGGAAGTTCTTCAGAGCTTTAGAGGAAAATAGTAGTGGTTGGTCTTCTATTTACATTCTTCGAGAAAAGCAATCGTACGAGAAAATAACTCATCCTTGTACAAATCATCATTCATAATTGGATGTGAAGCTCCTTCTACATACCATAATTCCTTTTTTGAAGATTCTATAGTATTATAGATCTTTTCTGCACTATTAAATGACACTGCTTCATCAGCTGTGCCTTGAACAATGAAAGTAGGGCACGTTACATTGGTAAGTGATTGTTTTAGCTGCTTTATGCCTTCTATAATGACGAACCCAAGCGACGATGGAATCCAATCATAACCGATCCAACCCTTTGCTTTCAACTCCACTGGAGCAGGACTAGTATATTTTTCAGGGATAGCTTTCTTGACCAGAGGAATCTTGTTGATTATTGGTAACAAAGATAATAGCCTGCTTTTCACACTTAAAGCTGCCGCCCAAGTTGTAATAGCAGTGATATCCTTTTGTTCCGAGGCTAAGAGTAGAGTTAAGATTCCCCCCATGGAATGACCAACAACGAAAATAGTCTTACAATTTTGGTGGAGTTTTTTAAAACCTTCTCGGGCATCGGTCATCCAATCAGAAAAAGATACGTTATAAAGATCTTCTGGGCGTGTTCCAAATCCTTTTAATGCGGGGAGGAGTATTGTAGCTCCTGTTTCTGAATGTAGAATTTGTGCAAACTCCTTCAAATCCCATGTGGTTCCTCCTCCAGCTCCGTGTAATAATAAATAACCGGTATCGGATCCCTCTATAAAAAGTGGTTCAGCTCCCTCTAAATATTGTACTGACACTCAATTAACTCCAGTTATTAAATCTGTTCTAAAATCCAATCTCCAACAGGTTGATGCCTGTGAATTGCGGGGTAAATCTTAATCGCGTGTTTTGCTGACTCAATGAAGTCGGGAATTGCTTTGATGACTTTTTTAATTGCAGAAGTAAAAGGATAGACCATATGATCACATGGAAACTCTTTTTGGGAGAATTTTGGCAGATTTGTAAACTCAAATTTTTCAAAAAGGGCACTATTCCGTGGTACAACTTTATCATAAGTACCAACTGCATTTAACCAAGTTATATTCGGATTCAAGGGGGGTAGAGTGTTTAAAGATTGTAAAAGGTGGCTATTTCGAGTTAATTGAAAGAATCCAAGGCCCAAATCAGCTGACAAAGGCTTGTGATCTTCCGTAAGGAATTTTCTGAGAACACTCACAGTTTCTTCAATTCGTGAAATATCACCAGCCTCAACACCATGGTTAGGTACAGTAAGTAACGCTATTGCTTTAATCATTGATTCGATAAGCTGGAGGGGATATGGATGATCAACATATGGACTTGTAAAGTATCGTGAAACAATACCCCCCATAGAATGAGAAACAATTAATACAGCCTGTTTTCGTTTTTTGTAAATGAAATCAACGGCTGTAAGGACATCTTCATGAGCTAATGTCTTGATATTTCCAGTAACTGCATTACTTAAATTCAGAGCCCAACAGTCCATTTTTAATGACTTGAAATAATTCCCTAAAGAATTCACATACGCGAACCAAACCTGCGCATTAGATCCAAACCCATGAATAAATAATACAGGGGAGCCTGTAGAATCAGGAGTCTTGCGGTGAAGTTTAGCTAAACCTTGCTGTGTTTCAATCTCATAAACCACTTGTGAAATCGAAATAATGAATCCCTCGATACTTCATCATTTTTGTGAATGATTAATATCTGACACGTATTATATACAAGTTAGTAATATAAATTTTATTCTTGAAAAATCATACACTGGGAAATAGATTTTATTTTGGTGTTTTGAAAAGAAGATTAGCTTTATTAGCGATGTAGACAGAATCTTATCCAGATTGGGTAAATAATTTCATGGTTTTTTGTGAAATATTAATCTCTGAGGAGCAAGAAGTACATTTAAAATAATTTGGCAGAGCTCCCACTTTAATTTTCCGCATAATACCATTTTCGCAATCAGGACATGCCAATACAACTGGTAACAAGAATATCATTTTATTCTAGCTTGAGTCCATATATTAAGATTCTGATATACGCAATGAATCTAGTAGAAGGTTAACATGAGATCAATTAGACTTCCTAAGAAGCGCTTTGACAAGTCGTAAAGGTTCAGGAAATCTATATATACATAGAGGTAACACTATTTCGACTGCAGTCTGTAATGAGATTTTATGACCTATCGACAAAAATATTCCTTGTTTATTTTTTTGTTTTTTAATGAAATAAGCAATAAGACCTTTTTTATCAAAAACAGGAAAAATATCATAATTATATTCCTCTTTATCAAGGGACTGAGAATAATCAGTTACTCCAAACAGAGAATTTTTAGTTATCCCAATTGTGGGAATATCAAGGTCAACCCCTATTTCACAGGCAAAGCCATAATGTCTTGGATGTTGCCTTCCTGCCCCCTCAACCATTAGAAGGTCAAATCTACGAAATTTCGCAATAACTTGTAAAAGAGGTTCTTTGTTTCGTAAACTTAGAAATGTACTAATATAGGGAGAGGAAGCCGTAAATTCTCCCAATTGAGAGTCTAGCTGCGTTTTAGATTGAAGATCGTAAAGAACACCCCCTGCTTTTATTCTTTTCTGGTTTTTCTGAAGAATTGTGACAGCTAATAGAGTCTTGGGTTTATCAATGTAATCTTTTTCTTTGACTAGAGAGGCTCGCTCGACCTGAAGACGCTTCAATTGTTCTAGGTTAAGACGCGTCGTTCTAAACCTCCTATCTTATTTAATGACATTTCTAGATTTTTCCCGAAATACCAGAAGAAAAAGGATTAAGATGTCTTTGTACAAGAAGAAAAAAAGGAGATAGGGAAAGAGGACTGAATTCACCAGGAACAGTGGTCTAAGATGGCGTCGTTGGGGCAGACTCCGTCACACGCAGCACATTCTGAGCAGTCGCCGATATTTGGAACAGTAACCTTCCCATCTACTATTTGATAAACATCCTCGGGGCAGACATCAACGCATTCACCTGCACCGGTACATAAGTCGAGGTCTATATCGACCCAGAGGTCTCCATCTTCAAAACGTGTTTTTGCCATTAATTTTGTCTCCAATAGTCTTTATAAGATATTAAATGGATTTATCAGGACTAAAAACTGCTTAAAAACCATGCAATAAATAATTTTTCTTCAGAAGTTTAAAGATTTCCAACCAATTAAATTGTGTAATCATCTATTTAGACTTTTTGAAAGGTAGAGAGACAAAAAAAAAGACGAATCAATTTACCAAGAGCAGTGATTAAGGATAGCGTCGTTGGGGCAGACCCCATCACAAGCTGCGCACTCAATACACATCCCAATATTCTCTGCGTTTACTTTACTTTCTATAATTTCATAACAATCTTCAGGACAGACATCAACACATTCCCCCTCAGCTGTACATAAGTCGAGTTCTATCTCAACCCATAAATCTCCATCAATAAACTTCTTTGCTGCCATTACAATCCCTGTTTCTCTTTCTAAGATGTCTTATGTTTTCTAAGTCAAAACTCTCTTCCTCTGCCTTACAATATAAGTTTTTCTTCAGGATTTTCTTTAACTGAAAATATTTTCACTAGTTTAACCTTGAATATCTAGTGAGCTAGATTATTTTTTTAAAGATCATGTAACTTGACAAAAAATTTGACTTAATTACCGATTTGAATCGATCGGTAGTAGATTGAGGAAGAACCATGGTATTTTCTTATTCTAACGATTTTAAACAATATTTAGCAATCGAAACCGCGGGTGGCCCTACTTGGCACCCCAATAATCGAAAGATCGCATTCGTGTATGATAACCCAGGCCTGATGCAAATTTTTACAGTCCCTATCCAATCTGATCACACACTTTGGCCTAAAAGAATGATTTATGATGAAAATCGATGTACTAATCCTCGTTATTTACAGGATGGAACGTTAGTTTTCCTAAAGGATAACAAAGGGGACGAAAATTTCCAAATAGGATTCATTACCCAAGATCTTGATGTTGGATGGATTACTTCTGATCTAAAAGCTAAACACCTAATAACCTTGACCACAGAAAACTCGCTCTTTTATTCAGCTAATATCATGAATAAAACTATTTTTTCAATTTATCGCCATAAAATCCCTCTTCAAGCTAATATCCCTGAATTAATATACCAACCTGAGGAAGGGTTAATTAGGGCAGAGGTAATTTCTCCTGATGAAAATTTTCTTGTTTTCGCAAGGATTCATGGCAACATCTTCCAAGAATTGTTTCTCTTAGAAATTGAAACGGGGAAGATTAATCCAATATCACGTAAAATCTCTGGTGACACCAAAACAAGGTGGGTTGCAGTTCGATGGCTTGATCAAAACCATCTTTTAGTTCTTACAGATCATAAAAGTGAATTTCTAAGAATGGCGATAATTTCTTTTGATGGGAAATTCCATACTATCAACGAGATTGAGACGAATTTACAATATGAATTCCCACCTAACACGTTCACATTTTGCGAAAATTCACCTTATACTTATTTCAGTTCTAATCAAGATGGCTATAGTACTATTTTTCGAGCTATTTTCGATTCCCACGGTTGTTCAGAATATGAAACTCTGGAATTACCCCATAAGGCGGTTCTTGTTACTGCAGATGAACGGACGTTTAAACAAGGGTTAAATCTTTCACCTGATGGAAACTTGTTGGCACTTACTCTTAGTTCTCCAACTTCGCCAATAAATATTTGGATTCTCGATTTGCAATCGAAAAAATTCTGGAAAGCAACTGATGCAAGTACTGTCGGTTTAAATCCTAATAATTTTGTTGAAACATCATTGAGAATCTTTTCAAGCTTTGATGGGCTGGAGGTTCCCTATTTTCGCTATTTACCCCAAGGAGAAGTCCCTAAAGACGGATGGCCAGCCATAATCATCATTCATGGAGGCCCTGAAGCTCAAATTCGACCTAATTTTTCTCCAGTAATACAATTTTTTCTGTCTGCCGGTTTTGCGGTAGTGACACCCAACATTCGTGGGAGTGCAGGTTATAGTCGTACATATCTTGATCTTGATAATATAGAGAAGCGACTTGACTCGATTCGGGATATTAAACACTTAGTGAGCGATATTCATGAAAAAAATTCTTCAATCGATTCTAATCGTCTTGTTATCTTTGGTGGGAGTTATGGTGGTTTCGCAGTTTTATCTGCAATGACTGAATATCCTACGCTATGGAAGGCTGGAGTCGATATATTCGGTATAGCTAATTTTGTAACATTTCTCCAAAATACTGGTTCTTGGAGGCGAAAACTTCGAGAGATTGAATATGGAAGTCTTGATGCCGATATGGACACGTTAATTCAGATTAGTCCTATTCATAAAGTAGATCAAATCACAGCTCCGTTATTTATCATTGCAGGTGACAATGATGAACGCGTACCGTTATCAGAATCGATTCAAATGTATGAGAGTTTGAAAGAGAGAGGTTTACCAGTTAAATTACTTCGGTTTGCGGATGAAGGGCATGGAATTACCAAATTAAAGAATAAAATTCAGGCATATTCGGAAATCGTCTCCTGGCTTGAAGAGCATGTTTGAGGATATTATTTTACAACTTCACTTGCTTTCTAAAGGCGGGTATATAGAAGGAGATTCTTGTTTTCCCCAGTAACCACTCCATTCCTTTTATAATTCCCTCAGTTGTTTTACATGATATTTTCTGGATTTTGAATGTGTTATTTTGATGTTTTTCAGGCAAGTTCAAATCCTTAAGGAGTCTAACCTCATTATACTGTTGTAGGTCAATCTTATTAGCAAATATTAATAGAGGAAGTTGTTTTACGTCTTCTATTGATTTTATAACCTGAAATAATGTATGAGTGTCAGTTATATCGATAGACGTAATATCAACAATAAAAATTATTCCAGAACTCCCTAAAGCTAAAGGTGCCCATATTTCCTTCTCTAGGTTATTTTCTAGGATATTCAACGTGCGAAGTCGAACGTTATCGACTCGTACTTCTTCAACATCACGGTTGTCAACCTGGGTGTTGTTGTAAAAAATACCTGAATACAGTCGATACATAAGAGTGGTTTTACCAGCATTTGGAGGGCCGAGAATCAGAAAAAATGGTTGATTGCTTGAACTATTAAATTCTACCATTATTCTGACTACCTCATACTGAATTAATTAAAAAGGTGCTACACACATTCTTTAGAGATTTTTTTATGAGACCCTCGTATAGATATTTAAGATAATGAATACAAAAGGGATAGGATAAAAGAGGTCAATATGAATAAACTCGGATCAGTCTATATGTTAAATATTGTGAAAAAGGGAAGAAACTACAAACTAATATTTGGTGATTAGGATTTTAATCAGTGCTTGGATCATAACAGGCTGCTTTCTTGCTTTAATTATCCTCATAATGACAGAGAAGGTGAATCGTGCCATTTTGGCCATTTCAGGAGCCTTGATTACTTACTTTGTATTGGCTTTCATTGAACAAAAAGATTTTTCCTTAATCGTTGATCTCCTATTTGGTACTCAAGATGAGGGCTATGTTAATCTCCATTCCTTACTGTTAATCGTTGGAATCATGTTTATTGTCCATATTTCCGATGAAATCGGCACATTTCAGTTTTTAGCTGTGATTGCGATCAAAATGAGTAAGGGAAAACCTATTCACTTAATGATTATACTATGCATCGTTTCAGCTGTTTTTTCATCAATTCTAAATAATATATTAACTGTTATGATATTGATACCTCTAACTATCACCATATCTCGGGTGTTAAACGTGTCACCAACTCCCTATATATTAACGCAAGCGATTATGGTGAATATCGGAGGAACTTTTTTTCCAATTTCCTCTATCCCTAACATTCTGATTACACAAGAAGTTGGAATATCGTTCTTGGATTACTTCCTGGAAATAGGCGTTTTTTCAATTGTAACATTTGCCTTTTCAATCTTACTATTTGTTTTCCTTTATAAGAACGAATTGTTAATTCCAAAAGACAAAGCAATCAATATCCTTCTTTATGATTTCGATATATGGAATGTAGTTCAAAGTCGGCGTCTTTTATTAGCATCCTTAGCTGCTTTAATCCTCTTAATGGTTTCATTTTTTGTCATACCCGAAGATCTTCTTACTCCAGATGCAATCGCTTTGAGTATAGCAATGGTACTAACGATTTTTAGTCGCTTAGACGCAAGAGAGATCATAAAAAAGTTCGATTTTGAATTAATTTTTTATCTCCTTGGCATCTTCGTTATTATTGGAGGATTAGAGGTTGTAGAGGTATTAATTTTTATAGAAAGTTTTCTTGAGAACATCGGTGCTGGAAATGATTTTGTACAACTAATCCTAATCATGTGGATTGCCGCTTTTTCAAGTGCGTTAATTGATAATGTACCTATTACTAAAGCCTTTATTCCGATAGTGATGGGAATTTCAGGGAATAATCCTTCCATGACTAAAAGGTATTTTTTCAGTCTTTCCATTGGTGCGAACTGGGGAGATAATTTGACTCCATTAGGTGATAATATTCTTGTCCTAAATATTGCAAGAGAAAATAATCGTCCAATCAGTATCTTGGCTTTTTGGAAACTCGGATTCGTTGCAACAATATACCAGCTGCTTTTTGCAACTCTTTACTTCACTTTACTTTACCATCTTATTCTAGGATTAGTAATTATCGCTGTAATTGGTGTATTAACAGCTTCAATACTCATATTGCAAAAGATGGGGCCCTTTAGAATCCAATCAACCATTAATAAAGCAATATTCCAATTCAAACACTTCATATTAACATGAAGGTAAGAGTAATGATTGAAGAAACTATAGAACGTATTAAAAAGAAATTACCTGAAGTAGAACATATTGTCATGTTCTATAATGATGGAACAGTATTTCACTCAACATTCGAGAAGATTAATATCCCTAAATTAGGAGAAAATATATCTGAAACATTAGCTAACATGCGTAGAATGTATGAAATCTGTAATTATGCCTGGGAAGATTATACTAGGTTTGTCTTTGATACAAATGATATTAATGTCGTTATCCTAAAACTTGGGGAAAATAGTAATGTAGCTCTCTTTTTTAGAAAGATAAGAAGGAAGGGAGAGTTGAGAATTCATACAATACGACGTTATTTAGCGAAGGTAGAGGATCTACTAGACATTGATCAAGACGAATTGGTTATTCAAGAATTGGAATATAAAGAAGATGAGTTAGATGAATTAAAATTAAAAATGGGATCCCAACAATATAAGTTAATAACACTCCAAGAATATAAAAATGAGACTACAGATGATGAGAAGAAGAAAGAGGTATCTAAAGAGATAGATAAAGTGAACAAAGAGATTATGAGAATCAAGGAAGAGATAGATAAGAAAATTACAGAAATTAACAGTTTAAAGGAAGACCTTACATCAGCAAAGAAGTAGAAGAAAGATATAGAATTATTATTTCACTAACTCATTTTTCAAAGGATGTTCTAATTCCATTGGAAACTCTGGTATTTGGATAGTAACATAAAGTATGCCTAATAGTTGGAGAAAAAGTTGACCAGACCAAAAGTTGAACTTGTAGTTCTCCTCTTTTTCATCATTGCTTCATTAGGATTTCCTGTTGATGCTATGGTAAATTCATCGCATATCTACGACATACTAAAACCCCATCCTAGCCTGTCCATCCAATATGAAACACAAGATCCGATATATATCTATAGCAATGAAGATTTTAGCTATTTAGCTGCTGAAGAGAACTGGATAGGGAACGGGACACAGTCCGCTCCCTATATAATTGATGGTTATGAAATTAGAGGTTCATATTCCCAGATAGAAATTCAGAATACTGATATTCATTTTCAAATTCGCAATTGTCTTTTAACGAGTGGAGATAGAGGAATTTTTCTGTACAATGTGGAAAATGGGAAGATTTTCAATAATACATTTGATAATTTTGAATTCCATGCCGTTGAAGTTTCTACTTCAAGGAATATAATGATTTCAAATAACAGAGTAAATAATGTTAGATCTTGGGCTGCAATTACTCTGATGGATTATACCGAAAATTGTGCAATTACTGACAATTTTGTGATGAATACTGATGGTAATGGAATTTTTCTCAGTAATTCATTCAACAACTACGTCTTTAATAATACTGCATTTAATAATGCGTATGTGGGAGTACGATTAGAGGGTTCTAGTGATAATATTATCTCTACGAATACTTTATTCAACAATTATGAAAATGGAATATGGTTACTAAATGATAATCACAGAAATGAAATCATTAATAATGTGGTTTTCAATAATACTTACTCTGGAATCTTCCTAATCGCTTCTGATGATAATCTAATTGCCAATAATACTGCATATAGTTGTGAAATTGGTATTGAACTTTATTCATCCCAGAATAATATTCTATCAAGAAATTCTGCTTTTAATAACGGCTGGTCTGGATTTTTCATATCTAACTCAACAAATACTAAAATATTCAGTAATCATATACTTAACCAACAAGAGGGCATTTTCCTTGATAATTCTGATAGATGCACAATTATTGGAAATAATATTACCGATAATGGCTATCAATACGGATATGGAGTCACACTTTCTTATCAATCTGATAACAACATCGTAAAATGGAATAGTTTTATTGGAAACCTGCAAAATGGTAATTCTCAGGCCTTGGATGAAGGAATAGATAATGTTTTCATTTACAATTATTGGGATGAATGGATAAGTCCTGATGTTGACACTGATGGCATTGTTGATAATCCATATGATATTGATGGTCCTGCATACAACAGAGATAATTACCCGTTAACTTCAGCTATTCGTAAAACAAATCCCGTTTTTATTGATGGTAATGTAGATTTCCACATTACTGCTATAGATGAAAATTGGCCTGGGGATGGTAGTAAGTCAGATCCATATGTTATTAACAACATTTTTATTGGGGGGTCGCCAAGTGGCGGTTTGATAGATATCAGGAACACTAGTGTACATTTTCACATAAATAACAGTATTCTTATTGGAGGAACATATGGTGTCGTCTTTTCTAATGTTACCAATGGATTCATTAGTAACACTAATATTTCTTACTTTGACTATGGAATATTCTACCAGACGTCTCGAATTGGTACTATTTCTGATAATATTTTCTTTAATAATTACATAGGTGTCGTAGTTTACAATTCTAGTGGTTGTACGATTATTAATAACGATTTATACGACAATTTTTGTGCTAGAATTGCATTCGTCCGATCATCTAATAATACTGTTTTAAATAATACTCTCCAGAATGATGGTTTCTACCTTTTTGGTTGGAATATTGAAGAGTGTTTACAAGCAGAAGTATCAGGGAATGTTGTCAATGGAAAACCAATAATATTTTGGCAGAATAAAAACACGGAAACGGTTCCGCTTGACACGGGGCAAGTAATATTAATCAATTGTAGCAATATAGAAATTAAAAACCTGAACATTTCAGAGTCAAACACTGGTTTATTTGCTATTTTTAGCTCTAATTTGCGAATTCTAAATAATTCTTTTTCTAATAATAATGACGAGGGATTA
Source organism: Candidatus Hodarchaeota archaeon (assembly GCA_016840285.1). The sequence continues at coordinate 19,718 of JAEOSR010000009.1, read as the reverse complement.
TGGTTATTTAATTCCACCCAGGTCTCCATCATTGACAATAACCTTATCAATAATGGTTATGACGGAATTGCTCTTTATTTCTCTACGCAATGTACACTCTCCAACAATACCAGCAATAAAAACAGTGTAAATGGGATTTTCCTTTTTTCTTCTGAGAATAATAAGCTGTTCAATAATACTATCGCCACTAATGGGGAGAATGGAATTAATTTAGACAATTCGGGATTCAACAACCTTGCAGACAATTTTATTTCCAAAAGTCAAGCAGATGGTGTTCTTATGTATGATTCTCAAAGTAATGCCCTATCTGGGAACATCATTACTAGAAACCATCAAAATTCATTGACTCTTGTGAACTGTTCGAGCAGCACCCTATCTAATAATGTGGTTTTCAATAACAGCGGAGATGGGCTTTATGTCCTGGAATCTAATCAGATTGACGTTCAAAACAATATCTTTGGTAATAATAGTGGTTATGGAATAAATCTTGAATGGTCAAATCAGAGTACTTTGTCCGATAATATTTTTTCAAATTGCGGCAATATAGGAATACATCTCACTGAATCATTAAATTCTAATATTTCAAACAATATTGTCAAAAATAACCCCTCTCAGGGTATCTACCTCAGAAATTCTGAGAATAGTATTATTTCTCATAATATAGTGTTCAACAACACCAGCTATGGTATCTTCCTTGAGAACTCTGGAAATAGTAGCATAAGTAACAATAATGTATACAATATACTTGGTTGGTGGTGGGAATTTGGAACTGGAATTGGTTTTTCTTACTCAAATGATTGTACGATTTCTAGTAATAATGTTTCAGGTAATAGCAGGAGCATTTCCCTTTGGAATTCTATGAGCAATATTCTGTCCAATAATCTCCTATCCAATAATAAAGAGGGAATGTCTCTCTTTGAGTCAGGGGATAATAGATTGCTAAATAATATCCTCATAAATGAGGGGATAATTGTGGAAGGGTGGCAAATGGAGCATTTTTTGCAGGCAGTGGTAAGTAACAATACAGTCAATGGAAAATCATTGGTATATTGGCAGAATAGAGAGGGAGAATCTGTTCCAAGCGGTGCAGGACAGGTTATTCTTGTGAATTGTGCTAGAGTAACAGTTATGAACCAAAATCTTTCAAATACTTCAATCGGTCTGTTAATATATTCGAGCTCGAATTTAGATATCTTGAATAATAATATCTTGAATTGTGGTCGAGCTGGAATTGATGTCATCTCTTCAGAACAGTGTACCATAATTGGTAACAAAGTTTCTAGTAGTGAAGGAGGCGGGATACTAATTCGTGACTTCAGGAATGGTATTACAATATTTGCTAATAATGTCTCATATAATCGTGAAGGAGTTTGGATTGATGGGTCTCTTAACGGTAACATTTCTAACAATATCATCACTAATAACGGTGAGTTTGGATTAAAACTCTGGAATTGTTTGAGTAGTAACCTTTTTGGTAATACAGTGAGCAATAACGATGGGATTGGTATTGGTCTCTGGGATTCTGAAAGTAGTAACCTAGTTGATAACACGTTGTTCAATAATAGCTGGGCAGGAATTGGTCTCTGGAATTCTGGAAGTAGCACCCTATTTAATAATACAGTTCGCAATAATTTAGGGACAGGAATTATCATTGCAGATGCTCGTAGGACTACCGTCTCCAATAACTTCATCTCCAATAATGATTTATCTGGAATTGAACTCTGGAATTGTGGGAGCAGTAACCTATCTGAAAATGTTATTTCATACAATGATGGGTATGGAATAAACCTTCAGGAATCGTGTGATAACATTAATGTACGTTTAAACGATTTCATTGGTAATAATCAAGGAGGAAGTTCCCAGGCTTTTGACGATGGACAAAATAACGAGTTTCTTAACAATTACTGGGATGACTGGACAGAGCCAGATATGAATGCTGATGACATCGTCGATAAGCCTTATACCATTGATGGCGAGGCAAACAATCAAGATAAATATCCACGAGCTTCAGCTAGTCATGATACTACCATTCGATTGGGTGCGAATGTAGTTATTGGAACCATTTTATTGTTGATCACTGTCTGTGCTCTGATTGTGTTAATTCGAAAACAAACGATTCGTTGAGCCTGCGCTCTCTTTCTCAGATCAAATCAGACCGGATTTTTTCGAAATAATCTAATGATTCTGGATTGGATAACGCATCACGATTTGTTACTGGCTTACCATGAAGAATATTTGTGACAGCTATCTCAACTTTTTTCATCGAAAATGTATACGGGATATCAGGTGTGTCTAAAATTATTGCAGGGACATGGCGAGGTGACGTTTTTTCCCGTAAAACTTTCTTAACCTTTTTCTTTAATTCTTCCGTTAAAGAATATCCTTCAGTAATTTTTACAAATAGTATAACTCGTTGATCTCCCTTCCAGCTTTGACCAATAGCAAGACTGTCTTCAATCTCAGGTAATGTTTCCAAAGTATTATAAATCTCTGATGTGCCAATACGAACTCCAGATGGTTTCAAAACGGCATCTGATCTTCCAAAGACTGTGATTCCCTCTGTTTCACTATGAATGATAATATAATCTCCATGTCTCCAGACATCTTTCCCTTTTGGTTTGAAAAAGGCAAAGTAAGCATGTTCATACCTCTCATTATCTGGATCATCCCAAAAGTACAACGGAGCACTTGGAAAAGGACGTTCTACTACTAACTCAGCTTGTAGATCTCGAACAGCTTCAGCATCGTCATTATACGCCTCAACCTTCATCCCCAAAGCACTGCATTGGATGGGTACCTCCTTATAAAGCGGTAGAATTGGACACCCCCCAGCGAAAATTGCGTTGAGATCAGATCCTCCAGTAATTGAATTGAAGTGGAAATCTTTTTTTACTTCTCTATATAGCCATTCCATTGCTTCAGATGATATAGATGATGCTGTTTGAGAGATTACTCGTAAAGAGGATAGATCATACATCTTACTTGGTTGAGCACTAATTCCACTAAGGTAATGGAGATAACTAGCACTTGTTCCAAAAATGGTAATTTTTTCATCCTGAATTAATTTCCACATGGCCCCCCAATCAGGATATAGTGGATTTCCATCATAAAGAAGGATGGTCGCCCCAACAGCTAGTGAACAGTTTAACCAATTCCACATCATCCAGGAAGGCGAAGTATTATAAGTAATTCGATCTTCTTTCTTTAAATCAGTGTGTAGGATAAGATCTCGGAGTTGAGTTAAGAGAACTCCTCCTGTACTTTGAACCATACATTTGGGTTTACCAGTTGTTCCACTAGAAAACATGATGTAACCAGGATGAGAAAAGGGTAATTGTGTAAATTTGATATCTGGACGTTTTTCTGAGGATACAAACTCATTATAATACATAGAACGAGGAATAGTATTGATTTTTGAATTTTTATTGACGTAAGAGGTCACAATAACTTTCTCTACAGAAGGCAGTCCTTTAACAACCTGCTCAACATTTTTGATGCTTGAAAATGTCTTTCCTTTATAGAAATAGCCATCAGCAGTGATTAAAACTTTGGGTTTTATTTGACCTAAGCGATCTAAGACTGCTGATGGGCCTAGCTCTGCTCCACAAGATGCCCATGATGCTCCAAGGCTTGTGGCAGCTAACATTGCTATTACTGTTTCTATCAGATTCGGAATATATCCAGCCACACAATCTCCAAGAGTAACATCTAACTCTTGTAATGATTTAGCAAATCGTGCTACTTGAGAAAAAAGCTCTTTGTAAGTCATTCGCTTTGTTCTTTGATCTTCTCCATGAAATAGGTATGCTACCCGATCTTTATCATCATGATGACGTAATAGGTTCTCTGCGAAATTTAACTTTGCTCCTGGAAACCATTTGACTGCAAAAAAGTCATCAAAATTGTCTACAACAGTATCATACTTCTTTGAAGCAATTATTCCTCCATAATCCCACATAGTTGCCCAAAATTCTTGCGTTTTTTCAATAGACCAGCTATAGAGTTGATGATATGATGTCAAATCGAGATTATATCTACTATTCACAAACTCAATGAAATCAGTCATGTTTGCTTGTTTGATCTGCTCCTCAGAGGGCGCCCAAAGCAATTTAAGAAAAATTACCACCTCCAAGACAAATAAAACTATTTATTAAAGTTTTATGGGTTACATACTCCTTTTTAATATCTTAATCCATTCGTAAACTGGCTCACATAACTTTTTGATCCGCTCTTTTTCAGGGGTCATTGGTGATGGTTGCCAGCTTGGATCAGGTTCAAACCAAAAGTCAATAAGGTTGCCAACCCGTTTCTTACTAGTAAACTTGATTATGACTGGCATATCTGTTTCAACGTGCCAAGGTTCCTCTATCTTTAATATATTTGCGATAGCAGTCTTACTTTCTCCAACAAGAACATATGCAAGAACAAAGGGTAACTTCTTTAACGCACTCCTAGCAGCAAAACCACAAATCGTGAATGTATGTAGAATACCCGTGTGAGGCATTTCTACCCACTCTGTCAATTCAAGTTTACAATCAAGCCTCCAGCAATTAACTCGGGGAGGAAAGGTTACATCTCCACATTTAGGGCATCTGGTACCTAACAATTTTCCTTCGAGTAATCCTATAGCGTATGGACTCAAAGCACCCAATCGAAAGGTGTAAAGCATGTCATAGTAGATTTGTTGTTCAATCCAGTCTGTCCCCTCTGTTACTCCTGTTCGGATATTCTGCCAAACCCATCCTTTTTCAGGGATCAACTTATTAAGCTTAGACCATTTTTCCCAGTTAAATTCTTTGTTATTTGGAGTTGGATGTAAATTCTTTTTCATCTATAATCACCTCACACTCTCTTTAGAATGAAATTGCTGATTGATGTTCCTGTCCCTGCATGAGAATTGACTAAACCAACTTCTGCATCTTTTACTTCATTCTCCGTTGTCCTGTGCTCTCTTGGGATCAAACCTGTAAGCTGGTAGTAGCATTCAATCGCAGACATTAATCCAGTAGCCCCTACGGGGTGCCCGTAGCCCACAAGTCCACCACCAGGATTCGTAGGAATTTCCCCTTCCATCATAGGCATTCTGTCGTGAATGAATTGTTTTGGAGTTAGTGACTCACACCATCCGAGAGCATTGTATATTTGGAATTCAGAGGTTGAGAAGGCATCATGTACTTCTGCTACATCGAGGTATTTGTAGGAATCTTTCCATTCGATACCAGCCATTTTGAATGCTACTTCCGCAGAATGACGACACGCAGCAAATTCCCCTAATCCAGGGTAACCTTCTCCGTATCGTTCTGTCCATCCTGGAAAGGCATAACGATCACCTGCACGAATAGTGCAGGAAGATAGACCTGCACCAGTGATTTCGACGTAATGGTCAGGAGCATATTGCTTAGCAACCTGTTCATTGCACACTAAGACTGTAGCAGCTCCCTCAGACATAAAACAACAGTCCCATTTTTTTAGTGGATAGGAAATTAATCGACTTTGCATGATATCATCAACAGTCAATTTTTCCCCGACTTTACGAAAATGTTGAGCTTTTTCACCTGTGGCTAGCGCATTATTCTTATTTTTAACCGCTATTTCAGCAAAGTCCTCTTCTGTTAATCCATACTTTTCCATAAAAACCCGTGCTAATCCTGCATAATAATTTGTATAGTTTGCTCCTAGCATCGCCTCATATCTAGTATCTGAAGCAATAGCAATGAACTCTGAACCTTTAGATTGAGATACACTTCCCATTAGTTCGTACCCGATTACAGGAACAATATCTGCTAGTCCTGCTCGCACTAGAGCATAAGCGGCATACAGAGCGGATCCACCCGTATTACCCCCGTTATCTATCCGGAAATGTGGAACGCCAACTAGCCCCAAATGATCATGGAGGATCCAATACGCGGTTAACTGATGACTGAAGTGCACTGAAAAATGAGAATAGACAACCAAACCTTTTTCCCTAACATCCTTTAGATGGAACTCGGGAACATCTGTATAGAGTTGCCGGATGCAATTTGCCACCATCTCCTCAATTTGAAGGTTTAATGGATAATCAAAGGGGGTGGTGGTCCCTCCGGCAATAAACACTCTTTGTTGTTCTGGCATCTTTTGATCACTTCTTATTTTATTTAAGTTTTAGGAGGTATTTTCCAGTCAACAAATGAAAAATTACAATTGAACTAAAAATCTGCTCCTTAAAAAATCCTCCTTATCTGGCACATTTTTTTCGAGATATAACTATATCATGACTAAAATAAAAGAAAACAGAGGGGAAATTATGTCGTTGATTCATCAAAGTATATCCATTAATTGCACTAATAACTTTGTTTTTAGATGCTAGTTCAACATTTCTAAACGTAGAAGAGATCAAAATGCTATACATTCTTGCTATAGATAGTGGATCAACGGGCATAAGAGCAGTAATACTTAATAAAAAAGGAGAAATCGTTGCCCGTGAGTATGAAAAAACAACAGCGCTTTATCCCAAAGCAGGGTGGATTGAATATGATCCATTCGATCTTTGGCAATCATTAATCACTGTTGTCAATCGAATCTTTGAAAGACCAGATGTATCTCCACAGGATATTGCAGCAATTGGGATTACAAATCAGCGCGCGACTTTTACCCTTTGGGAACGAAACACTGGAAAACCAGTTATCAACTTCATTAGCTGGGCTGATGTTCGTGCAGCAGAAACATGTAATCTGATGAATAGAAATAAGAAATGGCGGCTTTTGAAAAAGTTCGCTTGGGTCGCCTGTAGAATTACACAAAACACTATGCTTAGAGCAACTTCTATACTTGATTACACCACCGATCACGTTACTGTACGATTACGCTGGATTTTAGACAACGTTGAAGGATTATACGAACAATGTAAAGCAGGAAAAATTGCTTTTGGAACAATAGATTCTTGGTTTATTTACAAATTAACAGGTGGAAAAGTTCATGCTTCTGATTATAGCAATGCAGCAACAGGCCTCTTAAATCCCTTTCAGTTAAAATGGAATAAACCTATTATGAGTATTTTTAACATTCCGATGGAGATTCTACCTGAATTAAAAAATACTAACGGTGACTATGGAACAACTGATCCTACTCTATTTCAAGGAGCTGAGATTCCAATTCGCGCTGCGTGTGGTGATCAACAAGCTGCACTCTTTGGACAATGTTGTTTTGAACAAGGAGATGTAAAAATATCTCAAGGATCAGGGAGTTTTGTTGACATGAACGTGGGGGAAACAGGAAAACTTTCGAAACGAGGTTTGTTTCCGCTCATCGCATGGGTAATTGATGGAAAAGGAACCTACATGCTTGAGGGATTTGTTGCAACTGCTGGTACATTGATAGATTGGGTTGGGCAAGGAATTGGGTTAAGTGATACGCCTAAGATTCTAAATGAATATGCAGCAAAGTGTGAAGATACAGAAGGAGTAATATTCATTCCAACTCCTTCAGGAATTCGATTTCCTTACTTTTCTCCAAATGCACGAGGTACAATTCTGGGTCTTTCATTAACCACACATCGTAGCCATGTAGCCAGAGCGGTATTTGAAGGTATAGCCCTTCGACTTGTTGATATCCTTGAGGGTTTAGAAACGGATACTAAAATACCAATTAAGTCGCTTAGAGCTGATGGAGGGGTTTCCAAATCAGATATTATGTTACAATGTCTTGCTGATTTTGCTAATTTAGCAGTTATACGTGCACCAGAACCAGATATGACTGCAACTGGCGCAGCATATTTAGCTGGATTAAGTATCGGCTTCTGGCGGGACAAAAAACAGTTGGAAGAGATATATTCGAGTTTGAAACCTCAATATTTTCATCCTCAAATGGATTCGCAAAAAAGAATAGTTAAGATTAGACGTTGGAAGAGAGTATTAGAAGCAATATTATCTATAGATTGATCAATAATGACAAAACTTTGGTTCAAAAACTTGATACGAGAACTTCATTCAATCACTTCCTCCATCCAAGAATCTCAAACCAATCAAATCGGGCGGATACTCCGAGGGGAGTCCACAGATTTAGATGGAAAAAAATTTGAAGAGAAAACACGCGAAATTTTAGCTAGGCTGTTTTCTCAGCTTAAACTAGAAATGTACTCTTCTTCTAAAAAGAAAATAGAAAGAGAAATTGTATTTCGTGCATCATTGAACTTTATAAGTAAACAGATTCTATCTACTTATCTCCAAAGTGTTCCCAACGAATCTGAAATCCAATTATGTTTTCCCAGAACGGATTTCGATTGTTTTAATCCTGCCTTGAAAGTACAAACGAAATTAATTGAGTTTTTTGAGGAGTTTAACTTTAAAAAGCTAAACTACGATCAATTAGGAGTGATTTACCAAGAAATCTTGAAGTTATGTGAGCAACAGCACTCGTTAGGAGCATATTATACACCAAAAGAGACTGTTGAATATATGGTTTCAAAGCTTGATTTGAAGAGTGACTCAACAATTTTTGATCCAGCCTGTGGGAATGGGAATTTTTTAGAGTCTTGTATCATTAAGCTCAAGAAAAAGAGCTTAGAAGAGGATTACGATGAAGTTGAGGCCAATTTAAAGGCAATTTCTCAAGTTTGGGGTAATGATATTGATCCATATGCAGTACTCCTTTCAACTGTCCGTATTTTTTCTCTAAGCATTAATAATCAGACATTAGAAAAACCAAACGTTTTCAATTATGATACCCTTGAATTAAAGAGTTGGTGTAATATTATACATCGTAAAAAGATTGAATGTGTTATTGGAAATCCTCCGTATGGTATTTCTCCCTCATTAGAACGTAAAGAACTGTATCGGAGGATTTATCGGAATGAAGCAAGTGTTTATGGTTATAAACTGGGAGGAAACGATCTATTTGGATTTTTTTTAGCACATGCGATAAAAAATGTCGAGAATGGAGGAAAGATCTGTTTTATTGGAACTGATACTTTTTTGTCCTTAAGATCGTATACTACTCTCAGACGGTTAGTATTAGACACTTGTACAATTAATGAAATTCTACTTGCTCCAATTGACTTATTCAGACCAATGACAACCTCGCGAACTTGTATCATTACTTTAACCAAGCATATATGTGAAAAGGGCTATGTTCACCCCTCAAATAACCCCAATCACCAAACGAAAAGCTCTTGTTGTTGTGTAGCTTGCCTTGATAGAAAAAAAAATCGAATCAAATTAGTTGATCGGCTTCACATTCAATCTGATTATTTCAATCCCCCAGACAATAAGGTTCAAATCATTAATCAGGAAGAATACTACTATATCAATGGAAATCCATTTTGGGTTAATATTCCTCCTAAATTTATTCGAATAATGAAGCTCACTAGTCTAATGGCACCAAATAATATTCAAAAAGGCTGGAAATATGAAGAATTGAGAAATTATATTGTTGGCGGAGAAGGGATTTCTACGGGTGATAATTCTTCTCATCTTGTTATAATAGAAAACTCAAGACTTTGGAATGAACTGGTGGAAAAACGAAGTAAGAAACTTGAAAGATTTCGGATTCTTAATAAAGAAAAGATTCTTGATTCCTCCACTTTGGATGAGAAGACCTTAGAAAATTATAGATACAACGGCATTAAAGGAGATAAATTCTTAGTTCCATTTGAAAGAGGAGCTTACATTCCATATTGGGGGAGTGAGGGTTGGTATATAGATTGGAGTTCAAATTCTGTAAATAGAATAAAAAATCGTGCAAAAAAGTCTAAGGGGAGACGAGCAGTTTATAGGAATCCACACCTTTATTTTCATTCTGGAATAATAACTGATGCCCATCATGGGATTTTAAAAGCGACGCTTACTGAACAATCTATTCCAGCTGGAAATACTAATTTAATTTTTAGTTTGAATCTGGAAATAGAATTTATCCTAGGTTATCTAAACTCAAAGTTAGCTAGTTATTTCTTAGGAAAAATTATTAACACTTCACTTGGAGGAATGAGTGGTCACGTAACGCCAGAAAATATAAAACGATTACCAATCCTATTTCCAACAGAGAAAAATTCAAGTAATTTTGATGAATTAAAATTAGAAGTTATCCACATAACAAAAAAAATAATTTCACTACTTAAAAATGATTTAAATGCAGATTATTCAGAAGAAAAGTCTCAAATAGATGATTTAATTTTCGAATGGTTTAATCTTAGTGAAACTGATAAAAAAGTAATAGATAATTATCTGAATCAAGTAAGAAAAGACAAGGTGCTTTACTAATTTTATCAATAAAACTAAAAATAGAAAATAACCTGGAAAGAGAAAAGAAATGGCGTTGACAACTCGGATTAAAGATTATTTCGATCTTTTTCGTCTTTCACTTGGGATTTTAAGTTCCATTGCAGTTTTAGTGGCAGGTTTTATCATATACGTATTACATGGAGGGATTCCAGATTTTTTTTCTTTCTTATTTAATAATGGAGTAATTACAATAGATGGATTAGTTCTTGGAATGAGTGCTACTTTGTTATTAGCCTCTGCAATTGAGGCGATCAATGATGCCTACGATGTTGAAACTGATATTGCTAATGAACGATTTGATAGGCCAATAGCACGCGGAGCTTTTACTCCAGAGTACGTACGAAATTTATCTATTGCATTTTTTCTTTTTACCTTCATAATAGCTGTGGCTTTGGTGATATTTTATCGTGTTACAGTCGCTTTAATTTTTTTCACCTTATTTTCTATAGTCATAGGAGTAGGATATAACTACGTAAAGCGTACTGGTTTCATAGGCAATATGTGGGTTTCAATAGGGTACGTCGTTCCTCTCTTCATTGGTTTCTTCCTTTTAAATCCCCAGGATGAGTATGTTATCATGAATTGTTCACTCATACTAGCTACAACATTCTTTTTGGCTACAGGAAGAGAAATTGTGAAAGATATCCAGGATTATGAGGGAGATCTAAAAACAAATTACAACTCAATAGCGGTTAGAATTGGTCCGAAAGGAGCAGCTTATGTTGCTATTATTTTCTTTGCAGTTACTTTCGTTTGTGCTATAATTGTGGGAGTTCTAGTATATAGTAACTTAGTATTTTGGTTCTTCCTCTTAGTTTTAGCAATTATATTAGGCCTTACTTCGCTAACAATAATTAGGGAACCGCCTGCAACTGGTGGGAAAAAAGCACGAAAATATACACGGTGGTCTTTATGGTGGGCGCTGGGAGCTTTCTTTTTTGGAGTATTTTTTGTACCTTAAATGCAGTACCAGGTGATTAGACTTGTTAAATGAACTAGATACAGAATCTAAAAAGACAAGAATTCAAGATAAGGATTTGCTATATCCATTTGCTCTATTACTATTTATGTTGTTTTTCTCTGATTTCGCGGCATATTTAACCATTATCATCTTGTTGATGTTTCCTCACGTACTTGGAATTTTTGTTGGTATTTTTCCTGAAATTGACTCTACCTCCATGGACATAATAATCAATATTATAATCAATTTGATAGCCCAGATAGGCTCAATTATTATGTTCGTCTTCTTGTATCAAAATAAAAAGGTTGAACCAGAAGAAAAAAGAATGCCCGCAGGTTCTTATGCAGTCACACTATTACTTATTTATTCAGTCTTGTCTACGCTCACATTTAGTGTTGCCATTTTCGCCACATTTCTTGAGAGTCTTGGTATTTCGTTTTCAAGTCCTTATGAGGCATTCGAACCAACATTAGATTTGCTTGGAGAACCAATTTTCTATATTCTATTCTTTAGTTTTTATGTTCTAGGAGCAGCTATCAGTGAAGAACTGGTTTTTCGACGAACATTCATTCCTTTTTTAGAAAGACGTGGTCTTGGAACATTCTGGGTTCTTCTGTTTTCAAGTCTTCTTTTCTCTTTGATGCATTCTCCTCAAGATCTCCTATTTGGTTCCATCGGTTTTACAATCATTCATTTCTTTAGCACCTTTGCTGGGGGAATGGCGCTAGGATTTCTCTACATGCGTACTAGAAATATAATTTGGCCAATTATCTTACATGGATTGAATAACGGAGTAGCGGCTGTGGCACAGATTGGAATTGTTAGGATGGATCAGCTAGATGACAGCTCTATCTTCTTTATGTATGTTTTTTTGCTGTTAACTGCCGTTACTGTAGGTTCTGCGACAGTAGTATATTTAATTATTCAAATGATAAGATCAAGAAGGTCTCACTCCCCACCTACATGGTTTAGAATTCTTACCGATAGGAATATTCGTTCTTCACGATTACAGCCAATATTATTGATCTCCTTAGGATTTATTGGAGTAGTGAGTGGATTTCCCATTGTTTTTAACTTAATTGGCTCTTTAATAGGCCCAGAGATGACGATTGTCTTATATTTACTTGAAGCTGGAATCATTCTGTTACTTCTTGGAATCCTCGCAATTTTTATTTTTACAATGGCTAGCCCATTGAAAGAACCCGATTGGGTTACAGAAACCACATTTCCAGAAAGACAGGTTCCAAGCTACCCTCAAGGTTATCCCACTCCCCCGACTGGCCTTCAAAAATTCTGTGGCTCATGTGGACGAGAAACTGTTCCTCAAACTAACTTTTGTGTTTATTGTGGAGCCCAGATTAAGACAGTTTGCCCATCATGTGGACGTGAGGTTTCCAGTACAGGATTTTGTGAGCATTGCGGTATGAAAATCTAATATTGTCTCACAAATTATGGAGTCTTATAGCCAATAGTCCTCAAGAATTCTTTCCGTTTTATTATATCATCCTCCGATTCTATCCCTTTGGGTGAAAACCCATCTATGACTCCAAGGATACCACGACCATGCTCTGACTGAGCTACGATCACTTCCAAAGGATTGGCTGTTGCACAAAAAGTCGACACTACTTCTGAAACTGCCTGAACACGCTTTAGTACATTGATTGGAAAAGCATTCTTCAGATAAATGATAAATGTATGACCAGCTCCTACTTTAAACACTATTTCCGAAGCAATTTTCTCAAGTTCTGAGTCATTTCCAGAATGTCGGACAAGACACGGGCCCGAGGCCTCTGAAAAGGCAAGACCAAATTTAATTCCTGCTGAAGCCTCAACAACAGCTTCATACAGGTCCTCTACTGTTTTAATAAAGTGACTTTGTCCTAAAATAATATTTATTCCTTCTGGTATCTCGATTCTTATGGATTCTAGTTTCACCATTCTTTTCACCTTGAAATCTAATGCTTTGAGAATTAGGAGAATAAAGAAGATAATTCCACCCGAATATTTTTGTATTATTGTTATTGTAATTCTAAATAACCAGTTGTTTTAAGACAAGTGATTTGAGGAATATCTGATGGAATTTTATGATGTTATTGAAACCAGAAGAAGTATTAGAGCTTATAATCCTGATAGGAAAATAAAGGATGAGCAATTGAAGAGGATTTTGCGAGCAGCTAGGTTGGCACCTACTGCTGCTAATAAACAGGCCTTTAAACTGGTTATTATTAAGAATCCTCAAGAGATCCTAGATTTTGCTAAGCAAAAATACATTCTTCAAGCACCTATGGTAATCGCAATTTTTGTAAACGAAGACGCAGCGTGGATAAGAAAGTTTGATCGAAAAAATTTCGCATGGGTTGATGGGAGTATTGTATTTGAACATTTAATTCTTGCAGCAACAGCTGAGGGGTTATCCACAGTATGGATAGCGAATGTTAATCCTACAGCTATGGAAAAGACTTGTAAAGTCTTTAATAACTTTCGTTTTCTAGCTTTAACGCCACTTGGTTATGCTGAAGAGAAACCCAAGGACACCTCTAGAAAACCAGAAAGCGAGCTGGTAACCTATTTAGGATGATTTTAGTCAAAATAAGAAAAAAATGCAGGAGAAATTTATTTTCTCATCGTATAACAAGAGTTTCAGCCACTTTGTCTAACGCTCTTTGATGTATCGTTTTGTACATGTACTTCCCTATGAAAACATCGAAGAACAGGAATTCAGCCTGAGTTTTCGGAAGATTACGGATAATGGCTTGTTTCCAAGTAATTTTGATTCCTGAAACATCAACCACTTTCAGTCCGAATAGTTTCTTCCCTATAGTGGTTGAGAAAAGGCCTTCTAGAAGAATAGGATAGCAGAAAAAAACGAAAATCCCAGAAGACACTGTAAGTACTAATATAAAGAATTCTACAATGACGAATACTGGATTTGTTTCATACATAGCATAAGGACCAACTAGAAATACTGGAATCAAAAAGCAGAAAAAAATCGCCAAACTAAGGCAGAAGTCAATTATGTACGCCACGGTTCTAATTCCAAATCCAGCTGTTGATAACCCCCAATCTTGACTTGAACAAAGATTCTTTGCTACTGTAGAAGGATCACCAAACACTTCTACTGGATTGATATCGCTGGTATCCTTCATTGCTTCGATTAAATCTTGTTCTAAATTTTCAAGTATCGAATTTTTTACTGATTTTGGGTATGGTAACAGTTTATTTACATTCCGAACATATTTATTAATTGAATCTAGCATATTTGCTTTATTCATTCTTTTTTCACTCACACTCTTATACATAAATTAATTTTCGTATAACTTCAGTAAAATCTTGCATAGATAACTTAAGATGTTCAAGAAATTCTTTACCAGCTTCAGTAATCTCATAAATATTCCTTTTCATTGTTCTTCCTTCTTTAGTTGTTATATCTACGGATTGACTATTGATTAGTTCTTCTTTCTCAAGATTTGTAAGTATTGGATAGATGTTAGAACCAGCAATAGAGATCATGCCATTTGTCAGTTCTTTGATCTTTTTGGTCAATGGGTATGGATAATTTTTTCCTTCTGAAAGTAATAATAGAATTAGCGGTTTGGAAAAGCCTTTTTTGAATTCTGTCTGCCATTTATGCAACAATTCTTGGTTTTTCATTTTTGGGAACCCTATGAGTTATACTGTATAAGTTATAGTATATCAGTTATATATAGTTTGTCATTATGGAACTATGTACAACTTTAGAGAAACTGATTCCCCTCTGTAGAAACGTTTTTATATTCGAAAAGCTTGTGTATAGAGGAAATAAGAGGAAATTCAAAAGATGTCTAATGTTGTTGACCAATCATTGAAAGATATTCAAGGAACTTTACAGGTCATTGAAGATTTCGCGAGTCAAACGAATATTTTGGCGTTAAATGCAGCAATTGAAGCAGCGCGGGCTGGTGAGTATGGTCGTGGATTTGCTGTGGTTGCTGATAATGTACGTCGATAAGCAGAAGAAACTAAAACAAATTCGGCTGATATCAACAAAGTAAGTAATGATATTGTAAATAATATTGGTACGAGTGTTTATAATCTTCAAGAAACCTTACAGAGCTTTGCTGCTCAATCTGAGGAATTTAGTGCCTCTAGTGAAGAAGTAGCAGCTGCAACTGAAGAACAAACAGCTTCTATGAATCAACTCACAACAGGAACTCAAAATCTCGTAGATATTAGCCAATCCTTGTCTCAAGACGTTTCTAAATTTTATTTTACAGACAATGACTAATGAAAGTGATTTGGAGTTAGAAATCTATTTTCAGAGAAATTTGATAATAATCATTAATTAGAATGGCCGATTCACAGATCCTAAGATTTCAGAATAGAGAACTATTGATGTTCAGGGGAAAATATGACGAAGCATTTTCTGATCTAGGAATTAATGAAGAAGACCTAGAGGAGAAAGCTGGTTAGTTTGCTATACCACGTTTGAGTCTCTTATTTTCTCGATTTTTTTAATCAGTTCTTCACGAGGTTTAGTCAGTAAGAATTCTGGCTCATCCTTACGTGGAGTTGAGAAAATTAACTCTTCCATTAGCTTTTCCAAGTCAATTGCCATACTCATCACTTATATTTAGGTCGAACAGCTACTAATTAGCTAAAACAGGATCAGAAATCACTGAATCAATATGAACATCAGCGAAGGCCACTTGAACCAATTCTCCTGATGTGCTATCTAGATAGAAAAGTACTCCTGAAACAATCGCTAACGAGATGATGACTCCAAACATCAGCGTAAACGATCGTTGAAAGTTTCTATGAATACTTTTAAGAGCATAAGTCACGGAGGTTAGCATTGTCATGTTTTATCAACTTTTACTTTCCATATATTCACAATATATCTATAAATTTCTTTTATCTCTCTGATAAGCGAACTTTTCAATAGAACTGATCGTAATAATGGATTTATTCCATTATTGGCTCGAAAGTCGTAGTATTAGACTCGCTTTATTAAGAGGTTTCGGAACAAAGGTCTTTCCACTAAAAACAAAGGTTCACTTTAGCTACAAAATCACTGTTTCAGTGATAAAGAACCTATAAACAATCAGAGCGTCAATTGCCTGTTCAAGTGGAATCGATCAACACTAAGTCTGTAAGTACAACTGGTGACAAGACAAGTGAGTGAGAAGCTGATACACGTCAATAAAAAATCAAGTTTCCTTCCTTTTAAGTATCCAAACTTTGGGAAGCTACTTACTGGACAACTAGTGTCGAATATTGGCTCCCAATTTTCTTATATTGCGATTTTATTTCTTGTTTATGATCTAACTGGGGAGATATACGCTATGGCGTTATTATCAATAGCTCAAGCGGTACCAATGTTATTGATTGGGCCGTGGGCTGGAGTAGTTGTTGATAAGATCGATCGGAAATATGCCATGGTCTTCGCTGATCTAGGTCAAGCGTGTGCAATTATAATAATTCCTTTCACGACAACTTTTCCAGACAATATTCGGCTTTGGTGGATTGTTGGCGTAGCTTTTTGCAATGCGTCTTTCGCTAGGTTCTTCTATCCAGCACGAGGTGCTTCAATTCCCAAATTAGTTGAGGACAATAAAGATCTTCTTGCAGCAAACTCATTAAGTGCAGGTGCATACCAAACCTCTGCTCTCATAGGTCCATTGTTTGCAGGGGTCATCATAGGTTTGTTAGGGTATGATATCCCTTTTTTCATTGATTCTATTTCATTTCTCTTCTCTGCTATTTGTATTCTGAATATAAGTACGTCACTGAAAGCAACGAATCAATCAACACAAAAACCACTCCAAGATCTAATTATAGGGGGAAAGTATATTATTAATTTTCTCCCTCTTCTATATTTGTTAATTGTTTTTTCAGGATTGATGTTTGCAGGAGGGGCTTCAATGATCTTGATTGTTCCTTATTTGGAAACTGAATTCCATCTTGGCAAAGGAACTCGTGAGTTTATTTTTGGATTGATGACTTCTTTTTCAGCAGTTGTAGGACTTACTATTGCTGTTTTTTTATCAAGAAAAACACAGATTTCTAATCCAGTAACCTTAATATCAGTAACAACAGTTTTAGCAGGTATTATTTTAATAATTTTTGGTGCTGCTCCAAATCTCTGGATAGTTGGCATGGCTTGGATTGGATTCGGGGCAATAGAGGTTTTTATAGGGATTCCACTGCAAACGATCGCCCAGGAGACCGTTCCTGATATGTTGCGCGGGAAGATTTTTTCTTTCATTAATCTTTCAATCACTGTGTCCCAAATCATTGGAATGGGTATAGTTAGTGTAATCGCAAGTACTGTTATCGGAGTTAGGGGGAGTCTAATATTAAGTGGAGTAGTTTTATGTGTTTTCTTCGTAATTGGAATAATTGTATTGAAAAGAATGCAATTAGAGGTTCTTGTTGCACAGCGAAGAAAGGAATTACAACAGTTACCTTCTGGATGATGAGATCTAGTCTTCTTGGGGGGTCTTAATCGATGGTGTGGTTATTTTCGCATATTCTTTGACTTTTGCTTCTTCACTCGTCCCTTTTAGAACTAAGACATATTCCAAACAACCCCGTGCACGTTCCCGCCGTTGAATCATATCGTCTAGATTACTAGTGATGTCAAGATGAATGACAACATCTGCTTCCCCCAAATTCAAACCACGACCGCCAACAGGGGTAAAAACTAAGACATTAACATCTTCTTGTTGGAATTGTTCAAGTATTATGCGTCTTGTGTCTTCAGGGGTTTTTCCAGACAAATATTTGACGCCTGGAAATCCTAATGCTTTAGTAAGAAGCATTTTTGTCTGTTCTCCTAGAGCTAAGTAGCGTGTAAATAATAAAAGTTTAGCTCCACGAATAAGATGTTCATGAATTAGTTCGATGGCTGTATCAACTTTTGGATTAATTAATCCACGTGTAGTCGTTTCTTCTGGTTTATCAAAACGGGGTAATTCAGAACGATGTGAGATTATTGCAGAACTCGCCTCGATAATTTTTTGAAAAGCCTCTTGGTTCTCATCAATTTTTATATACTTCAAAAACTCACCTGGAGTTGAATCAAGGAGAAGTAGTCTTGCATGGGTGAGCTTGAAGAGAAGTGAGAAAGCATTTACCAGTTGTTCCCGAGATTTATTATCAGGTACTTTATACTTTCCGATACGGATGGGGTAAGTAGCCTGTGTATCTTTCAATCGGTCTAGGGCTCCTCCGTAAGACAGTTTAATGATATCTAGGCGGCTTAGTTGATGATCAAGGATTTCTTGAACTGTGGTAATCGGTTTGGTCAGAAGGGTCGATATTAACCTATCTATGTGTGTGTAATCCTCTCGATCTATCTCTCGAAACTGTGTAATAGTCTCATAAGGAGATAGCTCAGGTCGTTGCATAAGGTGTGTCCCTTCTCCAAGTATTTTAATAATTGCTTTAGCTCGATATTGGTCTCGTGTTCCTGTCATTCCTAAGATGGGAAAACTACCAACTTTTGGACGAACCTGAAATAACTCTTCAAAAAATTTACTTAATCGAAATCCAGTCATGGACCGAGCCAGTAAGTCTGTCGCTTCATCAATGACACACAATTGGATAGATTTGAAGATATCTACATTTCGACGTGATTTTATTTCAAAACGGTCGTTCATTAAAGCCGTAATCGGTGAGAATATTACATCGGATACATTGTACATTTTCTCTTTTTGGGCTAAACTGAGTCCTTTTCCCCCAGTTTTGGGATCGAATAGATAACCCAATTTATCAACAAAACCAAAGGTCTTTGCCATTTCTAAAGCTTGGCGACACCGTAAAGCTGCTGCTTCTCGGGCTGAAGTAAAAATGAATTTAGCTTTAGGATTCATCTTTTTTAAAGATAAGAAAAGTAATAGGGCTATAATCGTTTTCCCTGTGCCATAAGGGTAATTTAAAAGTGAAGAATTTGGTAGTTGAGTTATAATTTCTTGAGTTGCGGCAAGCTGATAATCACGTTGTTCAATTGTGAGGCCATCAAGATGCTTTTTAATATCTAGAGCAAATTCCATAAGACCAAACTCTGTCTATTTGTGGGATGAACGCTCTTTTTAAAAGCTACATTTCTGAAACTGTAATCTAATAATCTAAAATGAGGTGTACACATTGGAAGAATTAATTGCTACCTTAAGATCACGGCGCTTAGGAATATTATTTATTTTGAAAATGATTCCATTAGACTTGTGGGATTGGAAACCACATCCCTCCATGAGAACTACAGCGCAACTTGCTAATCATTTAGCCTGTAGTCCGCTAGCAATTCTCGAACTGCTCAGAGGGGGTATTCCAGATGAAGAAAAATATAACAATTTGGAAAAAAACAACATGCCAATTAATGCTCAAGGATTAACAAATTTGTATGAACAGAGTTTGGAAAAATTAATTTCTTATCTCCAAGAGCATTTAGAGGATGCACGAGAAGAAAGTATCAAGTTTTTTTATCAAGATCACAATACTTCCATTTACAAAGAGATTTTTGATGA
>JAEOSR010000119.1 GCA_016840285.1 Candidatus Hodarchaeota archaeon | reverse complement strand
TGGGTGTTGGGAGCAACTAAAAATCTGAAAGCGATGCATCTGCCTATAATAGGTCTCAATCGTGAAACGCTGCCGATAAAGCTCATATATCCGTCTTCCTGAGAGAACACAGGTGGGAGGTACAATTAAAGCCATGATTCGATCACCTACCTGGCAAAGAGCGAGCTTAACGGGAAGCCGTTTCCGAGTATGACCTTTAGCCTTAGAAGTGTATTTCTTAATTTGCTTCATAATTTTCGTTGTTTAAGATAATTGCATCTCGTTCTACGTGTTAGAACACTATATTTTGGTGGAAAAGTTTAAATATCCGTTTTTATATAGAAAAAGATCATTATAGCTTATTATATTTTTTATTAGAAACAATTTAAATAATTAGAATAAACAAGATGAACTTTCATGAGACATTATCCGTTTAACACAGCAATAATTGCCCCTTCTCAATTTTTTCGGTTATTTTATCTCTTTTTAATTAAAAGTGATTACAAACATGAGTTGTTCAAGTACACTACACGTTGGTTAGGTTTTGAAACTCAAATCCTTCGGTATATACTGTAAAACACGCCCCGCTTAACAATTCAGCCCCCATTAAGCCACCAATGTGTAACATGAAAATTGTAGAAGATATTTTGTAGTATTGTAGTCATATATGTATTTTTGTAGTAAGACTTATAAAGATATTCAGATGAAATCAATATGAAATAAATTGAAGTCTACAACAAGAAGAGTTTCAGAAACAGAACTTCAAAAGCTAAAGGACATTCAAAACCAATTAAAACAAATTGGGATTAATATAAGTCAAGTAGAACTAAGTGAATCCATCACTGATTATGTTATCAATCGCTTTGATGACTTTATAAAAGAATATAATTCAAAAGCTCAATCCAATAAAAAAGAAGTTCTATTGAAGTGGATAAATAATCCATATGATAGTGAATTGAGTACTGATGCTGTTAAAGATCATGATGTGATCCAATAATGTTTATCGATAGCGTAGTGTGGATTGCTTTAGCATCAAAAAAAGACCAATGGCATAAAGACGCACTAAAGTTAAAGAATCAAGTTCTAAAATTAGATAAAATCTATGTAACAGATTTAATTATTAATGAGACGTACAATTTCTTATTAAGAAAAGTATCTTTTTCAGCAGCGTCAGATACTCTTGTGATGTTTCTTGAAAGTCCAAAAATAACTATTTTGTTCAACAATTTCCTAACCCTATCCAATACTAAGAACATTTTGATGAAACATACTCATTTAAGTCTTACAGATGCAAATATTGTTTGGTTTTCTGAAAATTTAAATAAAAAAGAAGTTATGAGTTTTGATAAGGGTTTTGACAGTGTTCAGACAATATCCAGAATTCCCTAAAATTACTTCTTTGAGAAGTTAAATATCTCTTTAACACATATAATTTCTCGTATATATTATCCAAATGCAATGAACTCTTTAATAAACATTCAGAAACCCTAGAAATCATAGAGTTCTTACTTCAAAGTTTTTCTAAATAGAAATAGATGAAAATTTTTTCATTCCAATGTTGATCGATATTACAAGGAAAGAAGTGAAGTGATCCTCCTAGTTGGTTTTTTAACTGGTTATTATAAGGAATAAAGGGAGTCATGTCCTACATACTCCTTAATTTTCTTTATTTCTTACTCGATGAACCTATTTTGAGTATTTATACCTTCCCTCCTTAATCAATTAACGAGAACATGATTTTAACGCTCGTCTAAGCTCCCTTTAACAAATCACATAACAAAAATTAATCTATTCTATTGATTAGAAGTAACTACTTCATTAAGGGCAGAATTTAACTTCTCTTTGTGAAGCAATCCATTCATCTACTCCAATTTCTTTCATCTTTTTCAGATTATCTATTATATTTGCATGATTTGGAGGTGCTTATTTCCCAAATTCAGCTAGCTTTTCACAAGCAAAATCTTTACATTCAAAGCAGTAGATCAATCCTTGTTCAGTGGCACAGGTTCGGAGGTGACAATCAGAAGTCCAACACTTATCTGTCATCCCTCTACACTTTTCACAAGATACAGAAGTAATGTTTGAATCAACATTTTCTTTGAAGTATTTAACTAGCTCATCATGTAGTTCATTGTCACCGTGTGACGTATGATAAATTTCACATGCAAAGGAAGAAATCTTAGAATCTTCCACCTTTCTTTTTTTCCCCGTCTTACAACGTTGATTTTTTGTTCCATGATAGAGTATCAGTATACCTGAAATTCAACTCAAAAATGACTGATTTTGGGATTTTAATTTAAATCGAATTGAATGTTTAGAAGAAATATTTCCAGAATGACCTGTAAAAAGAATCTGAAATCTAACAGAATATTCTTACTGATTTATTTCATTGTCTTAAGATATTCCTCAAGTTTATCAAATGCTGAATTATAGCCCATTGCTGCACCTTCAAACATTTGTTCAGTGAATTGCTCAACAGTGACCCCCATTTTTAGATTAAATTTTGTTTTATCAGATCCTTTATCTTCAAAGGTCAAAGTTATAAGAAGTTGGACATTTGCATTTGCTTCTAAATACACAATTTTTTTATTTTCAACAATTTCTTGATAGATGACTTTACTTGTGAACGAAGTCCCATCCTCACTTGTCATGGTATATTTCCATTCACCACTAACTCGGAAATCCATTTCAGATTCTGTTGTAAACCCTTTGGGTCCATACCAGTTAGCTAAATGCTTAGGATCCTTCCAAAGTTCAAAAAATAACGATCTTGGAGCGTCGAAGATTCTAGTAATAATGTTTTCTTTCATTTCTTGTATCATACGTTCATCTTCCGTTGAAGAAACTTTAATCCAAGAATTATTAGAAATTTTGGTTTAATTTTTCGAATTTTTTGTGGAAGAAAGAATAGAAATATTAATTAATGAATTAATTAATGAATTATTTGAGTTACAGATGTTAGTTTTAAGAAAAATTATTTCACATTTAGAACAGGTTCGAGAAAGTACGATCTTAGAAATGACTCGAGTAACAACTGAACTAGATCGGAATAGACTTTCTGGATTTTTAAGAGCTTGTGAAGAAGTAGGAATCATTGAAAGTATTGGAAAAGCCTCTCATCGAAAATATAGACTTACTGATAGCTATTTGCAAACATTAGACGCTCTGTCACTCCAGCAAAAGGGTGAAAAACCACAGAAAGGCAGAAAGAAATGGCATTATCCGTACAAAAAGCGTCTTAAAGAACGTAATATTTCTTGGAGCAATGAAATACCAGAGGGAGTATAGTAATATGCAATGTGATCTGAAAATAACAAAGGAATATTTATTTAAGGAAATTGAAACTGGAATACTGGTTCCAACAATATCTTTACAAATCCATCGAGAAGGAATGAAACGATCAATCGTTACGGATGCAATAATTGATACAGGGTATGAAAAAGGATTACTTCTATCAAAAGATGTCAGTGATCTATTATTCCTTATTGGTGACCCTGACCGTGAGGATTCCTTAGGTTCGGGATATATAGAAATTCCTTGCAACGTGTTTTTTTTACGAATAAAAATTTTTAATCGTTGGTTATTAACAGAAGGATTTGCTCCTAAAGATGAAGGCTTTGAAACAATTATCGGAACAGAGCTGCTTAATTTAGTAAATATTTGCATCAGAGGACCAGAAAAAAAAAGTTATATCGCAGATATGTAACTAACGCATTGGTTCTAAAAAGGTTCGGAGCAAATCAAAATTTAATACAAAATAGGTTTAATCCTGCTTTTATGGCTAGTGGTACTGTAGGTATTTGGGATGTGGAATTGAAGCTAACGTTACGAAAAGAACGAGAAGAATAGAATAACCTATCCTAAAAAGATAAAGGCTAAAGCAGTAGTACCAAAGTCTATTAGCATGGCATCGGTCGGAAACAGCTAAAAAGACAGACTCTTGCCATTCTAATAAGAGAATTACTTGAATCTTAAACGATAATGAAATTTTTTTGCTTGTATAATATTTATTTTGATTTCTAAACATCTTATATTTTTCTATTTCCTTTATTTATCCAATCATCCTTTAAAATACCATAAAAAATTACATCCATATATTTTCCATCAATATAGGCCAATTGTTTTGTGCAAGCTTCCACAGTAAGATCACCTTTCTCAGCCACTCGCAAAGAAGCTTTATTCTCAACATTAACCCATCCATTCATTTTATTTAGATTTAATTCATTAAAACCATATTCAAGTAATAATTTCAAAGATTCAGTAGCGATATTTTGGTTCCAATACTCCATCTCTCCAATGAAAATATAGATAGTTGACCACCTATAAAACCAATTTATACTATCTAATCCTGCTATTCCAACCGGTTTTTTATCTTTTTTATTGAATATTGAGTCGCTTTTTATAAAAAAGGAAGTTAAATTATTACAAAATCGTGTCGGAAGGACAGGTTATCAATCGGAGTCTCTAATTATCGAAAAACCGAAACAATTAAGGAATATTATCATGAATGTGAAGGAGAGGGCCCTAGGGTGAAAATATCAGAAGAATTAAAACAAATAACAAAGGCTATGAATCAAGACCTTTATCAAGATTTCGTCTTTTAGACTGTTAGTTGAAGTTATAATTGGAATTGCTTTGCTTTTACGAGTGTAACATTACGATTTCTAATGTCGTTTAATGTTGGATTATCGTCAGAATGGAGTACTTTGGTAGGAAACCTATGTGAAATACTAATGAGGTTAATCATATCTTTTTGTGAATCTCTCCATCCTCACGATCAAAAAGTCTTAAAGACTTCAGTACATCAGATATTTATCCCAGCTAGAATCATAGTTCTCTATTCTAGTAGCTAAAAGCATGAATGAGCGATCAGAAATGATCCAACAAATACCACAGAAGCAATTAATGGATTTTTGGCCTTATTTTGAAAGACATAAAATTAGGAACATACTAGCACAAAATTTGGCGTGGTCTAATGTAAGAGGGTTTGTGGATAATCTGAAAAATCCAGATGTAGTGATGTTTCTGTGTCAGCAAGGGGCCTGTTTCTTAGCAGGAAATAGCAAAGCTGAGAATTTAAAAGAATTTTTAGTGAAAATTCCAGAAAAGGCACATATCTACGTACCCTCACAAGAATGGGAATCAAGTCTTAAACCTCAATGGACTTACTTTGGATATATTCCACGTACTGAACTCTCTGCTAAGAGTTTATCACTACAGAGTATTCGAGGATTATTAAATTCGTTACCTAAAGGATTTCAGATGAAAAGGGTTGATTTAGAAGCAGCAAAACAAATCTTAAACCAAAATTTTTCAAATCATTTGGTAGAATTGGTAAATCGTTTTGGAAGTCCCGAGAAATTTATCGAGGAAGGAGTAGGGTTCTGTATTCAGAAAAATGAAACAATTCTTTGCATTGTGATGGGATTTATGGCATCTATCCCAATTACTCAGAGTGTTGAATTGGATATCGCAACCCATCCAGATTACCGTGGACGAGGTTTTGCAACATTAGTTAGTGCCAAACTGATTGAATATCTTTTAAAAAAGGGGGTTGAACCACATTGGGATGCAGCAAATCCATTATCTGTGAAGCTAGCACAAAAATTAGGATATACCGATCCTGAACCATATAAGTGTTATTATTGGCGTAAAAATCCATGGAATGTTTCAGAACTAAAAGAAGTCTTTCAACCTCAATTTGAAAAAGGATCGGGAAATATTCGCTCAATCAAATCAGAGATAGTTTCAGTGATAGCAAAAGAGCAGAATAAAAAAGCTATATTTTCCCTTTTATCCCAATTAACTGAGACTCGATGGATCTTTGAAGAGATTCTTTTGAATATCAATCGTTTTCTCGAAACTAAAATTGTAGAAGAATCAGATATTCCTCAATTCAAAGAATATAGTGAAAAACTTAAACAACAACTTGATAGTCTTGACCAGCTCAAAAATGGAATAATAACTCTGAAATAGCGCCCACTTAAAAAACTGAAAAAGGACGGAGATTCTTCTGTATCTGAATTAACTTAAAATGGGATTCAAGGGATATAAATTTAATGGTGAATCTGATAAACCACTAACGAAATTTCTTCCATGGGATTTAGAGTTATGATGCCACTGAAACGGTTCCAATTTTTTCGTAAAAATAAGGAGATTTACCTTCCTATTGGAATTTTTCTTATTTCTCTCATAGTTTATCTATCTTATGGAATGAAAGCATACCTCAGAAGAGACAATTCCATTATTGTATATGCTGGACAACAAATGGCTAATGGTGTGCCTTATTATGTAAGTATTTTCGACGTAAAAAGTCCATTAGCTTATATACTGGCAGGAGTTGGAGTAATTATTTCACGAGTAATAGGATGGAATGATATTGTCACTATCCGCTTATTATTCCTTTTAATCAGTTGTCTTACAGTTGTTTCCGTCTATTTTCTCATTAAATATCTATTTGACTCTTCCGAGGTAGGATTATTATCCGCTTTACTATTCTTATGTTTTTTTGGTTTTTCTAATTATTCAGCTTTTGGTCCCCGTGCAAAAATCCCGATGGTTCTTTTCCAAATACTTAGTATTTGGGCAACTGCTAAGAAAAAATGGTTTTGGGGAGCTTTTATTGGTTCTATCGCCTTTTTAACATGGCAACCAATGTTAATCTTGCCTGTTTTGACTATATGTTTGTCTTTCATCCAATCTACACAAAAAGAACGGATTTTGGCGTTATTAACAAGTATTGCAGGATTTATCATCCCCTTAGTTATTACTTCATTATATTTTCTCTCATACTCTTATAACGCGTTTGAAAGCTTCTTATATGGTACACTTCTATTTCATCTCCTTTATGCTGATAGAGACCAATCAAACAGTATTCTGGAAGGAGTAAGAAACAATCTTGAAAACCCGTTCTTTGCAATAATCGAAGGTTTCTCAGAAATGATTTTTTTTATTATAATAGGGTTTTTAATGATTATTTTCCTGTTCTTCTTGGCAAGATCAAATTATACCTCGTTTAAAGAAATGATTAGAGAGGATCCATTTATAGTGATATTTGGATCATTACCAGTTCTAGTAGTGTTTGCCTTCATTGATTTTCAGAAATTTCCAGATTTTCTCATGTTTCTACCTTATGTTTCCATAGGATGTGCGAAATTTCTAGAAAACCTACTTCCTTATTTCAAAACATGTATAGAGAACCATCATCAAGAGATATATGGACTAAAACGATTGAATTCTAATCGTTTATACACTTTAATGATTCTGGGAATAGCAATAAGCTTTGTATTTTCAGCTGAACTAATGGCTTACCATGTAAGAGATATTTATGATGATAGATACACCCTGACTTTAGTATATCAACAAGAACAAGCAGCTGAAATTCTAGAAAGATTCGGGGAAAACGTCTCAATCTTATGTTTAGGAAAACCTGAACTATTTGTTATTCTCAATCGAACAAATCCCTCACGCTTCCTCTTTATATTCATGGGCATAGATAATTACATCAACGCCGTGACACCTGGAGGATTTGAAGGATGGATACAGGAAATTAAAGGAATTAATCCCGATTTAATTGCGTATGGAGGAATACCTATAACACCTTATACACAGAAGTTATTGGATTGGATTGAAATCAACTATACACCAACCAAAATTGGACCTTGGCTGTTATTTGTGAGAAATATATTATATGAGTCAGAGATGTCTATAGAAAGTAAGGTAATGATATCATAAGTTGGAAATAAACTTGTCCCTAATGTCTTTTTCCTGATGTTCTTCCCTGTTAATATCTTAATTCTCGCTATCCTCGCGGTTATTCTGGATTTGTGGATTTTAGGTTTCCTTCCTGGCTTTTCCAGCACAATAGTTAGCTTGGTCGTCGTTTTTCGGTTCTATCAACAGATTTTGAGAGATAAGGAGTAAAGGGAGTCATGTCCTACATACTCCTTAATTTTCTTTATTTCTTACTCGATGAACCTATTTTGAGTATTTATACCTCCCCTCCTTAATCAATTAACGAGGACATGATTTTAATTCATCTAATTAATGATATATTACTTTTTATATAACATTTTATATAAAAAACTAGTTATAACCAACGTGCAATGTAAAACAACAACTCTATTATCGATTACTATTAATGAAATCTTCGATGTATTGTTGTACTAGTCGTTCTTGATCTAACAATAAATGCCCTCCAGACTCAATCACAAGTAGGGAAATACTTGTTATCCAAAAAGTTATGGCTAGATTATTCATAATTTAGTGTTTCAGACTACATATAAAAAACCCTCATCTACTCATAATTTCTTCCATTGATCACTCTTGTATATATCGAAGTATATCCTTTACATTCCCTAACCAACGTGTAATGGAAAAAGAAAGGTCATGAAAAATCTTTTAAGGCATTGGGTATCTTTATATTATAGGTATCCTACTATGACAACTACAGTAAAGCTT
>JAEOSR010000118.1 GCA_016840285.1 Candidatus Hodarchaeota archaeon | reverse complement strand
CAGATATTCGAATGTGAAACAAAAAGACGAAAAGTGTCATTAATGAAGTGATAATTCTTTGTTATAAAGATAGCATAATAAGGCACATTTTTATTACATAATAAGAATATATAATAGTAATATGATAGAATGTTATTATATAATAGTAGATAGTTTAATTGAAGGAAGGCAAATTGAGGATTATCAGTCAAAACCTCAAGACCCACAAGTACGATATTCTGGATATCTTCTGATAGTATATAAATCGAGGAAGGAGACCATAACTGAGAGTAAGAGTGAAACACCTTGCACCAGAGGATCACACGATGTTCGCACCAATCCCTATCATTAAACCAAATGCAGGCCCCTATACTCAACAAAAAATGATTGAAAAAGAGGATATCCACCTTTTTTGGGTCAAAACCAACCCAGATGAATTGCAATCGCTTCCTTATTCTTCCCTCCCATTAAAGGAGAAAGAAGTATATATTCTCATTAACCAAGCACTCCGGAAGATTTTTTTGTGGGTCGGTATGACTGCTCCAGCTCGATCAAAATTCGTAGGTGCTCATTCAGCAAATGTTATCCAACGAGAAACAGGAATTGTATATCGAGTGGAAAATGTAGATCAAAAATCAAAATCCACCGATTTTCTGCAAACATTAGCGGTAATCGAAGCGTAAAATCCCATCAGTGATAGAATTACTATTTTAAGAGTATTTTCAAGGTTTTTCTACCATGTTTCGTCTCGTCTTCGTTACCACGACATTATTTTCACGATAGAGAGTTGGCCGCTTGCTTCTTCAAAAACATATTTTCTAAGTGGGGGTGGGTTTTTTCACAAAATATGGAATCAGAGCAGTATATCCAAGAACTATTATAGCCAAAAGGAGATTAGATTGGTCTGCCATTTGTTGACCCAACAGATCTACGATCATAGAAAATAAGAGCGACCGGTACATTACGGTAAATAGATATAATCCCGTTGAAACCACAAGGACAATCCTCTGGGTTTTATCTGTGATCTTTTCTTCGGGTTTACGCCTTATTGCTTGAAACTCATTTAGATAAACGAGAATAAAAGCAACTGCTGCTACAATTAAAAACCCTACAAGACGAAAGACGTCTGTAAAATTCAGAAGAATGGATTCCACCGAGGCAATCCATCCTAAAACATATACTGGTACAAATTTTCCCAGTCTATGAATATAGTCATCATTTTCATCATAATTACCCATATTTTATTCACTTCCCAAATGTCAAAAGTTGTTGGTCTATCCCTCTGAGAATGGAAATAGACAGGATTGTGACGTTTTAAGTTTTATAAACCTTACGTAAATTTGTGGTAAAAGAAACCTGATCAGATCGAGTCTTAAAACCCCTCGAATGACCTTTTTTTATCTGTAACTTTGTGCATTGTCCTGAACAATACCTGTTAACATCAGAAAGATCCATATTAAAAGCATAAATGTTGTAGGTACAATATCAATATGCGAGCCCATGCAAGAACTGACCTCGGAGATTTCTATGTTTGGGGTCATACAAATTTATTTACACAAAGACACAGAACCATTCACCAAGGAGGCTATATGCTTTAGGTGTTGAAATTACATCAAATACTTTACTGTAAAATTCTACCTCATTCTCCAAACACTGTCCGACAATATTATTGGAAGGAATAAACTTAATTCAGAAATTCCCCCCTCTAGATTGAAAACCATCCATGTTGTGTAAATAAAATGAGTGAACCAAAAAAGTATGGATACGGAGTTTTAGGCATACTCGTAGGTATTCTGATACTGATATGTGGAACAATAGCTCTTGCTCTTTTTGTCGCTGGAGTCGCCCTTGCAGGATTTTCGTGGTTAATATTTATTTCTCCAGAGTTTTTGGAGACTTATCGAATAAGTTTCTTAGGTGAACGGATAACTGATCCCTCTTATGCTTTTTTATTGTTCTTTATATCGGGATTGACCTTTACCGCAATCGGCATTATTCTATTTGGATTTGTATACTATCTCGCTAAAACTATTCAGAAAATAGGTAAAGAATTAGAGATCAAAATTTAAACACTATTTAAATTTCTGCTGATTATTTTGATAACGTAGGGGTAATTTTTGTCCGAGTTCCTCTTCCAACCTCATTAAGGCGTTCCACCAAGCCAAGGTTATACTGATTTGGTGCGTCTGTTAACGAATAAGACTAATACTAATAATCCAAGGATGCCCAGGAATAATGCAATTCTAACCAGGATATCTGGTGAAAAAAAGCTACTAGAATCTGCTACTAGAATCTATCTCTTTAAAAGGTTTTGAGTCCATTAGATTTCTATGTAATCAATCAAAGGAATTCATGCAATTGAAGTAGTCTTTAAATCTAAATGAGCTCATCCCCTGATCCAGTCCCTCTCTCTTATATCTAAAACAAACGATCTTCATAGGTGTAGGAGCGAGTAATTCCAAATTTTCTTCTTTTTCGATTAACCAGGTCAGATATTGTACTTGTTGAATATTCTGTCCAAAAAGTGGATGAATATATTTTTAATAATAATCGAGCCTAAGAATTTAGTCTTTATAAGACAAAATTATCGAAAAGAGGAAAAAAAGATGAAAAAATTAAATCAGAAAAATATAGCTTTAGCAACAGCAATT
>JAEOSR010000117.1 GCA_016840285.1 Candidatus Hodarchaeota archaeon | reverse complement strand
ACTTTCACAAGATTAGCCTTTTCCAATTTATCTAAATGTTTATAGATTGTCTTAATAGTATAAGCATAGCTTTTCGTATCAGTGTCATAATAAAGTTTGTGTATCTCCTTAACCGACATGTGTTTGTTTCGAAGAGTACGCATAATTAGAATATGCTGATAAATCATATCAAATTCTTTCTTAGTCACAAATCTGATTGGTTCAGGTTTATAGGTAATAAAATCCTGAATTTCGGTTGATTTTTCAGTTGCTTCATCTTGTGGGTTTTCTGACATGTTCTGTCACTTAAGGTTTTTTTTAGGTATATCCTAAAGCGTGATATAATCATTTTCTGTCTTATTTCATATTTTATATAATTGTATCGCATTGTTATATAATTAACCAGAATAACAACTATAATATACTGTCTTGTGAACAATTATCAACATAGGTAATTGTAAAATTTTATGTTAATTCTAAACTCATTCTACGTATTTAGGTATTAAAGGTGCGAAAAATGAAAAAAATAAATTTTCCTTTAAATAAAACGGAAACAGGAGTCTCTTGGCTCATTCCCGGAGCCTTAACTTTAGTATCAACCTACAACTCGAAAAAAGAGCCAAATATAGCTCCTAAAAACTGGATTCACCCAGCTGCTTTCTCTCCTCCTCTCATTATGTACTCAGGACCGCTCTTTGCGACAACAGAAAAGAATATTAATGAAACAAACTGTTTTGCTGTAAATTTTGTGGATTCATCTTTAGCAGAAATCGCTTGTAACTGTATAAGATGGTTTGGCAACGAAAGGATTGCAAAGAGCAGCTTAAACCTGGTAGAAGCTTCTAAAATCAACGCCCCACTCATCGCTGAATGCAAAGTTCATCTCGAATGTACCCTCTATAATATGTCCATTCATAAACATGGTTTTGTAGTACTAGGTGAGGTTGTCGCTGTTTCTATTTGGGACAAAATCTTACGTTCTCAACCAGAGGAACAATACACACTATTAGATCTTACAATTCCTTTTCAAAGCGGTATTTATACACTTGTTAATAAAACCAAGACAATTCCTGGATTCTCAGAAACAATTCAAATCCATAAAAAGAAAGTGGAACAATACCTTAAGGAGATATTTTGACTGTTCTATCGATATTCTGGTGTAGGTATATCGCTAATAAAACTCCTTTTATACCTCACTGATCATAGAGAAAATTCAGAGAACAGTCTATATTCATTTTTGTCCCTCATTAAGAAATCATTTCCTTCCTGATTTTGTCTTCCATGAAGTATTACTCCTGTCCTATAACTACACTAACATAATAAAAATCATCACCCTCCTTATGTAGGTATAACGCTAATAAGACTCCTTTCTATTTCACTGATTTTAGGGAAAACTCGCTCCATACAAGCAGCCACGATTCTATATCCACCTCTTCAAAACGTGTCAGGTATAACTCTGAGCTTTTGAGAAAAACTTGAGGAGTGATTTCCAGATGAATAACTGTGAATATGATGTCGTATTATTCTAAACCAGAATTTGACCCTCAGACATACGAGGTCAAAATTAAGGATATTGAACCTCTCGAAAAGAGAATAGATGTGATATTTGAGGTTATTTCTAAAGGAGAGAGACACAAAACAATTAAACGGGATTTAGGTGAAATTCACTATGTGTGCGATTTCCTCGTGGTTGATGAAACTGCAGCAATAACAATGACCTTATGGAATGAAGATATTGACCTGATTGAGGTTGGGAGGGTCTACAAACTGTCTAATTGTTTTACCAATGTTTATCGTAACTCTCTTCACCTAACAAAGGGAAGATATGGCACGCTAACTCAAGACTCCACGTCTTTTGATCAACTTAATACAGATTACAACAGATCCGAAGAACATGTAGAAGATCCTCGACGAAGAAGCTACGGTGGTTAAAGATCCTATGAATATAAAGGCGAATGTAGACGCAGGGAGGATAGCTGTTCATCTAGAGATCATCTTAGGAAATTTATTTGACAGAAGTGTATTAATAGAAGGAAGTATAAGAAGAAACCATTCTCAGAAATCCCTGTTTTAGAATCGTAAAATCTAAACTATAGATTATATATGACAAATGGATAGAATTAATGCATAAAACTATGTTAGAGGCAGTAGAATTGACTGTCAATTCGGTTATCAACTTCTGATAAGAGCAGACTTAAAAGAGTCATGTAATGCTAATGAAGTGGAGAAATACCTTGATAAAGAGGAAAGCACTTGAATGTGGAGTTTTTGAAGATATAGAAACTGCAAGAAGATATGATAAATGGATGCGAAATACATCCAAAACTTTCGTTTCAATGGTGAAGAAATGGCAAATGAATGAGGGAAAAGTTCTGGATATGGGAACTGCGACAGGTCGACTTGCCATTGAATTTTCTAAAAAGATTCCTAGCATGGAAGTGATAGGTTTGGATCTTGCTGAAGTGGCATTAGAGGTGGCTAGAGAAAATGTACAAAAAAGTGAAATCCCTGTGAATATTTCTTTTAAAAAAGGTGATGCTCAAGATATGCCCTTTGAGGATAGTATATTTAATTTGGTGATCAGCAATAATACCCTTCATTTGATAAAGAATCCATTAAAGATGTTT
>JAEOSR010000116.1 GCA_016840285.1 Candidatus Hodarchaeota archaeon | reverse complement strand
GAAACTCATTCTACTTCCCAAGTTTCTTCCAGGATCGGGAAAAGGAACCATACATTGGACAGATATTGAAGATATTGTACAGGCTTTCATTAAAATTATTGAAATGCCAGATAAATCTATAGGCCAAGTATATAATCTTGCTTCAGATCAAGCTCAAACCTGGAATGAAGTAGTTAAAGCCATATGTAATAATCTCGGAATAAAATCATCAACTTACCACATCCCAGTTTTTTTAGCGAGAATAGGTGTTCCTCTATTCGTATTTTATTATAAAATTCGGGGAGTGAAAAATTTCGTTCTTTATCCGAATGCAGTCAAAAAGTTACAAACTAGTCGAAGCTACATTAATTTAAAAGCCAAAAAGGAACTAGGGTTTAAACCAACTGTGAATTTTGAATCATCTGTCAAGAACGCCGTGTTATGGTTAAAAGAGCAGGATTTACTGAAGCATCAATCATAAATAATCCATGAGGTTGAGATTCAAAAACAATAAATTCATTGGGGGCTACCTTCTTTCTCATTCGTTCTTCAGGGAGAATTGTAAGAATTCTGTAATCTCTCCAACATAGTCTCCTATGACAAGGCAATGGTGATTCGCAATCGATTCTTGAAGAAAATATTCAACAGAGCGATCTAATTGGATTTCAATGTGAGTTCGACAAGCAGCATCATTGACAAGATTCTTTGTAATGCATCCTTTTGCTACCCACCATGTTGAAAGATCTTTCCCCCCTACTTTAAGTATCGTAACTATTTGATTTTCTGGAAGAGAGCCCCGAATTGCCACACTTTTTTTTGATTCAAAATGTGACATTATTGAATAACCAACCAACATGTTTGTAGGGATGGTACAATGAGCAAACTTCACTGTATTGGTTTCTTTATCTAAATCAACAACATTCGCCATAAAAACAGGTTTTCCACTTAGTAAGTTCAGGACTAACATTGTAAATGTCGTTGGAAGATCTCCTTCGCATCCTGCTATCATACCTTGGTCGTTTAAATAGGATAAAGCAAAGCATGATGTGATGTCCGTTTCTAAAACAAAAGTAAAGCATTCTACAGATATCGCTGTTAAATCATATTCGTGAAAGAGTTTAGTAAGGGCATAAACTACCAGTTCAGCAGCATTAACTTCTTCTTTACTTACATTACAGTGTATCGCTTGATCAATGAATTGTTTTCCTATCTTACCCAGCGCAATAGCGTCCTGTTCTTTCTTTTGAATTAAATTTGCAATAGGAAGATGAACAAATTGTGTTCCCCATTTTTTCTTAACTTGTATCTCATCCACTTGAGATGCTACTAGCCACTCAGAAGCTCTTCCGACTAATCCAATTCTTGCTGATGCTAGCTCTTCAAGAATTCTGACATATTTTTGATGTTGTGTTAGATATTCTAGTAGTTTATCCAATGATCCATGTTGAATTCGTATAGGATATCCTTTTTGGGTGAGAAAAGTTCGTGCTTCCATAGCAGCAGGGAGAGAGTTGTTAAGATTATAGCTTAATAAGATAATTGTTTTTTTACATTCCAATTTGGTAACAAATTCAGTAATAGCATTTTCAGTCCCTCCAGTTCCAACAAAAAGAAATAAGCGCTGCTCAAGAAGCTTCTCATTAATTTCAAAACTTTTTAATGCGTCAAGATACTCCAATGTGGTATTAATACTTATTCCAGTTGAGGAAATATCAGAAATGAGTTTTGATCGTGTTTCTTCATTGGAAACGGGAGAAAAGAAGGGAATAACAATGATCTCCATACTATTCACAAAGGAAACACTTTGAATTATTTTTTAAAAAATTCTTGTTTTCACACTTAATAACAATCAAGAATGGTGAAATCATGACTCTGAGTAAGCAGCCTCATATTAAATTAAAAGAAGTAGATAGGATTTGTTTGATTAGTGGGAATCCTGATCGGGTTCCAATTATTGCCAACTATTTACAAGATTCCTACTTATCAGCTGAACATCGTGGTCTCGTAGCTTATAAAGGTAAAACTCCAAAGAATAAGATCCCTGTCACAGTATTGACCACAGGAATGGGTTGTCCTAGCACAGCAATAGTGTTAGAAGAAGCATTTCGTGCAGGGGGAAGAATTTTTATAAGAATAGGTTCAACAGGGTCTTTAATTGGCGGGAATGATATGGGTATTGGTGCAATATTTATACCTCATGCTGCAATCCGAAATGAGGGAACTTCATCACAATTAGCGCCACTAGAGGTGCCAGCTGTTGCCACACCCAGAATATATCAAGCTTTATGTGCAGCTGCTAACAGTCTCGGTGTTGCATATAAAACAGGAATGGTCTGGTCTACTGACATCTATTATTCTGATGAACCAAACCATTATGCTAAATATACATCTCATGGGGCTGTGTGCATCGAAATGGAATCTTCGACATTATTCATCTTTGGATCAAATAAAAAAATTGAAACAGGGGTAATATTAACTTCCGATGGTAATTTAGAGGATAAGGTGAATGTCTATACTTGTGATGTTGAAAAAAATAGTAAGGCTTTCGAACTAGGGGTTAAAAAATCCATTGAGTGCACCGTTGAAGCGATTGAGTCTTTAAGTCCGTGAACAAAGTGTGTTAACTCGGATCTATTACCTTACTCGGAATGCCATTGGTAAGATCATCATATGAAAAAAGAATAGCTGACGCAGGATAATATCTTAAAGAGATTATCCACCTTCTTTCACGTAGGGAATGCCGTCTGCTGCTGGAGGTCTCACTCGTTTGGCAATGGCTGCAACAGCAACAATTGTAATCAGATAAGGCATTGTAGGAGTCAATTTTTCAAGATGTAAACCCCATACAATCCACCCAACACCAGCTGCTTCCAATTGGAATCGAAAAGCATACGCAAAACCAAATAATAAACTTGCCAAAGCAGCCCCTA
Organism: Candidatus Hodarchaeota archaeon; assembly: GCA_016840285.1. The sequence goes on along the minus strand of JAEOSR010000116.1, from coordinate 286 downwards.
TTGGAGTCCAACCACCAAAAATCAATGCTGCAAGAGCTACAAATCCTCTGCCAGATGACATGTTTTGTCTAAAAATAGGGGAGTCGCCTAAAGTTAAGGCCGCACCTCCGAGAGCTGCACAAACACCTGATAGTACAACACAAATGTAACGTAGATGATAGACATTAATACCGAGTGTATCAGCTGCACGGGGATGTTCTCCAACAGCACGAACTCTGAGCCCAAAGGAGGTTCGCTGAATAACCCAAGCTGACACAAATATCAGGATGAGGAAGATAATAACCAT
>JAEOSR010000115.1 GCA_016840285.1 Candidatus Hodarchaeota archaeon | reverse complement strand
TGAAAAATGATTTTAAAAGGTGTTTGCTCGATTTCCATTGTGTAGGTGTTGGATGGTACAGAAGAGCTATTTAGCCATAATTCTATTGTATCAAGGTGTGCAATCTCAATTCCTTGATAAGTGTGATAGGCATCAATAGTGATCGCAAGATCTTCTTCAATTTGAACTGTACCGTTATTCGTCATGTGAATTTCTGCTAATGAGATATTTGCTGTTGGCATTTGAATAACGTTAAAAATTAGAATAGTGTTACTAGACTCAAATTCAGGATGAGAAAATGTGATGTTGACAGCCTGAAAACCAAGCTGAAGACTAGAAGAGTCAAATCTGAACCAATAGTAATTACCTGTAGAATTAACGAATGTTACTATTGATGAAGCATTTATATTAGGAAACCCACCAGTAATAAGCTCGTTATAATCTGTATTGTTTAATAAGAAGAAGAATTCGATGGAATCAGTAAAATAGATGTTTTCTGGGGTGTTCAAGTTTGAAACGATTGATGTTGATGCTTTCAAAATTTCTAATTGAAAAACAAAGTTACTAGAAGTATAATACTGTTGTTCAAATTCAAGGCGAATATCAAATACTCCTGATTGCTCTGGATCGAAAATAAAACTCCATGAGAAATTAGATTCTTGGTGTGGATCATTCAAGAGGGGTACTGGTGAATCAACGAAGGGTTCACTTGAGTTGAAAAGCTCACCATTGACTACATGATAAATTTGGACATTTAAAGTAAAGCTATCGCTTGATCCTTGGGATAGCTTTGTAGAAAATCCTCCACTATTATTCAGAATTGGGGTCATTCCAATGTTCGCTGTAAGATTTGTACGAGCAGAAATTATGGTTAAATTGAAGTACCACTTTCGAGTATGGAAACCAACTTTATTTGCTTTGATCACAACGTCTGGATAATTTCCTGTCCCTGGAAATTGAGTAGAGTTTAACTGGATGAAATAAACATCTGTTGATCTTGTGATGTTCACACCGGCCACCGTGATAGTAGCCCCATCTATACCTGTTCCATCAGTTTTATTGTAGTCAACTCTAAGAGTAGTATTCTCACACCATTCCAGTACCACATTAGTAGTGTTAACTATCAGTGAGGAATTCTCAACAAAGTTGACAGAAATGACTTTTGTCCAATTAACAAACCAAGCAACTTGAGTGGTTATCGTAACAGTGCCTGTTGTACCTGGTATTTGATCTTTAGTCGCAAAAGTGGCATTATACGAGTGATCTGTGGGAATTTGGTTCATTTTTACATCAGTAGCAGTCGTCCAATTAGCATCACACCAGATCTGAGCATTTGTTACATCTGTATCATTATGAATGGATTTGTAAACCGCCGTGATATTTAAAAAATTGTCAACAATCACCTCGGTGTCAAATTGGACATTAAATGAAGTATTCACAAATAAATCTATAGTACGAGTAAATGTTCCAACTTTAACCTTATCCATGCTAATCCAGAATACTTGTAGATCATAAGTCCCGTTAATATTCTTTGTTTGATCCAATGTGTTGTTTATATCCCACGAGTCTGATACGAGTGTATTACTATAACTGATATTCAGTTTCGAGACTACCTCTGCACCCGTGGATTTATACTCGATCCAATACGAAGCATTACCGAAGGGTTCTCCGACTTGATAATTGAGATCGATTATATCAGTAACATTTGCCCTAAAGGGTAATGAGATTGGTGTGCTGTGATGTTCCAAAATGAAGCTAGAGAGATAATTTGTTGCATTAAACAGGACAGTCCATGTAACATTCTCGATTAATTCACTGGCATTAATTACCATTGTTGTGTTACCATAGGTGTACTTGTTTGATGGATTACCATCCCAAGTCACATTGACATTGTTGATCAAGTCAGTATACTCAGGGGATTTAGAATTATTCCAGTAAATTTTCGAACCATTCCAATCAGCTTGGATGCCATTTATAGCGATATGACGATTTTGAATTAGATCTGTAGTATTGACTTTTATTGTAGAAAATGTTAGATTCCAAAATGCAATCGAACCATTCTGGACTTGATACTTAGCAGAAGCAGTAAGTGGATTATAAGAAAATGAATAATTGGCCCTACTTTGTATGGTGAAAGACACCGAAGTATTGGTAGAGAAGTCATGGGATTCCGTATTGTTTGCCTTGAAAGAGAATGAATTGAGTTCATAATCTGTGTTATAAGTCATTGAAACTTCTTGAGGATTAGAATAGATCAGCCTATCCCAATTTACATCAGTGGAAAGCACTCTGATCGCTGAAAGGATGTCAACCTCTGGAAAGGCTACGAGTTGCCAGGTACCATCATGTGTTGATTTAGCAGCGCAGTCACCAGCATCACCATTGGTCAAATCATTTTGACCATACCATTCCCAGTACCCTTCTGCATGATTTCCAGTGTCATTAAGAACCAACCAATAGGAGCCTTTGGTGACATTGATTGGCTTTGGAAAAGTATACGTAACCCACGCAGGACCAATCGGAGAACCCCAATTCCATGGTGGTGAACCAAAACCCTCTTCTAAGGTTGTAGTACCTAGTTGAGTGCTGGGTTTTCCAGAGTCTTCGGTAAATATTGATATATTCCCATGAGGGAAATCTCCTCCTGAATTAACGTCAAAATACTTGAGAAAAACCTCAACACTAGTAATATTGGCATAATTATCAGTGATATTAAATTTTTGACCGACTTCAAGCCAACCTTCAGTGGATGTTGCATTAAATGCTTCAGATGTTTCATTCTCTATTGATCGCCAGTCCTCTTCTGCAGTGACGTCCTGGATTACCATATCCAAAGTACTTATTGAAAAATCAGTTAAGGGACTCAGGGTAAGAGTTGTATTATGCTCACTGGGATTACCTTTTATTTCACCAATTGATCTATCTTGGGTGTCGAGAGAACTTGAATTGATCTTGATTAGTGAATCATAAACTTGATAAATTCCCTCTCCGTTCCCTACTTGTTTACCAATTGTAAGAATTGGGGATTTCAAAGTTTTAAGATTATTAAAAGCATTATTTTCTTGTGAAGATGAAGAAAGAGTAGTAGCTAAATTTTCCTTTAACCTTTTTATTGATTTAATTTCATCAGAACCAATTGAGGATTCACATAACTGGTTGATATCAGGAATAAAAAATAATGATCCTATAGGTAAGATGCTACCGCTTAATAAAAAAAAAATGGTAATATGGCTGTGAAATAGGTTTGAGTTTTTGTACTGAGCTAGGGGATTCATTATTATCCCACTTTGAATCCAGACATATTACTGAGGGGAATGGAGTGTTCCAGGATGGATCAAAGACTTGATTGAGAATAGTATACCACGATAGGATATAAGCACAGCTAATCATTTTTTCTATGTTTATTACTCGAAATACAATGACCCCATGAAAAAACCATCATTCCATTATGTGAGTGGCATTTATTGGCCTTTTTATGCATTTTTCTGAAAACAAACGCTTCACATTGAAATGAATCGACTTGGGAGACATTTTTGATGAAAGATTTGATATTACTAACAAATACTCCGAAGATGACTTTAATTGAGCCATTAAACTCTTTAAATTCTTCAGCGGAGATAATTTCTATGCTTTCAATCTCTATAAGATAAACAAAGCCATTTGATACCTTTTTGAATTTGTGCCAATCAACGCTTCTGTTCCAACCATGTTTATGACATGCTTTGTGGAAAAGTTTTCTACTAGAATTGTATTCAATATCTGATTTCTTGAAAGTATATTTTACAATTTTTAATGTTACATTGTATATTACTTTTCCTTTTCCATGTTTTGCGAAAACATACGTATAATAATCAGGTTCAGGCTCAGGTTCGGGTTCAGGTTCAGGCTCAGGTTCGGGTTCAGGTTCAGGCTCGGGTTCGGGTTCAGGCTCGGGTTCAGGTTCGGGTTCGGGTTCAGGTTCAGGTTCAGGCTCAGGTTCAGGTTCGGGTTCAGGTTCAGGTTCAGGTTCAGGTTCAGGTTCAGGTTCAGGCTCAGGTTCGGGTTCAGGTTCGGGTTCAGGCTCGGGTTCTGGATTTATGGTGAAAATCCTGAGCTCAGAGAGCAAATCACCTGGGGGAAATGGATTAAGTACCCAACTGCTATCATGAGATGATTTTGCAGCCCAGTCGCCAGCATCTCCATTGGTTAGATCATCTTGTGTGTACCATTCCCAGTACCCTGCTGCTTGATTCCCAGTATCACTTAATACTAACCAGTAAAATCCTTGAACCACGTTTATTGGATTCAAAAATGTGAAAGTAACCCATGTTGGACCAATCGTTACACCTAAATCAAGGGATCCAAATCCTTCTTCTAATGTGGTTGTACTAAGTGGAGTACCTGGTTCACCCACATTGTCATCAAAGATAGAAACGGTTCCTTGAGGATGTTCTCCGTCCTTGAAAAGATCTATATATCTTATATAGAGTTTAATTTGAGTAATATTGGCGATTTCTTCTATTATTTCGAATTTTTGAGCCGCTTCAATATAAGTTGGAGAGACCCTTGTGTCACTATCCTCAGTTTCATTTTCAATTATCAACCAGTAATCATATACAACACTGTTAATATCTGCTGTTTCTAAAATCTCTTCAGATATTTCATCAGATGATTGAGAAAGGTCGAATTCGTAAACATCGTTTGGAAAAATACTATTATCGTCAGCAATAGCGATATCATCATTTGCTTGATTAGAAAGTAAATTTTCATGATTTATGACTGAAGTACTGAAAATGAAGAATGCTATGAATAATAGACTTATTTTATATTTATTTTTAATTGTCCTCATCATAACAAGTTACAGATGGTCCAATGGGGTTTATTAACTAAACTAGACAATTTTTCCGAATTTCAGGGATTACTCAACTCTTTATTTACTTACCTAGATAATTCTTACGCAAATTTGAGAATAACCCTTGCTATACCAATTTGTAGATAGGTGTGTGTAGGAACATACATGTATCCAGCCATCACAAGGCTGAAATTAACAATTGTTATTCTCGTCTTACGATATCCTTGATTAATAGAAATTAATAACATGAATTAGACTTAGGAAGAATATGAGATGTTTAGGCCCCCTAAACCGACTGAAAATTTGGAAGATTTAATACGAGAATTGGAAGAGCTAGAATCATTGGCTACCTCGTCAGTTAATTTTGAAAAGCCAAAATCCGCATTATTACCTGAAGATATTTTTAATTCCATATTTCTATTTCGTTTAATTCGAAATCAAGCAATATTATTACGTATACAAATGATTCAATCAAATCTATGGAAAGAAACAGAATTCCTTACAAGGTTAGCATTTGTAATTGAAAAATTAAATAAAATTATTGAATATTTGAGCTAAGTGGGGAATTCATGCTTAAAAACTAATCATTAAGCCACCTTTAGCGGCTAGATGATATAATTCTTTACCTAAATTCCATAATTAATGATCCAGCTAATGACGATGTATGAATTCTAACCAGTTATAATGAAAAGAACGGGTAATTTGAGAATGAACTAATTAAATTTCAGGCTATTTTTTCCAGCGGCCCTTTTTACCTTTCTTTTTTTCTGATTCTTGTTCTTCTTTTTCTCTTAACATGCTTTCGATGAGTTTTTGGCCTTCAATTAACGATTGTATATCAGTCTGGATACTCTGAATAGTGGTTTCTATTTCTAATAAGCGATGTTTGACGAAAGTTCTATAATCAGAGTCTTCAGTCTTGGTGACCATCCTTTCAACGACGTGACTTATCCCATGAGCTTCTTTCATTGGGAAACCTTTTGAGGAAGTAGGGCCTTGAGGTGGCATTTTAGGCGGCCCTTCTAGAATACCTGGTTTAACATCTAATTTTGGAGAAGGGACTTTAGTAGGAGTTGGAGAAACATCTGACGATTCTTTTGTAACAGGTGGTTTAGAAACAGTTTTGGTAGTTGATTCGGTAGAAAGGGGGGTGGGGGTCAAAGAAGGATCTGAAATAAATTCTGGTGGTTCCTCAAAATCCCCTTGAAGCTCGATAGGTACAATGGGTTTGAAATCGTCGGCTTTCCGATCTGTAAAGGATTCCTCACTCCCGCAATGTGAGCAAGGGAAACTCATGACATAATTTTTACATTTTTTGCATACAGGGCTAATCGGAACTCACTTCCAATAGTAAGTTGATTGTTCCTGTGGAACCAAACCTCTCTTAAAACTAACCATTCTCACTACAGTACTATCCAGTTACTCTAATTATGAAATATCTTTAAATCCCCCATTAAATCAGAAATGTTCCTTTTTTATTTCTTTGAATGAAACGAGGATCTTTTAATATTTTTTAAACTCAAGGCGTTGTCAACCTCCGCATTACATAAAACAATAGGATTTTTAATAATAAATTATTGAAATATCTTCCTTCAGTTTTCAGAAAGATCAAAACAAGGAAATTTACTACTAATTTGATTATTGAACGAATTTTCCTTTTTCAGATTAAGCGCTTTAGTTTGAAAAAAATTTACTAGTCTTTAAATAGGTGTGATAGTGTTTTTGAAGTACCATATGGAGAGAACTCTGATGAAAAAGCAAGATGACTCGATTCGAAAACAATCCTCTTTAAGTTACATTATTGCCATACCAGATGATTTTGCGCTTACAAAGATACCGAACTTTGAGGAGTTACTTACAAAGATCACCACGAAATTAGGAATTCCAAAAGCAGAAATAACTCACGCAGAATTGATTCGGACTCTTGATACTTTTAAAAGCGAGAGTGATATCTGGACGAAGAAGATGTCAGAAATCGATTGGGTTATCTTTTCAATTTTACAACAGTATCAATTGGTGATCCATGAGTTTTCAACTGAACCCGGGAATGAACGAATCATTAACATCATGGCAAGAGGAAAACAACAGCGAATCGAGCAAATTTTAAGTGGTCAGTATAAATCACTTAGTTAGTTTTATGTTTGTTTTATACTTTTTGTTATTGCTTCTACAAGAGTTTTTTGTGTTCTTATCAATCCAGCCTTTTACGACACAGGCTGTAGAAACCTCTGATGAGGATTTACCTAAAGATTTATAATTCTGGTAAAATTGATGTTATTTATCTATAATCTCTTTAATTCGACTATGAAGAGTAGGAATATGGTTTTTTACTACATCCCAGACAATTACGTAATCCACTCCAAAATAACTGTGGATGAGCACATCACGCATCCCAGCAATCCTTTTCCAATCGATGTCTGGGTATTTAAGGCGAAATTCAGTTGAGATATTTTTGGTTGCCTCTCCTATTATCTCTATACTCCTCACAAAAGCTCTCTTAAGTGTTTCATCTTGGTCAAATAGCACTCGTGTTAATCCTTCGGATTTAGTTGAAATAAATTCGCACTCGTCTCTAATATGCTTTAGGTATTCAATCTCATGCTTCAATATATTCCACTTCCCGAAGAATGTAGGGAGCAATGTAAGGACTAAGAGCATTTGTCGTAACGAGATCGATCTGCGCGTTTAGTAAGTCTTCGAGGAAATAGTATAAGTCCACCAGCTTTTCAAACGATTCTTCATCTTTTTTAAATGAAATAAGGATATCAATATCTCCAGTTGTCTCTCCTGTAAGCAATGAACCAAATACTCCAATTCTTTCCACCCCAAACTCTTTAATTTTTGACATATGTTTTAGGAGTTTGTCCATAATCTCATTCTTTAGAATTAATTGGTTCTGACTTACCATTCTGTTCACACATGAGTCCAATGGATAGGAATGCCTCACTTATTTATAAATTCTTAGGTACTTGTTAAGAATCGACCCACCGAAAATTACTACTTTCCAGCCTTTTGCGACACATTATCCTCTATGATGTTTCGGGTATTTCAGTATGCATCATAGAACGAAATCAAGCAAGTAGATCATTCGCTAAAACTATTAGAAACTCTAAAAAGGCTTTTATTTGATAAGAAGAGGATATTTTCCCTTTTTCAAGGGAAAATTTCACCTCAAATTATATTTCAATTTAGTAAAGAAGGTTAATCGTCTTCGTCTTCCCAGTCTTCTTCGTCTTCTTCTTCCTCTTCTTCATAGATTGGTTTCTTAGGAGGAACTTTCTTTTTTGGAGGTTTATTCATATTTATCACCTTTTTTCAGTTCACTTTTTTATTAAGAGTACAGATATGATTGCATCATATCATTTTTTCTTTGTTTTTTTAGCTCGTGGTTTTTTGCTTTTTGTTTTTTGTTTCTTTTCTTTTTCAGCCATGATTATCGCCTTTATTGTTTTTTTAGCATTAACCAGTGATTTTTGGTCTACTGTAATTTTCTTCAAAAATTTATTTAAATCTTATGATTCTATATTAATAGTGCAAATATGTGCTACTTTAATATTATAAAAAGAATCCAAAAAAAACCCCAGGCGAAGAATGAAGTTATTAAATCACTTTATAGTGGAAAATAACCTGATTATTTAGGTTCAGACAAGTGCGAAGTAGTGCTAAAAAAACGCAAGAAACTATATATTACCTTATTTTTCCATCTAGAAATCTTGAATCTAATAATCTAAGGTATTAACTTTATAATTTATTGAGAAAACATTAAAAGATACCTAAAAGGAATTTAAAACTATACTAACGGTTTTCGTGACAGTCAATAACGATCCAGTAACAGGCTAGGTACAAAATTTCCAGCTTTTTGGTCAAATTCATATAACTGAACGAGTGCTACAGAGGAAAGTCTCATTCCAAGCAATACAACGAAAGCGACTTGAGCCCCAATAAATAAATGAATCTTAATATAAGGGATTTTCGTTTTAAGCCGAGTAAGATAGGTGTAAATAGCATCAATTTTTCTCAACACATCATCTTGATCGATAATGCTGTTGACTTGTGGTTCAGGTTTGATTGAAAAGTGAATAGTGAATTTTGCCTTTTCTACTTCCTTTTGAAGATATTTTTCAGCATATCGTATGATTGGTTCGCTAACACTTATCATAACATTGATTTCATTGTCATTTATAGGTTTTTTATATTTGGTAGAAAGAGCCCAATGATCAGATGCACGAATATTCTCATTTACCTTTTCATATTTCCAATATTGCCCGTTTTGATAAATAAATAACTTTAAACCCTCAAAGAAATTAACAGAATGTCCTAGAATGAAAGCAAGAGAGGGATGATGCTTACATTCTTTTAATAAAAGTGTTGTATTAAAATGAGTTTTATAAATTGTTTCAATTGTTGTTGTTATTTCATCTTCAATGCTTAACCATTGATCCTCTGTAGGAATACCTTTTTTGAAAAAATTAGTAAAATCTAAACAATAATCAACGTTATTTTTGTCCTTAGGAGCCGATTTACTAAATATTGCCAATGAATAGTCGTGAGGAGGTTCACTAGATTGAGAATTTGAAATTAATCTCTCCATTATATTAATTAGATCTTTATTAGATGAAAATAATAATCTGGTGTCTTTCCCCAGTTTTATTTTGTATATAAGATTGTTAGAATTATTACTTAAATGTCCAGTTAATTTCTTCCATACATCGACAGATAACTTAACTCCTACTTCATTGAATATCATATCTATTTCAATTTTATTTAAATCGGTGAAGTCGTTTCTAGCTAAGAATAACAGTAAAATTAATTTATAATAATGTTTTAACGCGACTCCTGCAGTTTTTATATTTCTGAATGCGTTGAAAAATTCCTCTGGATATTGTTTCAACTGTATAGGAACCTTTTTATCGAGAATTATATAAAAAAATCTTTTGAATTGATTCTTGTGATTTTTAAAAGCGAGAATTAAAGATGAAAACTCATTAGAAAGAGTTGTATCTCTTTTAGAACTCACGAAGGCAGCCCCATTATACATCAACGATTTAATGAAAAAAAAATTGTTTTTAGGATGTATTTTTTTGTTGTCATGTAGTATTGGTTGAGTATTTCGAAATGGAAAAAGTGTTAAGAAATGAGTTAAATTCTAGATTATATAGTTTTTTGTGAAAGCATATTAAATAATTATTACTGTCAAATTACTGGTTCGCAATGTTTTATTTTGTCAACAACAACCAATTAATAGAAACAGTAAGTAGAGCGTACAGTGTAGAAGCGTTAATAACAAGTCCAAGTAATCAGTTTTATTATTAATCATACTTGAAGGTTTGAAGGCGAGAACCTAGTGCTTTATCTCCCCACATGTCAAATTCTTACTGATTTTGAAATTTTTTAATATTAAGTATTAATCCAGGCTTTTACGCTATAGAATAAAATAATGATATCGAGAATTCGCTAAAACTGTTGGAGCTAAAGAGTGTAATAGATAGATTTTATCTTTGATGTTAATCCAGTCATCACCGACATAACACAGATTCTTGTTGAATTCTCCAGATATTTTTGAGATCCTGGAGAGAGATTAAAGTATCTTTTCTTATAGCAACGTTCTTTTGGCCTCTTTAAGGATATTGTTAAGGTCTCCTTCTAAATTGGGATTCAATGCTTCTACCTTATGACTCGCAAGATTTCTTGAGCAATTTCTTCCGCCCTACTAACTAAATCAGGTGCACCTGCAGCTTTCCATGTACTATATGAATTCCGGCTCGGGAGCTCAGATAAATGCCATTCTTCCCTAATAAGTTGGCTTGTTTTCGGATGAAAAAGAAAAGTTTTCCCAATTCCAATATCTTCTATCATTTCTACGCCTAGATGGAAATCATCCACTTTAATTCCTTGAACACTTCGTCTAAGGTGAGCTATGATTTCATCATCAATAACGATTTGTGCAGGGGAGGATATTAACCCACTACCGAGGCCTCCAACCCCTGATATCATATCTGCACCAGCAGCTAATGACATCATCCAGATATAACATTTCTCATAGGCGACTTGGGGATTAATACAATGGGAATCACTTACTCCCCAACCTGCATTAACAAGGAGGCCGTATTTTTCCTTACATAATTGAGTGGCTGCCGCCTGGAGCATTCCAACCTCGGGTGGACCTGAATTAAAAATCCCATAATGTGGATTCGAAAGACAAGGTCGCACAAACACAAATTGAGATAATCCAGGCTTTTTCACTTGTCCCATAATGAGTCCCATTAGTATTTCGGCTACGAACAAGGTTAATGTCCCTGCTAGAGAGGCAGGAGCTGTCGATCCTGCCTGTGGCATCGAACCAACATCACAAGATGATCCAAGCTCAATTCCTTGCCAATAGGCATCTAATTGGTCAAATGGAAATTGTAATGGACTTGTAGCAGTAACACCAACACCTAAACTATATTCTGATATGTCACGATCTCCCAGGAGAGCAATGAGCATCTGCATTACAAAATGAAACCCTTTCTTCAAAGCGATCCCTGCTGGATCGATTGGTTTAGTTGTATTTTCTATCAAGGTTTTTGTTATTATTACGCTTTGTAACGTAGGAGGAACGTCATAAGGAACGACTGGATCGACTACTCCATCGATATTGAGGAGAAAATCACAAATTTTTGTGAGATCTACCAGATCAGATAATCGGGCTTCTCGGTGACATCTTGATTCTAAATCGATGATGTGTGTCATACCTTCAGGTGTATGGGTTTTAGCCACCCCTTGGCCTATAACCCAATCTTTTTGGGGATCTCTAGCTGCATATTTAATTGAGTGACCACATGATTCAAGTGAGGAATTAACGATGTCTTCATCTGTTATAAAAACCCTTGAAGTTGTAAAATCGACTTTTATTCCGTTTTTCGCTAAGAGCTTCAACCATTTGTTATCTTGAATCTCACAACCAACGGTTTTCAACACATTTAACGCGGCGACATGAATTAAATCTTGTTCTTGTTTGGTTAAAATTGACAATTTTAACATAAATAATCCAAGAATTCCTTGATATTTTAAAAATTTCCGATGGGTCAGCATTTTGTCAAATATTTTGTAGATATTACCTAGCAACTTCCTTGTATATTACGTACCAAGAATACCCAATATCACTACCATCATTACCATCAATCCATTAGCCAATCCATGAGCGATAATGGCTGGCCAAGTATTTTTTAATTTTTGAGCAACGTAAGACAAAACAAGTGTACCAGGTAAGAGAGCAATCAGATTCCAAGGCAAGAAAAAGTGGAATAGTCCCCATAGTATTCCATGAATTATCCAGGTCTTTTCTCCATGTTCCAATTCTTGACGAGGTAAAATATACCCCCGCCACCAGAGTTCTTCTCCTAAGGTTGCTATTATCAGTGAAATGAGTAAAACAATAACTACTCCCCAGTTTCCTGGAAGGGGTTGCCCCACAAATTCACTCGGAATAGTACCCATTGAATCACTCCGTTTTAATGGATGTAGTTCATCTGGCCAAAATTCGGGGGGTGGAAGAAACGATGCAATGATGACAGAGGTAAACGAAAGGATACCTACACTGAGAAACATAATCAGAAATAACAGAATTGTCCAAAGCCAATCTTTTCCAGTCATTCTATATAAGCGAAATCGTTGGGTGAAAGCTCGCCATGTCATCTCATTACCTTCACGCTGATAAGCAATTATAGATACTATTAACAATAATAGCATTGGAAGTGTTGCGTAGATTATGAAATAATTAATAAATGTTGATACTCCAAGCGTCGCGAAAAATGCCATGATAAAATATATATTCAACGTAACTAAGATCGCTGGGACAAAGAAGTGGAATAAAGCAGACCTCAATGACATTGGTTGAATTTTTGTTTCCTCCATATTTTTCCATCCATAAATGTTTTTAGTGCGAAGCCAGATCAAATTTTATCCTTTATATTCTTTAGTGCGATTTATTATTGGGAATGAATAAATAAAACTCCTCTTAGGACAGCTTGACTTCATATGGCATTTTTTTTACAAATTATAAGTGTAATTCAAGTCTTTTACGACTTATGTGAAAATTTAATGCAATTATTAACTCTAAATCGGCAGCTTGCGAGATTGAAATAAAATTAATTATGCCGATACATAAACTCTTTGCTACTCGTATTAATGAAGGAGGAACTAGATTTTTCGGAAATCTGCTGCAATAACGACATAATCAACAGCAGGAAAATATTGGATTGTCTGTCCAATTCCTCTATCAAACCTAATAGGGATTTGTATCAATTCAAATTCAATTAACGGTTGGATTATCTGGTAACCTTTTTGAAAACTGATTCTATATTCACATGTTTCAAAGAGGATAGAACTAAAATGGATCTTTATGAGGGAAATCAGGAGCAATTGTACAAGGTCTGTTTAGTTGGGGATGGGGGAGTAGGGAAGTCAGCTATTTTAGAACGATTTCTTGGAAAAGAAGAGTTGTTTCAATGTGGTTACAAACCTACAATTGGAACAGAAATTGCAGTAATAAGTATAATCATAGATAATATCGAAATAAAATTTCAAATTTGGGATATTGCTGGTCAACCACATTTTGAATTTGTGAGAGCTAGTTTCTATAGAGGATCATATGCGATAATAATAGTATTCGATCTAACTTCTCTTCACACCATGTATCATTTAAATAAATGGAAAAATGAAGTAATGGCCAATGTTAATCGGGCCATTCCTTTTCTAGTAGTTGGAAACAAAAACGATCTTCAAAACACTATTGATTACGCAGAGATTACGAGTTTTATTGAGAAGTTCGAACATAATACTCCATTAAAATCACTTCCTTTTTTATTTACCTCTGCTCTTACTGGTCATAATATCAAAGAGGTATTTGAAACCCTGGGTCGTTCTATTTTAGAGCATGAAAATGTTCAAACCCTTTCTAGCCTTCAAGTTGCTCTTTAAAAGTGAATGAAAAGCACTTTTATTTAAAATTTACACCCAAAAATGAAGTAATAAATTTTTTTGATCAAAGGAACAATTTCAAACCTTGAAGGTTTACATTGAAAGTCGTCTAATTTTCAGATAAAGATTCTTTTAGTATAACTAGACATATCAAACAAAGTATGACAATTTATTATGAATGGATCAAAGAAAACGTCTTTTATGGGGAAAGTGTAAAAACTTCTTAATTATATAGCTTGATCACTCGATCATTTCGATGAATGTGATGTGGGAAAAATTATGAAACACGTAGAAGACCATTTTACCACCGATGATGGCCTCAATTTATATTATCAGGTATGGCAGCCAGAGGGAAAATCAAAAGCCATCATTCAAATCCTTCATGGATTAGCAGAACATAGTTCTCGTTATAACAATGTGGTCAAATTTTTAGTTCCAAATGGCTTTTCAGTCTATATTAATGATCTCCGGGGCCATGGTAAATCAGAGGGGACAAGGGGGTATGTTAATAGTTTTAACGACTACTCTGAGGATGCAAAGAAATTTACCCAGCTTATCAAAGAACAAGAGGGAAATATTCCGTTCTTCCTGTTAGGTCACTCTATGGGTGTCTTAATTGCCGTTGATTTTGCGAAAAGATATCCAGATGAATTGACTGGAGTCATTTTTTCAGGATTTGGTTACCCAGCCACAAGTAAGGTTAATCCACTACTTGTTTTACTTTCAGGAATTCTTTCAAAGATAAGGCCGAAAGGAAAGATTAAAATTGACTTAGCTGATGATGTTTCTAGTGATCCAAAGGTCGTTGAAGCCTACAAGAACGATCCATCAATATTTACATTTATAACTTATCGTCTTGGAGCAGAATATTTGAATGTCACCAAAAAGTTTCCCGATTCTTTGTCAAAAATCCAGCTCCCTATTTTAGTTCAATCTGGTGAACTCGACAAACTCACTCTTGACACGTCTGAGTTGTTTTCGTGCATAACAGCCACCGATAAACAGCTAAAACTATATGAGGGATTATTTCACGAAGTTTACAACGAACCAGAGCCTGGGCGTAACCAAGTATTGACAGATTTAAAGGAATGGCTTGAAAACCATATATAAACTCATTAGAATTAAGGATTTTTCAAAAATTCAATTCCTTTTCTCATTCTATATAGTTTGTAAGAATCGTCTGCACTTCAGAAGTTCCTTAGAGGTCTAGTAATGACTGAGTTTTTATATTTCTGGTAAGGTTTCTTGCTTTAAACCAACATTGGGTCAGTCAATTAAGATTTCCCTTTTTCCTGATTTTTTATAAAAATAAAGCTAATTTTAGTTAATAAAGAGGTTCATGTAATTTTAATATATCTTTTAATAATTATAAGTTGAATTTCTTTCGTGAATCTTCACAATATTAACAGCCATTTGGAGATAAATAGTTCAAATGAGATTAAGGCCAGCATTAGTCATTATCAACTGTTTGTTATTTTTTGGAGGGATTGTTCTCCTCTTCGTTTCTGTTCAAACAACTGAAAAGAACTATGCATTACCCACTGAAGGTACAAAAACTTTCACATTAGACCTCAAGAAAGAGTGGTATTATGACTTTGAAGTAACAGCGTGGTCTGGTGATGAAACTATTAATATTTCGATTCTACGAGGAGAAGAAGTAATCTTCTCCGCCCTCCTCGTAGGAAAAGATCTAGAATACGAACTGGAGCCTGATCCACCTGATATCCATTATCCAGCCTTGGGAGATGGATTTCAAGTTGAGGAATCTGGGAATTATACATTAGTTGCTCATGTTATTATCGAACCAACCCAAGGTTCTGCCAATTTAAGATTATATTGTTCAAATCAACGTGTTCTCGGATTTGATGCTGGTGTTCTGATTATCCCATGGTTAATTACGATGATTTGTGCTTTTCTTGCCTTAGTTGGTTCGTTTTTCTTTGGCCTCTACCAAACAATAAGAAATAAGCGAGAATGGCCCCTGATGTTCTCATTTGAAACTAAAAGATCTCCATATCAAACTAAAATCGTTATTAGTTCTCCTATCCACAAAAGTTATGTCCCAAGAATAATTGGTCCTATAATTGTCATTGCTTTCTTTCTCTTTTTTATTACAGAGTTTATTTCTTTTTTTCAGCATAATTTTACATTTACAATAAGTTTAGCAATCAGCGCAATTGGAGTTGTTTTCACTACCTTGGTTTGCATTATACTTCTCTCTCGGTTTGTGATAGTAGCAGAGAATGAAAAAATACAAGTCGGAAGAGGATTCTGGAAGTTCTATCGCGTGACAACTATTTCTAAACATCAAATCACCGATATTCGATGGGATATTCGAGGACATAGACCCGAATATTACCTGTTTCTTATTATAGAAACATCATTCAAAAAACATCAATTTCAACCACTGGGGATTTCTATTACTAATTCAAAGCCCAGACCCGAGCTGCAGCAGTTTCTTGATTCATTTTTACAAGAACTTAATGATGTACTCATGAGATAAATGTAGTTAATTGCTTGTTAGGCCTGAAAATACCTTCAAAGAAATTAAAACCATATTTTGGAAGAATTAACTATTCGGAAAGAAGGTTATTCGTATTTGAATATGGGATGATGTACTATATTTTCGTATGATGAGGTAGGTGTTATTGTACCATTCAACGTGGGACCAATTTTTGCGACGGTAAAGTAACAGTTTTAGACACAGGTTCATCTAAAAATGACGTTCATTCACTCTTTGAGTATATCAAATCAAATCTTTCAAGTTAAAGATATTAAGGTGTTAATCCAGTCTTTTGTGACCTAAAAATTACTGATATAAAGGTGTCAGGCATAGTGGCGAAATGTTTGGAATATTATGGTAACAGAGTAGTTCACTTAGTAAAGAATTAGCTTTACAATCCTGATAACGGCAGATATTGTGGTCGCGGGTGAATTTTTGCGATTATATTCAGAATGTATGAAGCTAAGGTATGGAAGATCTCTATTATTTCCAGGCCACCCCACAGAGCAGAGGTTTCGTAATACATAATATTGTACTTTTTGGCCATTGATTGGGCTTCTTCAGAAGAAATAACTCGATCATTGATCAAATCATTTTTATTACCAACTAACACCACAAGAGAATGTGGGTTGACTTTACTTCGATATTCCCTTATCCAATGTGGCACTGCGTTGAATGACTTTCTATTATTCAGAGCAAATACTACTAGACACCCCAAGGATCCAATATAATAACTTGGCCGTACTTTGCCAAAAACCTCCTGCCCAGCAGTATCAGCTAATAGAAGTTTGACGGGTTTATCATTCAGAACTATCCGTTTTATGGTGTAGTCAACACCAATGGTGGGTAGATAATTAGTTGAGAATTTCCAATCAGCAAATCTACGGATAAGGGAGGTTTTACCAACGTAGAATGAGCCAATTGAGCAAATTTTTAACACGAGGTCGTTTGTTGACACGCGATTATCCCCGAACAATATTACCCCTCCCTCATCCTTAATTAATTTTTTGAAATACAGCAAGTCCTTTTCACAAAAGAAATTAAGGCCAATCCTAGGATGGTTAAAGGGCGACAAAACCTTTTAGATATTAATTCGTTAAGTTGATTGCGACATTCTTAATTATAAACGATTAGTCGATATTCTCAAGAATAGGAACCTTCATTCTCTGACCTTTCTGTGAATTTTTAACAAAGTTTTAGGTAGAATATTTTTACTCTTAGTAAAGAACTGGTTTTCTATTACTTCCCTTTATGGCGAGGTGATCTTAGCATGTACTTTTTCGTGACTGTCTACCTCACGATACAATCGTATGTGTCAACTATTGGAAGAAGTGGGGCTCGCGAAAGATTTTGTCGGTTTTTTTAACAACCTTATAGACATCAGATTAATTATCAAGAGATTGAGAAAAGGTGCAATAAAAGAGCTATTCCAGCTTTTAAGTCTTTTTTTCGGTCTTTTTGCTCTTAATCTCTGTCTTACTTACTGACCTGACATATTTATTGGATTTGACCCTTTATAGTTTCTAAACATATCCAAATGGGAAAAAAGTGGAATGAGCTGTTTTTATCGTTCGCGATAAAAGCCTAGGTATCACGGAACGGTTTAATTTAGCTGTAAGAAAAAAAATGATAGTATTTTCTATTTAGAGAAGCTCCTCTACATATTTGCTTCCCAAAAGTTGAATTCTAGTTCTTAAAGCTGAAGTGGGAAAGAAAGTTTCACTCTGAAGACTTCGTATGTTGGGCTAACCATTTTTCACGGGTTATCAATTAGGTAAATTTTTAATATTCTAGAGCTGAGTAGTGAAATCGTTCGATTTCTTCGTACTTTGACTATCTGTCAAACTACGGGGGATACGCGAGATTCATTCCCTTTAGGATAATGAAATTCAAGTTGTCGATGCAATATGAATGTTCTTATTGTTTTCAGTCTTATTTTATTAACTTTCATACGAATAATAGGTTTAGGAGTTTCGATCGATTTATTCTTAAGTACAAGACATCCAAGGTTCAGGTTATATATAGTTGGCTGGTTTTTATGGGTTATATCGGTTATACTTCCTTTTACCTCCGATAATACCAGAGATCAGCTTACATCAGAGAGTTTGTTAATTTTTAATAACATTCTGATTTTGATAGGGTTATTGCTCATCATCTATGCAATAATATCTTATTTCCAACAGATATCTAATGTCATAGTGGTTGGTTCATCTCTGTTCATCATTCTAACAATGATTTTATTGTTTTTTCTCTTTGGACTTGATTTTGCGATCAACTTTACCTTAATTATTTATTTTCTCTTGTTTATTACTGTGATAACTAGTAGTTGGAGAGAATGGCGAAATATGAGAAATTTTCTTGGAGATAGTCTGAAGTGGTTTTATGGTTCAATTGGGTTTGGATTTATTTACTTGATTAATGTGATTTTGATCACACTAAAGGGTTATTCCTTTGGTTTATATCTTGCAAATGATCTTCCATCAATTATCATTTATTACTTCTTTGGTATTGGAATTACAATACTTATAGCCATTCTTACAATCCATCTTGAGCATAGCTTGTCTTATTATCATAAATTTCAGTTGAAGGATAGGTATTCTCATGATTTAGGGAATATTATGCAAATTATCCTTAACACTGTAGAAACCCAAACATTTTCGACTAATGAAGAGCCAGTAAATGTACAACTGATTAAGAAAAAATGTACAGAAGCAGGTAATTTAATTAAAGAAATAAGGGAGTTATAAATTGTAAGTCTAACTATAATCAAACCCCTTACACAAGAAGATTTCATGTCATGGATTGAATAACAATTTAATTATCGAGAGATTGGCAAAATATAGCAGAAAAGGTTGGCCTCTTGATTAAAGAATAAAAGAGCTAATCCAGCCTTCTTGGATATGTCAAGCTTTAGATAAGTCTTCATTTGATTAATTTAATAGATACTGAATACTTCTTCTCCAAATATTAAATTAAAAAATCCTAGAAGTATATTGTGCTAATCAATATCCGTACCTACTCTACAATTATATTTCTCCCAGCGTTTAAAGCTGTTCTTAAGATCTCTGGTCTATTTTTAACGTCTCCTCTCCTTCCTACTCCCGTACAAATAATCTTATCTTTGAAATTTATTCCGACATATTTTGCTATGTCTTCCATCATTCCAACAATGTGACGGGAATACGATTCACTCCCTCCACCAGAAGCAACAACTAGTATCATGCTTTTTTCTCTAAAGAACTGTCTTGTTATATTATGTTCGTACCATCTATCAATGAATGCTTTTAGTATGGCTGTGGGTCCCCACCAATAGACTGGTGTTCCGATTATCCAAGTTCGACTTTCTTCCATCTTCTTTTTTACTACTGTAAAATCATCTTCATATTTACAGTTGCCATTCTTGTTTTTAAAACACACATTACAGCCATCACATGGGTTTATCGTTAGCTCAGTTAGAAAAATTTTTTCCGTTTTGGCACCACTTTCTTTTGCTCCGTTCAATATTTCATCTACTATTATATCTGTATTTCCTCCCCGACGTGGACTTCCTACTATTCCCAATATTCTATTCTCTTTTTTTTTCTCGTTTTGCATTCTTTTCCATTCCTCAAGTTTTTTCTCTTATCTATTCACATCATTATTGAAAATTCCTCTGTAAACTCAGTCAAATAATTCAAACCTACCATTCTGGTCACACATGGATCCAGTGGATAAGAATGCGTCACCTAATTATAAATACCTGGGTATATGTATTGGATTGACCCTTTATAGTTTCTGAACATATCCAAATGGGGAAAAAGTTACTGTTTATCGAATGAAAGACATTGCCATACTCGGCTAACTTTGCTAACTGTTCCCAAGATTTTACCTAGTTTAATGTGTCCCATTTTAAACTGAACCAGCTTTTCGATATTCATCAAAAGTGTAATTAAAGGATATGTCTCAACGTACGGAACCCTGTACCGAATGTGCGAAAATTTAGGTTCCACTAACAATGATCACGAACCAGCTCGTTTCCAGAGGATATATCCAAAAAGAGCCGAAATAGCGAATGCTGATATTTGATCGAGCGCGTAAACAGTAAGAAGTGGTAATTCAAAGATTAATGCGGGAATATTGTTTGTAGTGGTAAATCCGAAGTCAAGGATTAAGTGAGAGAACCATGCAAGAACGATAGGTGATAGTGACCAAAAATGATCTTTTGCCACCTTTCGCTTAGGAAGGAATATAATTGCGAGGTATATACCTGAAAAAATTGCAAACAAAAGTGGAAGAATTGGATTATGCCAAAATCCACGATGTGAAAAGAGATAGTTCAACGTTGGATTTTCTGTTTCAACAGTAATTACAGCCCAAATCCCATCAATATCAGGAATAATCCCCGCAAAAGCCCCTAATACTAGTGTTTTTAAACGATCCTTTTCATCCCAGTGGAAGAAAGGGATTGCAATCAAGAATCCGACAAAAAAATGAGTAGAATAACCAGGCAATTTTTCTCAACCCAATATTTTCTCGATCACTCATTATAAAAACTTTTCTTAGAAAAGTACAACTATCTTATTTT
>JAEOSR010000114.1 GCA_016840285.1 Candidatus Hodarchaeota archaeon | reverse complement strand
TTAATTAACCAGACATCACGATCTCCCGCGCCATAAGATTGGGTCAACCCAGCTACAACAAAACCTCCATCAGAAGTAGATGTGATCGCACTTGCCATATCTTCTTGTACTCCCCCAAAGGATTGATTCCATTCTACTTGGCCATTCGCATCTGTTTTCACCAACCTAATATCCATGCCACCTACTCCATACGATTCAGATCCCCCAGCTAGTACATATCCCCCATCAGAAGCAGCTATAACGGAAGCAGCAAAATCGTTAGCTGTTCCTCCAAAGGTATGATTCCATATAATTTGACCAACAGCGTTGGTTTTCACAAGCCACATGTCTGTTCCCCCCGCGCCATATGATTCAGTTCTACCTGCGAGGATATACTCTCCATCGGATGATTCCACTACAGAGAAACAAAAATCTGCTCTTGTCCCCCCAGTAGTTTGAGTCCATTCGGTCTGGCCAGTAATATTTGTCTTTACTAACCACATGTCATAATCCCCTGCTCCATAGGACGCAGTTCCTCCAACTATAAGGAACCCTCCATTCGCAACCTCTATGATAGCAAAACCATAATCACCATAGGGTCCTCCAATGGTTTGATCCCATTCGTATTGACCAAGAGTATTCGTCTTCACAAGCCACATATCTGATTCCCCCACTCCATAAGAATACGTATATCCCGCTAAAATATGTCCCCCGTCAGAAGTGGAAATAACAGAGTAGGAGTAATCTAAAAGTGGTCCTCCAAAAGTTTGGTTAATAGTGACTATAAACTGAGAAGAATGAGTAGAAAATCTGCTATCGGAGATATTGAGTCCAAAAAACGCTGTTTTACCAATGAAAGAACAATGGCTCAATAAGATTATTACACTCATTAGGATTATCACTGTCTTTAATTTAAACACAAAAGTTCACAGTCCTCCTTTTTCCTTCTAATTCCAATTGTTCTCTGAAAAGTTTTTGCACTATATAAAAAACAAAAGATTACTGCAACCAGTATCCCCTACGTCGGAAATGAGGGGGGAAAGGAATGATTTCAAGGATAAACCATCATTTTTTTCTTAATAAAAGGTCACTTCCCCTAAGTATTGCTCTGAGGCCTGTTTATTCATGAAATAAGGTAAAAATTATTCAAATATCCAGGAAAAAAATCCAAATTGACCAGTAAAAGGTTAAAGAATGGACAGAAACAAGAAAAGGAGTTATAATTGAAAAAACACGAGAGCAATTACCAATCAAGGAGAAATTAATAAATTAAATCACCCATTTGTCTGTGACACTTCTGTAGGCAGGATCATCCCATTTATCGGTTGCAGGAAAATTGACATGAAGAGGAAACGCTGGCCAATCGGGTGTTGGATTGTAATCTGTTCTGACTATGTTTCCTTTATTCCAACAGCTAAGAAATTCATCAGGGGAATACGCTGTAACAAACATTGAGTCCCTCTCTAGCGATGGGTAAAAACCCTCTTTGTCTCGATCATCAGGATTAAACGCTACAAAGCACAGAGGCTCAATGGAAAGCCCCTCAATTTCCCCTACCTGATAGGTTTGTCTAGTGTGCATTAGAGGAATACCATAAATGTCAACAAAGGGTTTCAAGGGTTCGATGATATCTGGAAAAATATGAAAACTCATCAGAACAACGATAATTCTCCCTCTCAATTCGCCAATTGTAGGCCAAGACTCACCTGGAGAGCCAAAACGCGCTAAATATTCGCTATATGGGTAAAACCTCTTCCAACGACTTTTAGATCCTTTCTTCACTTTAAATGCCTTGGAAATCTGTTTGTTGAGTCGAATAAGTCCATATTTTTTATGTGGGCGGTTATTAGCATCTTGTAAGTCTTTCTTAATGTCCAAAAAGACAGTTATCGGTGCGTGGTTAGGATGATTTTGCGACCACCCATGTATCACTGCAAGCCACTCTTCTAGATTATTTCCGCGGGGATTTCTAACTGCTTTGTGATCTACTTCATGACTAGGAAACCAATGACCGACCTTAAAGTTACCTTTCCCTCGAAAGACTTTAATCAAGGTAAAGAATCTTTTAATTCGCTCAAATAGGGTCCAAGTATCATGAATGTCGAGTTCGAAGCCTCGGATACCATAATCTAATTGTTGGGTTAAAGACCATTGATAAGAATTGTGTGTGGTCATAAATATGCTTTTATTGTAAGGTTGATTATCAATTTGGGTGTGATTCATTTTTTTTCCTCTAGAAGTTGGTGCATCATAGGAAATTCTGGGAAATCATAATATAAAGATTTGTACATTGGTTCTTTTAATGAAACGATGTACTCCTGAAAATCTAGATATCTCCCTTAAAGTATGCCCTTTTAGCTACCCCTTGCTAGAAAGACACAAACCATGTTTATACTGATTTCTTGTGTCTATTAACGAGAAATATTATGCATAATATTCCGCAGACAAAGACAAATAATCCAATTCTAAATAAAAGTGAAATAAAGGCATTATTATCAGTTACACTGGGTATAGAGGGATAGGGGTCACTAGATCCAGATGATCCAGCAATTAAATAACTGCCTGAACCACTGTAATCTGACCAGGAATTACCTTCTAATAACGTATCATCATACCATTGATTGTTCGAACCGTCATCATATGCCTGTGAGCTATTCTGCCCATTCGCAAGAAAAGAATTATGGTGAATGAAATTTGTGTTTGAATAATCTAATAATACTATCCCGTAATCTCCGTTACCAACCAACATATTCCATACAATAGAGTTATGATCAGAGTAACCAAGAGAGATACCGTTCTCAACATTGTTAGCACAGGTATTGTGGTCTACAACCGAAAGATCAAAATCACGAAGGGAGATACCATCTTTATAATTGTTGTTACAGGTGTTTTTAGCTAGAGTCGAAGAATTAGAAGATAGAAAGTAAATACCATGTAAATTATTGTTGATACAGGTGTTGATGGTTACAATCGAAGAAAAAGAACCCCGTAGATGGATTCCAGTCCCATCATTGCTGGTACATGTATTGTTGTCTACAGTGGAAGAATCAGAATCCTTAATGTAGATACCATATTCACTATTATTATTGCAGGTGTTATTGACCAGTTGGTTTCCATCACAAAAATACAGCATGATTCCTATTGAGGTATGAGAACAGTTTTGGTTTTTCACAACCGTGTTGTTACAATTTACTAGGATAAGCTGTCCATATCTCCTGGTGATCGTACTATCGGTAAAATTCTCGAAATAACCAAGCGGGAGGTCATTAACTGTGTTATTCTCAATAGTGCACGAAAACATTTCCCCTTTAGAAGATGTGCTCAAAACAAGTCCATCATCGAAAAACATGTTGTTGGCTACAATCGTAGAACCAGAACCCCCCCTTAAGTCGATGCCAGCTCCACCATTGCTGGTAAAAGTGTTATTGGCTACAGTCGAAAAAGGCGAATAATCCTGGCCGATCCCATCCCCAAGACTGATGCCATTCCTGCTATTGCTTGTACAGGTATTGTTGGCTAC
>JAEOSR010000008.1 GCA_016840285.1 Candidatus Hodarchaeota archaeon | reverse complement strand
TGGGTTAACATATTTTGAGTAGAGGATTTCTAACACATATCCATATCCTTGAGGAATGATTCTTCCCCCAATAATAGGTTGAATAGATTTAAACCGTGTTTTAACTTTGATATCAGCAAAATTAGTACTAAGAATTTTATTTGTGAGACTGATTTGAGATTTTTTGAAAGGAACGATAAATTCGCCTTCTTTTCGCTTATATTTCGGTGGGCGTGGTTTTTTGAAATATTTTTCTGGATGATTTTTCCAATCTGCTGTTGAATTAAAAAATGATTTCCACATCTGTTCAAGAAGTTGCAAGATCTTAAGTGCGGTATGTAGGGGGAGTGTTTTGAAATTTGTCGATTTCTTTAACCGTTGCTGGAGTTCTGTTGCTTTTATCCACGCCCCTCTGAAAAAAAGGCTTGCCGTACAATAAAATTAGCCTCATTGAATAGATTCTTTGATAGGTGGCATACATTCAATAGCGTAGGATGAGGTTTTAACCAAATACGTTCTGTGCGGACAACCCGTTTAAGTTGGTTCAATTCCTATCCCAAGGAAAAAGGAGTTTTGCTAAGACATATTAGTAATTGTCTCTTTTCCTTAATAAGAACCCAAGATTCCAATTTTAAGAAACGATTGAAGCTGAATTGTATTGCATCTTACTCAAAAAATTGAGACGGAATATTCAAAAAAATTGCCTGACCCATTCCACTCCATGTAGTCGACTCGGATGAATGACTGATTTATTATAAATTTAATGACTTAATCGTTTCCAAACAGGTTTGAATTTCTTCTTCAGTATTGTAACAGTGTGGAGAGATGCGTAATCCCCCTTGGCGATATGAAATAGCAATAGGAATGGATAATTCACGTAATTGGTCAACTATCTTCTCCCCATTTGGACACGAAAAATTAACTATTCCGCTTCTCTGGTGCATATTTTCAGTTGGGGTGTTTAATTGGTAGGTACTCTCTTTTTCCACGAATTCAATAATTAGATCCGTTAATTTCATAATTTGAGCAAAGATGTTTTCAATACCCAGGTTGTCCAAGAATTCAACCGCTTTTGCTAATAGAATGGTGTGTGGGCCTAATGATGCTTGAAATCGTTTTGCTCCGCGAGCAGGAGAGTGGGAATGATGCGATAAATCAAGTGGATTTGCATCCGACATTGAACCAACGAAACTAGGGTTAAGTAATTCAGCTAATTGCCTCTTAATATAGATAAACCCAGTACCAAGTGGTCCAAGCAGCCATTTATAACCTCCCGAAGCTAGATAATCCACGTCTTGTTTCTGAACGTCTACTGGTATAGCTCCGACAGATTGGATGGCATCAACCATGAGATGAGCTTCTTTCTCATGACAAATCTTAGCAAGTTCATTTAGATCTGTTCGAAATCCATTACTAAATTGGACATGTGAAATTGCCACAAGACGAGTCGATTGATCAATTGTTTGACTAAAAGATTCCATGGGAAGCACTCCATTCACGTTTGGAATGACTTCCAAATTCAGACCAAATTTCTCTGTGAGAACTTGATATGTATAGGAATTGGATGTGTATTCAAGATCATTTATCACAATTTGATCTCCCTGTTCCCATTTAATAGCTTCAGCAATAGCAGCGAGACCATAACTTGTATTGTAGGTGAAAGCAATTTCCTCTTCAGGAAATTTGGCATTTATAAACTTCCCAACTATTCTACGATCCTCATCAATACCTTCCAGAATCTTAGCTAGAGGTGGGTAGTACATATCACCATATGTCTTATGGTGGACCAGCCATTTATCGCATTCTTCAATGACTGGAGTAGGACTAGGTGAAATAGCCGCATGGTTTAGAAAAATGGCTTTTTCAGTTATGGGAAATGCTTTACGAAGGTTTTTAAGATCCAAGGGGTTCAAATCCTCAATTGTAGTTGAGTACAAACTAATTTTCTTAAGATAGAAGTCCATTTTTATAAAGTTGGATGAAAATATCAATCATAGTAAGTATTCTCTAGTGTTGTAAGAGGAGCTTAAGGACAAATTTTTAAGTAAAAAGAGATGTTACTAACGAAATGAAGCAAAGTTTTACCTTAAGAGAAATTTTCTTCGGTAATAATAGGATCCAATTTCGCTCTACAGGAACTACAGAATTTGTGTTCAGGACTGACTGCGTTACCACAGTTCATACAAAATACAAAACACACTTTCCGAAAATTAAAAAGAATAAGAATAGAATTACGAGAAAGATAGCATATAAAAACGCCATATATGGGAGATATCTCCTATAAGGAGCTATTGTTCTTGTCAGTTTCTCCTTCAAAACCATTCATTCCCCTTTCTCCACTTAGTATTTTAAATAAAATCTACCATTATTAAGGTCTGTCCTCTTTCTTAGTCTGCGTACCGAACAATTTCGTGAGCTCAGTAAGGTAATCAATAGCTTCCCGGATGGAGTTTGTTTTTAAATCATGGTCATTAGTTGCAGAGGTGACTTTTTGCAGTTGATCGTGTGTGTGCAAAATTTGAAGAGTTTCTTTCTGTTTCTGGACTTTTGCTTCTAGTAAAGTAAATTTGTGTTCTTCTGCATGTTTCAAAACTTGATTGAATTTCTTGGTTGCTTTTTGATATTGTTGTGAATGCATTTCAATGATCCCCAAGATTAAATCAACTTCACCTAAAATAAGAGCAGAAGATTCAGCAGCAGATTTAAGATCAAATAGAAATAACCTAACTTTCTCTAAATAGTCATATTTTGTTGGTGAATCTAAGAATAATTCTAAATTTGTTTTAATTATACCTAAAAGGGTTTGTGTTTCTACTTCAAAGGAGTCACAATATTCTAATGCTAACGAAAACGCCTTTAGGGCCTGATCTAGCTTCTTTTTTTGGTTGAGAGCAATATTTCCTAGTGTATTATAATATCTACCAATATCTAGGCGCTTCTGTTGTGCCCAAATTTGGTTTCGTGCTTTAATGATTAGTACATTAACGTCTTTAGAATACTTATCTCCCATCTTTGATAATAATTCTGCATAAGCTAATAAGATTATTGCAGGTACGTTTTTTGCTTTTTCCTCAAATATCGATATGCTTGATATATACCATTTTTTCGCTTGGATCAAATTGCCTTGATTAGACTCAAGCCAGCCAAGTGCTCCATAGGTGAATCCCAACCCATAATAATCATTACCTTTCTTGCTTAGCCTCATACTGGATTCATAATGTTCTGTTGCTTTCTTTGTATTACCAGTTAGCGTATAAACCATCCCAAGCGTATTGTGAGTATAAGCTTCCTGCCATATGTCGTGAATAGTCTGATTTATCTTGAGAGATTCCTTTAAGTATTGAATAGAGAGATTATATTCTCCAGTAAATCGTAGGGTGGACCCTAAGGTATTTAAAATATGGACTCTTCGAGGAGAAGAGTCTGGGATCTTTTCTAGGCATCGGGCCAAAATATTTTTGGCTCTTTGGTACTCACCAAACAATTGAAGCATTCCAACGAAGTTTAAACACAACGAAACAAAATTTTTCGAACTTATTGCAGAACACAACTTTAAGCTTTTTTGCATGTAGATTAAGAATTTACTCTGATCCAATTGTTGTCTGGCTAATCGTGCACGAAAATATTCTAAGAAACCTTGGATAATTTTATCAGATTGTTGGAATTTTAAATCAAGAGCTTTAGTAACAATTTCACTCCATGGGAGCTGTCTAGCAAGCCAAGTTATATCCCAGGCGAAGTTTAAATTTGAATTCCAATACTTTTCAAGCTGACCTTCTATAATATCAGTCAATCCAGCCTTCAAAGCTTGAAAAAAACCTTCTTCATCTTTTAACTTGACATAACAACTGCATAACATTTGTCGATAATAGTTCTGTCGTCCTAAATCATCAGAAAAAAATGATAATGTTTTGTGAAATAAAGAGGCTGCTTCTGTATAGTTTTCTAGTCTGTATTGGGTTATAGCCATTCTTCCGTAAAGACTGCTCTTTTGTATGTCAGCTAATATGATTTCTTTTGATAATAAGAATGCTTCTTCAATGTCATCCTTTGCTGATTGATAATCTTTCCTTTTTCGTTTTATTTCACTCCCTAACAAACAGAACCAATATTTTTCTTCATTAGTGAATCTTTTCGCTGAATTTGCCAGCTCTGCATAAACTTTTTCTGCTTTCTCAATCTCATTTTTTCTGAGAAGCATTCGGACTTCGTTGTAACGATTCTCAATCACTTATCTCGGCACTCCGTGAGAAAAGGGGAAAGTGTTTGGTTCCAAACACATAAATTATTAGCTTTATTTCGACTTAAATAGTCTATTCTAGGAGTTCAAAGAAATTTTCTCTTTGTTTAGCTAAATCTTTCTTTAAAATGTTAATTTTGGCAAATTATAACTACTTATTCTGTGAGACTCGCCCCGAAGATCAAAACTTCATTACTTTTCGAATCATTCAATATACTGGACATTCTGGATTAAACAAACACGATAAGAATTGTTTTTTATTAAGTTAAACATTGATTTATTCGTATCTACTGTAACAAATTCTTCTTGCAGATTTTGAGGAAACAATTACCAATAAAATGATAGAAATCTATTTTAAAATCATCGGGGCTCCAATTGAAGCAAAATCTTTTGCGATTTTTGACACTTCACGACGCAAACCATCAAGATAGACTTCATTATTCCATTGTTTGGGGAAAATCTCTAAGAGGTTGGGTTTAATTCTCCGAACTCCTGGAATATTCTCCTCATACATCTCATTTGTAGATTCTATTGCGATTTCATTTACAAATATCTCGTTATAAAACTCAGAAATAAGAACTCTCATAGGAGCAGGAGAGTAGTAAAATTCATCAAATCCTTCCGTTGCTTCCCTTAACATAATCAAAGGTTCCTTAAGGGGAAAAACGAGTTGCGTCAATATTCTACCTCGTTCAAAAGCACGTCGGCTTTGTCCTGCATAATCTTCTTGAACTTCTAATGTATTAAAAGAAAATTCTAGGAGATTTTCCCCAGCAATCATAAAATCATAGGGAGGAGGAAATACAAATGGTTCTGTACTGAAGTGGTTATTGAGCCATTTTTCCTCTGGAATGACAAGGCCAGTTATATACTTAGTATCTGTAGTTATTGTTTTCTTCCCTATAGAAAATTTAGTCCAATATATCCCTACTCCATAAAGGAAGAGATATGAAAGATTAAAAAGAATCAAACGTGAAAAATCCATAGGAATAAAAATGACACTGGATGTTTCAATGGATTCAACGTCTTGATTTTTATAAAGCCATCTTATATCAATTGGCTTGTCAGGATCAGCAAAGGAAATCCAATCCGAAATCACGATTAAAGATCTTAACATTCCTAAAGGTTGCTTACGCATTTTAATCCAGCCTTTTAAACATCTAGACCAAGATAGTTACTCTGTCTTAGATAGATTAACTCTATCGATTTATAATTTTAGTTATATATATAATGGAAACAATAGTATCATAGATTTTTTCATTGACTACCTTTGAAATTGGTTTAAAAAGTTTCTATTTCATTTACAAATTCAGACTATCTATGTTGGAAGCAATTGGTTAAAAATTAGCTAACTTCTGTAATTTCATAAATTTCCTCTCATCCATTCTTTATCCCCCTATTTGGCTTGTTATGAGTATAATCTATCATAAGTTTCCCCTAAACAAGCCACGAGAAGCTCTTTGCCTCCGAGGATATTTAATTCATTATTTTTTGTATCATTCGACAAGCTGAGCACTCAAGTTCAGGCGAATAAGATGAGCACCGTCTACATTTATGTACCTCAACTTGCGTTTTTCTCATCGTTTCCTTTCTTATTGATGAAATGATGTTATAAAGTACACTTGGATCTTTTTCCTCAATTGTAGATAGGAATGAGGCGATTTCAGATCGGAAAGATCTATCTGCAAAAACACATTGGGTATTTAAGACTTCTAATTGATTAATACTAACATATTTACTAATAGTTTTTTCAGACACTTTTGATAAGGGTTTGATTCTCAATGGCAGTGATTTCATATCATCTGGTTTGTACTCAATCTTGTCGCGATAATTTTTCCTTGGATTACCTCGAATAATGTTGAGGAGTATTGTTTCAGCCTCATCCTCGAGAGTATTTCCCATTGCAATAAAATCGGCTCCTATATTCAAAACCATCCTCAGAATACCATGACGGCGTAATACACCGCAGATTGTACACGGAGTAAATCCTAATCCCTGTTTATCTGATTGTTGAACCAAGCTGGGAAGAGAATAATTGAATAATTCAGAATAAGATTTCTGAATAAAATTGATGTTAGGATAATTTGGTTTAAGCTGGGTTATAACCTTTTTTCGAGCCAATTGCATTTCTAGGATCTCTTCTTCAAGGATAATGGCAGTTATTATAGTAATTCTGAGTTTTCGCTGGTATTTATGGAGAACGTGAAGCATTGTAGTGCTATCTTTGCCCCCTGATAACGCAACAGCTATAGGGTGTCCTCGAACATATCTTGGAATCTGGTTTAAAATTCTCTTCTCAACCTTTCGAGAGAAACAACTAGAACAGAAGTATTGTGATGTAAGAGGAAATTCCAATTCGCCAGGTAAACCACAGATACACTGATGACTCATACAGTCTCATCTAAAAAAGTAGGTCAGTTGCCAGTTCTCATCATTTCCTTATTAATAATAAGGATCGGTCGGTAAAACCTTCATCATACAACTAACAAACTAATTATTCCACTTTTTTAATAATTATCATTTGGACTGATGAGATGCTGCCTCTTTGTCATAATGTTTTCCAATACTCGAAAAGACTAAGATGGTTTTTTGGGGATTATAATCTCTTTCATAGAGACTATTCGTACTGCCACTTCAATTGCTAAGAAAGAAACCATTTCTAAGAAATTTTTTGCCTGTGCTCTAATATTTTAGCTTTTTCCTCCAGTTTTCTTGCCTCACTATCGTTTCCCAAATCATTCATACATTCAGACCAGATCTGATATATCCTGGAATCTGATGGGCTGATTTGCTGGGCCCTTTTTAGCATTTGAATGGTTTTTTCAGGATCTCTCTGATCTAAGTAAATTAATGCAATGGCTAGTATACTATTTAATTCTAAAGGATTAATAGAAATGGCTTTTTCAAACATTTGCTTTGCTTTTAGATAATCAATTTGAGTGTACATAAAGCCTAAAGCATGATAAACCTCTGGAGATTGGGGATAATTTTCAATAATAGGGAGAAAAATTTTCAAATTACGTTCTAGAAAAAAAGCCGCCTCTTTTCTTACATTTACAATTGGATTAGACAGTAAATCGAGAATCTTCATGGTTATTGGTGAATATCGCTTATACGATAGGTTAACCCTTGTATCCAAAAACTGCCAAACTTGGTTGCGTGCAAGTGAATTCTGATCCTCCATTTTGTTAATAATTTGATTGAAAATAGTTTCATACTTCACGTCTTTAATGTCAATACAGGTTAATAAAAGAGAAGTAGCTTTAGCCCGAGTATCATCATATATACTATTGAGAGAGTCTGTAATCACTGATAATATTTTCGGATCCAATTCATTGGTTTTAAGTAAGTTATATTGAATGATATTCCAAGAAATGGTTCGTATTTTAAAGGAATTATCGTTAATAGAAGTTATTACGGCTTTCTTAAGTTTGCTAAATTGTAATTCTGAAAGATCAACGCGTTTATCGATTTCTAACAGTAATCGAATGCGAATTGATTCCTGTTGACGACGCATGAGATTAACGATTTGTAAAGGTGTGTTTAATCCAATGTCATTTTTGAAAATTTCCATGAATCCAAATTTAACCAAGCCCTGTTTAATTTGATTCAATATTCTCTCTTGAAACTTAATCTTTATTTCATCTAACTGGGGGTGATTAATCTTTAGGATGAAATCAAATTTGCTTTCTAAATTTAACCAGTTGTCTAATCGTTTAGCATCATTAGTACTATTAAAGAGAAACTCCTCTATATTAAACTCTAGGAGGTCTTTCTCTAGGCTTTCAAATAGAATATCAATTGACTGAAAGGATGTTTGGGAATTTCTTTTGCTTTTAATTATGGGATCAGATAATAGATCAATAATTATTTCTTGGAAATCCGCTTGCTCTAGTGTTTTTGCACTATCTTCAATGAGAAAATGTATTAAAAATGGAATGAGCATCTCCTGCACATCCCATTGTCCTTCTTCCATTAATTGGGGTATTATTTGCGGTTCAAGAAAATTAAATAATCCTTGACTCGTGAGAACGCTTAAAATTTTCTTTTTCAATTCTCTAGAAATATTTTGCTTAGAAAGTATCAGAATAAATTGATCCCGAAGAAGAAAATTACCTTTTATTAAGTTATAATTATGATAAGTTTCACAGATAAATATGGCTATTTTGGGATCAATGTCCTCAAGATTTTCAGAAAGCTGAGAGATGTAAGTGGAGGTGTATGAATAAACTTCATTGTACTTAGATACCAATTCCCATGCACTAGATAGCACTTTGGAGTCTTCATCCTCTAAAAGGGATGTGAAACTCATGAGTACGATATTCTGACTAGGCCTCCAAAACTCTATGTCTTCATGTAAAAATTCACAAGCTTTTAAGCGCACTTCTGGATTAGGATGATTAAATAATGTGATCAATTCAGAAATAAAGATCCGATAATGGTTATCTGATAGTTTTGTTTTCAGTAATATCAGCCAAGCCTTTTCCCTTACATTGTGATCTCTATCACTCAGTAATTTCACAAGACAATAAAAAATAGTCGGAAAATGTTTATCGTAATGGGGATTATTCAAAAAACTGAAAAGGTTCGTTAAAGCCTCATCACGAACCAACCATTTTGGGTCTTCTAAGAGCCAAACGATTTTTCTAAAAGAATCATCCTCCCTCTCCTTAAAAGCATTGAATCGTTTAGATATAATATTACAAGCGGTTCTCCTGACTTCTTCGTGCAGGTCAGTTGTTAGATGGCTAATTTTTATTAATACGTTGTTGAATTCGACTTTATCTAAATCTAAATGATGGTTAAGTGATATAGCAGCACTTTCTCTCACCTCCCAATTGGGGTCATCAAGGGCTGCCATTAAACTTTCCAAAATAATCTTGTTTTTCTGTTCCTCCAAAGATTGGAGAACTGGTAGTGTTTCACAGATATTCTTTCTTACACGCCATTCTGGATGCCAAAATAGCCCGATAACCTTATCCCATATTTTTTGATCATCTAAAAAACCATGTGTTACTATACTCTTCAGGGCGATTTTCTGAACTCGCCATGATGGATCAGATAACCTACATTCCAAAATTTTCCCAATATCATGTTTATATTGTTCAAAATTCAGCATTTGGCTCAATATTTCACATATTAATCTACGAACTTCACGATCCTCATCGTTAGATAATATTGAAAAAACATCAATTGCTTTTTGAGAAAAAAAAACTGGATTGTTCCAGAAAATTATACAAATAGCTTTCTTTACGTCACTGTGCTGATTAACTACGGTATCCAGAATCCCAGTTAAAACTTCAGGGAATTTTTTACAAAGATCTTTTAAGATAAAGATGAGAAATCCTTGAGCATAAGTTGCATTACTAGTTAGAATTTGAATTAACGTATTAGTCCTAGATTCAATGAAAGGTAATAAAAAGAATAATTTTGTGCAACGAAACCAGAAATCCTGCTTTATTTCCTTTTTACTAAATACTTCAGTCAATAATTTAATAAGTTCCTCTTTAGACTCTGAAGAATATTCAATGTAGAAGCTCAGAACTTCTTCAGCTTGATTTCGAATATAATAATTTTCATGATTTAATAAATTAAAGACTTTGTTTAGAATTTCTTTATCAACTAAAAGAGATTCATCGACGATACAGAAATCAAGCGCTTTTAATTGCTTATCACAGGATTCACTTGTCAATCCTGTTAAAATCGTCTCTCGTCGCAATATTCTTAATTCCTTTACTTTTGTCGAATAATCGATGAAGAAATTCTTTCTTGTTAAAATAAACTAATCTGATTAGATATAGAAATTATTTGATCGTAAATCGTTGATGTTTCTTCTTGAAGCATTTTTACCGTCTCATTTGAAATTAGGATCAGTACTGCTAATCCGTTATCTAAAAAATCGGTAAAACATATTTGGTCTATAACTTCAGTAGAAAAAAACCTTTTATCGTTTCCTCCATTAATGCTAAACTGTTGAATAGATGATTCAAATAATTTATTTATTTGGATTGTTGATAATTTGCTCAGATTGTCTTTATTTTCATTTAGATGTAGGATAATTCCCTCTTTTGTCCTAATCTGGACTTGGTTGGCTATATTAGGAAGACCTTGAATGAACTCTTCTGATATTGAGTGAAAGTCAGTCTCAAAGTCCAAAACTTGTGCTAAGATTTTTCCAGTGACCATATAAATTGATTCAGAAAATACTGATGTCTTGTGAAACTGTAGATATTTTGAAATTTCAGTGTTAATGTAGCTTGTGATGTAATCAGAAACATTATCAACTAATCGTTCAGGGAGAAGATCCATTTTATGGAGAAGAATGTGGACATTTGCTTTTGGACTAAATTGGTCGAGTTTTTCTATTGAGAGTTCAAGATAATACTTAGCTCGAGATAAATCTGCTACTTGAAGAGGTTCAAGGACAAAAATAAACACGTCAACATCACTAAAAACAAACTCGGAGAGATCTCCAGTGAAACGATCCAAGAAGCGAGTCTGACCTCCTAAATCAAATATATTTAGTTCTGTACCGCAAAGCATCTTGATTTTTCTCTGATAATTAATAGTAGCATCGTATTTTCCCCCAAATTGGGGAATTTTTCCCTCAATTACACTATCAATGATCGTCGATTTTCCAGATTCAGCTAAACCCAGAAATACGATTTTTTTTGACGTATTACTCATATGTAAAGACACTATCTTATCTGATTTATTATTCAGTTAATAAAATTGACCTAATTAA
This sequence comes from Candidatus Hodarchaeota archaeon, assembly GCA_016840285.1. Next base: position 692 of record JAEOSR010000008.1, on the reverse strand, counting down.
CCAAATATTCTATATATCAAGATTAGCTATTTAAGCAGAGAATGGAAGCTTAGAATCTAAGAACTTTGATTTTACTTCTTATTTTGATAACTGAAATGGAATATTCGAGAAGCTACATCAAGAAAGGCATTTTCAACATTGTGCCCAGTTAATGCGGAAGTATCATAATAGTTTACAATCTCAGGATATTGATCTGAGAAAAATTTTATCTCTTGAGGCCAAATCAACCGAAACTGCTTCAAGTCATCTTTATTTCCAAGGAGAATTAACGGAATTTTCCCTACTATATCTAAGATATCCTTAATCCATGATGAATGAAGATTTTTTAAGCTCTTTGGTACAGTCAAGTCAAATACTAATAAAGCTCCATGTGCTTCATTAAAAAACCTATTACGAAACTTCTGGAACAGAGTTTGTCCTGCAATATCCCATATTTGTAGGTACACTTCCTGGTCATGTTTGATTATTACTCGTTTAGAAGATATAGCTACTCCAAGGGTAGATATGTATTCTCCAGTAAAAACTTTGGTGACAAAACGATTAATTAGTGATGTTTTACCTACTGTGGGATCTCCCACTAAAATAACTTTCTTATATTCCAATTAGCTACCCTTTTTCATCATTTTTCCAAGTAATCGTGTTTCATCTTTCCTCAACTTTAAAAAATTGTTATATATTGGAAAGTACCTCTA
>JAEOSR010000113.1 GCA_016840285.1 Candidatus Hodarchaeota archaeon | reverse complement strand
TGACTCTAGGTATAGCTATGACTGTCATTTCTCTTTTTGGGGTTGGATTGGTTGTTAACGGTATTACCCTGAGTCTTCGTGATCGAACTAATACTGCAAACATTCTCACATTAGTATTCTTCATTTTCTCTGGAGCCATTGCACCAGTTGAGATGTTACCAGGATGGGGGAGAATAATTGGACAGGTAATACCCCTTACCTATTCATTAAAAATCATTCGGGGAAGTATTGTTGCAGGGATGTCTATTACTGATTTCACAGGGGAACTATTCTCCTTGGTTGTAATTTCGACACTGCTACTCTTCGTAGGATTTGCTTTTTTAACACGAATGGAACATTCATTGAAGTTAAAGGGTGAAATGACTGTATTTTGAGTCATAGAAAAAGGCAGTTTAAACATGGAAGATGAAATAATCATTACAGATTCACTGACAAAGTATTATGGACAGATTAAAGGCATTGAAGACGTATTGGTTAAGGTTTCTTACTACATAATAGTTATAATTGAATCACCTGCATTCAAACAGATAATATAGGTAAGAGGTCAAATGAAACTATCGAAAATATTAGATTTAGACGAACAAAGACGGAATGAGCTTTGGAAGCATATTATTAACGCAATTGAATTATTTATTTCAAAGGTACATGAAGCCCGTGTAGCTCCCGAGTTAGATCCCTCCAAAGTTCGATCACTTTTGAATCCCATAAATTTTAACCAGCCTATTGATCCTTTTGAGGCAATAGATTTTGTTATTCAAGGTCTATGGGATTATCAAGTACATACTCCACATCCTAGATATTTAGGGCTATTCAATCCTGCTCCTGCCACAATGGGTATCGCAGCTGACGCTTTAGTTGCTACTTTTAATCCCCAGCTCGCATCATGGAGCCACAGTCCCTTTGCTATTGAAGTTGAGCGGTACCTGATACAAACCTTTGGTATCCAATTTGGTTATGATCCGACAAAAATAGATGGCACCTTTACGACGGGAGGTGCCGAGGCAAATCGTACTGCAATACTAACTGCTCTTACACAAGCATTTCCGAAATTCACAAATAAAGGGGTACGAAGACTGAAGAAGCAACCCACGCTGTACGTTTCAATGGAAGGCCATCATTCTTTCATAAGAGGAGCACGCGTTTGTGGTTTAGGTACCGATGCAGTGCGGCAGATACCCGTTAATAATGCATTACAAATGGATGTTGAGGTGTTAGTTAAGCAAATCGCGCGAGACAGAGACGCAGGATTTGTACCATTCTTGATTGCAGCTACAGCAGGTACCACAAACGCAGGAGTAGTAGATCCGATTGCTCGCATAGCTGATATAGCTTCTCATGAGAACCTTTGGTTTCATGTTGATGCAGCATGGGCTGGGGCGATTACATTTATCCCTGAACTTCACAACATACTGAGAGGGATTCAACGGTCAGATTCGATCACATTCGATACACATAAATGGCTTTCTGTTCCTATGGGAGCTGGAATCTATCTTACTCGTCATAAAGATATTCTAGGAAGGACTTTTAGTATAACAACCGATTATATGCCACGTGATGCGAAAGAATTAGATATCATTGATCCCTATAGACATTCCATTCAATGTTCACGGCGATTTATAGGATTAAAGGTCTTTTTATCCCTTATTGTAGCTGGGTGGGAAGGGTATCGCACGGTAATTAGACATCAAATAGCAATGGGTGATTTGCTTCGTCAAGAGCTAGAAGCTACAGGATGGAAAGTTGCTAATAAGACAAAATTACCAGTAGTGTGTTTTATGAATCCACAGATTCCAGAAACCGAATCTGCGCGGTTCATAGAGAGTGTTGCGAGGAGAATTACTTCTTCTGGAGTAGCTTGGATCTCTACTACATACCTCAATAAAGTTTTACCTGTACTTAGGGCATGTATTACAAACTACCGTACAGAACCAGAAGATATCTTAACTGTCGTACGGGCTCTCAAGAAGGTAAAAGCAGAGACTCTTTCCAATTTGCCGCGGTTACCTTCAAACATTCACTAATGTCCTTGATCAACATGTAACTCTTCGTCTTTACAACGTATGACGGACATTAAGTTGATGACTGAACCTTATAAAGCTCAATGAAACATATCTAAAGAAGTAAAAAGCACTTCAGACTAATACTGTAATTGAAGTTAGCTACGGTATATTTTTAGTTTGATCATCTACTAAAGATACTCCTTTTTGGAATGACGTCGAAAGAGTCTCTTTAACATCAAAATTTACAAATCCTCCAACAGAAGATAATTATAATATTTTGCTGCATTTGATACTTTGATTAAATGAACCTACCAAGATAACTTTTTTAGTGACTCTTCCTAGGATCCCAATAACTTGGATATTCTTCAGCAAAGACATTTGGAGGATCTTTACCAAGTAAGCGAGCGATAGCATAGAGTTGCCCGCGATGATGGAGTTCATCTTGATATGGATGGTGAAGTAGAAGCCACCCTCGCATGCTTTCATGCCAAGGATTATCGTCGCGAATCTCACTTAATACCGTCTCATCTGCTTCCTTAAACCATTTTTTAAGCAACGCTTGGACATCAAACAACCATCTTTGAAGATTTTTCACAGATTTCGTTGTTCGTATTTTATGACTATCCCAATCAATATCTGGTTCATTTAGTTTCGGCTCCCAGCGTCTTTTAAACACTCCTCTAACAACAAAAAATTGATGTCCTCCTATATGGTGAAATATTTCTCCTACTGTTCGCCAATGGGGAGCAAGTCGGTAATTCAAATCATTGTTATTAAAGCAGATCAGTAATTTCAAAGTAACCATCCGCACTCCTTCCCAATGATCTAAAAATCTTTCAATCGTTGTATATACTGCATTCTTATCCATTGAAAGATGTCTCCTTTTTATAATTCTCTGAAATCATTTTTTTCTTTACCAAGCTCTCAAAATTTTCCCAATTACAACAACAGGGAGGGAATTAAATAAGTCATAATCTTTTTTTCTGCTTTACGAAGATGTTCTTCAAAGGTTCTTCGATGAATGTTCATCTCTTTTGCAAGATTTTTTAAATAAATCTTGCGGGGTAACTCGTAATAGCCGCTATTAAAGGCAAGGGTCAGTGCTTTTAGTTGTTTAAGGGTTAAACCTTGTTTTAGATCATCTAGAGGTAAATGTAAATAAAGGGGATAGAAACTGTCGATCTTCTTCAAAGGAGCAAGCTTTAACACTTTTACTTTAATTTCTGGAACCTCTTTTTGTATCTCGTCTAGGATCAACCCGATAGCATCAGGTGTAATCAGAATATTGCGAATTTCACGTCCAGCGAAATACCTGACAGGTTGGAGTTCAAGACAGTCATAATGGTTAAGAATTGAGCCTAATGGGTATTTAAAATTATTACACGGTTTTAAAACTAGTTGAACATTGTTACGTTCTGGGAAGATATTAATGATGGTTCCCAGTTCGTTTTCAATGTCTGAGATCGCTCTCTCAAGGGCAGTTGTTTCGCCTCTCAACTCTAAAATGTCACTTTGAGAATTACGCCAAATGTTCATATGCACTTTAGGATATTTTCGGGATAAACTAGAAAAAGGCCAGTCTTGTTGGATTTCAAGGAGATAGTTGTACAACATAAGAAAGACCATTCTTGTTTGCCTTTTTTAGTGTAAAAGCTGCTTAATGGAAAAGGTATAATTCTTTACTAGTACCTTAAGAGGGGTATTACTATATATGAATGTATTTAATGAAACTTCCAGGCCAGTTTTACCCAATCTCACAATTTTCCTTTGTTTCTTTCTTATTCTCTTTTTTCAATTCTGTTTTGAATTCAATCAATCAACCTAATAGGAGATTTGAATAAATTATTCTGAGCTTTTATTGGTAACCTATATTGATAACTGTCTACGAGATGGTATATTAGAGTTACTATTTAGGTAAATTATATAACATTGCGATACAATTACAACAAATATAAAATAAGAGATAGAATGATAATATCACGTTATAGGATACATCAAAAGACAATCTTGCGCGCTGTACAACCTCGATTGCCTCAGTTTTTCCAATAGCTCGTTAGTAAAGGACAGTAAGGACTCCCTAAAGATTTCTTTCTAATGTTGCTGAAATAATGGCCTTCCCACCATAACATGATTTAATTTTAAAATTATTTCTCTTAAATATCTCTTCAATATCTAATTTGTCAAAATATCGTTTGTATATTTTAAATATCCGACCATCATTTAATGCTCTCTCTTGGATCCCTTCCTTCTTTCTATACTTTTGTCGTTCATTATTCCAAGCACTCTCAATAAGCATAAGTTGGCCATTTGGCTTTAGAATTCTTTTGAGTTTCAGAAAAAAGATTTTTTCTTGTTCTAAGGTAAAATGGCTTAATAGAAATCCAACCAAAGCACTATCAAATGCATTGTTTTTAAGCTTAACTTCGAAGAAGTCCCCTTGAATAAGATTGACTATATTTACTAATCCTAATTTTTCGACTCTTTTTCTGCATTCTTTTAGCATCTTTTCTGATTGATCGAGTAATGTTATAATACTACAATTTCGTGCATAGCTTAACAACCAAAAACCAGGTCCACAAGCTATATCAATTAAGTGTCCTTTACCAAAACCTAAAACCATTTCTGAAGTTTTAATCACATCTTTTTGATAGTCTCTAGGATCGATAGTAACGTGGCGTTTCCTTCCATAGATTCCTCTATATATTTCATCATATTCCTCTGCTCTCTCATTATAGTAAGACATCATTTCTTTTTTGATATCATCTTCCATAAACTTTTATTCCTGTCCTACTTTCCAATTGAGAGTTAGAAGATACATATTTTTAAATATTGACCAATTGCTGAAATATTAAAGAACGAATTATGCCCAATATCTTGATTGAGGAGTCAAATATGTAGGAGGTCAAATATGTAATCAAATCCAAGTATTGTGTCGAATTTTTTTTCAATGCTTAGTTTATATTGTTTCGTTAACCAAGCGTCCTCTTTTGGATATCCTAAAGGAAGAATACAAGCCAGTTCATAATTTTCAGGGATATTTAAGAGATTTTTAATTTTTCCTTATGCGGGTATAACGCTAATAAGACTCCCTTCTACTTCGCTGACTGTAGTGCAATAAGTTTCTTAGTATTTGGGAATAAAATGTTAAATCTTTCTTTTCATTCTACACCATCTGTGAAGAGGCTTATTCGAAGATGATCAGCATTCTAAAGATCAACTTTGAGATATGGGAGGGAAGTGACTATCGACGACTTTTTCAACATCATTC